>DATBPT010000076.1:0-10635 GCA_036561205.1 Solirubrobacterales bacterium
GACCGGCTCTCACCCCCCGTCGCGCTGGCGCTCTTCTTCCTCTACGCCGCGACCGTGGGCGTGACCTTCGCCTTCATCTTCGAGCTCTACACCGCGCAGTCGATCTTCACCACGTTCCTGGTCACCTCGGCGATGTTCGGAGCGGTCGGAGCCTGGGGGTATGTCACCAAGCGCGACCTCTCGACCATGGGCACGGTGCTGCTGATGGCGCTGGTCGGCCTGATCCTGGCGACGATCGTGAACATCTTCGTCGCCAGCGAGGCCCTGTACTGGATCACCACCTACGCCGGCGTCGCGATCTTCGCCGGGTTGACCGCCTATGACATGCAGAAGATCAAGGGCTACGCGCGCGCCGGGCTCGACGGCGACGCCGAGCAGCGGGCCTCGATCCTCGGCGCGCTTGCGCTCTATCTCGACTTCATCAACCTGTTCCTCTACCTGCTGCGGATCTTCGGCCAGCAGCGGTAGGGGTACCCGGGCTCGCGGCCCGCGGGCGATTCCCTATCATCGACCGCCGTGTCCGCGACTGACACAACGACTGAGGCTGCTCCCGAAGCGCCTGCGAATCCGCCGCCTGCGGCAACCAACGGCGGCTCCGCCGATCTGCTGATCGAGGTCGACGGCAAGCTCGTGCCCAACTACGAGGCGACGATCAAGCCCTTCGAGGAGGGCGACGTGGTCGCCGGCGAGGTCGTGCGGATCGACAAGGACGAGGTCCTGGTGGACATCGGCTACAAGTCCGAGGGCGTCATCCCGGCGAACGAGCTCTCGATCCGCCGCTCGGTCGATCCCTCCGAGGAGGTTTCGCTCGGCGAGCAGGTGGACGCGCTGGTGCTGACCAAGGAGGATCAGGAAGGTCGCCTCGTCCTCTCGAAGAAGCGGGCTCGGTTCGAGAAAGCCTGGCGCAAGATCGAAGTCGCGGCCGAGACCGGCGAGCCGGTCGAGGGCAGCGTGATCGAAGTCGTCAAGGGCGGCCTGATCCTCGACCTCGGCGTGCGTGGCTTCCTGCCCGCTTCGCTGGTCGACATCCGACGCGTCCACAACCTCGACGAGTTCAAGGGCCAGACGCTCGAGTGCAAGGTGATCGAGCTCAACCGCTCGCGCAACAACGTCGTGCTCTCGCGCCGCGCGGTGCTCGAGGAGGAGCGGTTGGAGGTCCGCGAGCAGATCCTCGGCCGGCTGGAGCCGGGCCAGGTCGTCGAGGGCAAGATCTCCAACATCGTCGACTTCGGCGCCTTCGTCGACCTCGAGGGCATCGACGGGCTGATCCACATCTCAGAGCTCTCCTGGAGCCACGTCAACCACCCTTCCGAGGTCCTCTCGATCGGCGAGACCGTGCGGGTCAAGGTGCTCGATATCGACCGCGACCGCCAGCGGATCTCGCTCGGTCTCAAGCAGACCCAGGAGGACCCGTGGCAGACGGTCCTCAACGAGTACAAGCCCAACGACATCCTCGAGGGCAAGGTGACCAAGGTGGTCGCCTTCGGCGCCTTCGTCGAGATCGTCCCCGGCGTCGAGGGCCTGGTCCACATCTCCGAGCTCGCCGAGCACCACGTGGAGACTCCGGGCGAGGTCGTCCAGCCCGGGCAGGAGACCTGGGTCCGGATCCTCGAGATCGACGAGGAGCGCCGCCGGATCTCGCTCAGCGTCAAGCGCGCGCAGGCCAACGACAACCTGCCGCTGCGCGACCTGATCCCGCCCGAGCTTCAGCCCGGCAACCAGCCGCCCCCCGTCGACGAGCCCGACGCCGGCGTCCCGGACCTCGACCTCTCCGAGGAGGTCTTCGCGGACCCGGCGCCCCCCGAGGCCGCCGCCGATGAGCCCGAGGCAGCAGCGGCCGAGCCCGAGGTCGCGGCGGAGCCTGAGGTCGCGGCGGAGCCCGAAGCGGCCGCGGAGCCCGAGGCTCCGGAGGCCGACGGCGCCGAGCCCGAGCAAGCGACCTGAGGCGAGCGCGGTGGCTGCCGCGCCCGCTTCCCGCCGCACCCCGATCCTCGGTCTGACCGGAGCGATCGCCGCCGGCAAGAGCGAGGCCCTGAAGGCGCTCGGCCGCCACGGCGCCGCGACCCTGTCGGCTGACCAGGTCGTCCACGAGCTGCTCGGCACGGAGCGGGTTCGCGACCTCCTGGTGGGTCGCTGGGGTGCGGACGTGGCCCCCGACGGGGCCATCGACCGGGCTCGCGTCGGGGTGATCGTCTTCGAGCGGCCGGAGGAGCTGAGCTGGCTCGAGCAGACGCTGCACCCGCTGGTCGGGGAGCGAATCGTCGCCTGGCGCGCGGCGCTTGACCCGGACACACCGCTGGCCGTGATCGAGGTCCCGCTGCTGTTCGAGACCGAGATGGAGCCGCATTTTGATGCGACGATCACCGTGGTCGCGCCCGAGCGCCTGCGGATCGAGCGCGCCGGCAGCCGGGGAACTGTTGGCCTCGAGGGCAGGGCCGGGCGGCAGCTCTCCGAGCAGGAGAAGGCCGAGCGGGCGACCTATGTGATCCGCAACGACGCGGGACTCGACCAGCTCGACCAGCAGATCGAGGACCTGGTCGCCGATGTCACCGCAGGGGAGGACGGGCCCGGTTGAGCCGCGGACGATGGCTGGTCATCGGGGCCGTCCTGATCGCGGCCGGGGCGCTGATCATCAGTCGGCTGGACCTCGGCCAGGCGATCAAGGAGATCACCCTGCCACTCAAGCACGAGGACATCATCCGCCAGCAGGCCGAGCGCTTCGGCCTCGACCCGGCGCTTGTCGCGGCGATCATCAACGAGGAGTCGGGGTTCTCGGATCAGACCTCGCACGCCGGCGCTCGCGGCCTGATGCAGATCACCCCGGAGACGGCCGACACGATCGAGACCCTGAGCGGGGGGGAGACCTTCGTCTATGACGACCTCGCCGACCCCGACCTCAACATCCGCTACGGAACCTTCTACCTGCGCCACCTGCTCGACCGCTTCGAGGGCAACGAGATCGCGGCGCTCGCCGCCTACAACGGCGGGCCCGAGAACGTCGCCTCGTGGGGTGGGGCGGCGCTCCAACTCGACGACATCGCCTTCCCGGAGACCCGCGCCTACGTCGAGCAGGTGCTCGAGAAGCGCGAGCAATACCGCGACACCTACGCCGACGAGCTTGGGTTGTAGCGCCGAGGCGGTAGTTGGACCTGCTGGTCGCCTGGTTTCTGTTCCCGCTGCTGATGCTGGCGCTCTCGGCCGGTTGCGGGCTGCTCGTCGACCGGATCGCTGCCGGCCGGCTGCCGGCGCCGCTGATCCCGGTGCTCGGCTTCGCCTCGATCGTCGTCGCCGGCCAGTTCCTGACGCTCGCCGACGTTACCGCCGGCCTGACGACCCCGCTGGTCGTCGCGGCCGCGATCGGGGGCCTCGTCTTCGGGCTTCGCGGCCGCGCGCCGGCGTTCGAGCCCTGGGGCCTGATCGCGGCCGCGGTTGTCTTCGCCGTCTACGCAGCGCCGATCGTGCTCTCCGGCGAGCCCACCGTCGCCGGCTTCATCAAGCTCGACGACACGGCGACCTGGCTTGCGCTCACCGACCGGATCATGGATCACGGGCGCGACCTCGACGGCCTCGCGCGCTCGAGCTACGAGGCGACCCTCCACTTCAACCTCGGCGAGGGCTACCCCATCGGTGCCTTCGTCCCCTTCGGGGTGGGCGTCGCGCTGACCCCGGGCGACGCCGCCTGGTTGATCCAGCCCTACATCGCCTTCGCCGCGGCGCTGCTGGCGCTCGGCCTCTGGTCGCTGGCGCCGCCGCTGGTGCGCTCGCCGCCGCTGCGTGCCGCGGCCGCCGTGATCGGCGCCCAACCGGCGTTGCTCTACGGCTACTACCTCTGGGGCGGGATCAAGGAGGTGATCGCGGCCGCGCTGATCGCCGCGACGGCGGCCCTGGCGGCCCGGGCGCTGGCACGGCCGCGCGATCAGCGGGCGCTGGTCGCCCCGACCCTGACCGCAGCGGCGTTACTCGGCGTGCTCAGCGCCGGCGGGCTGGTCTGGCTGCTGGCGCCGCTGCTCGGGGCGGCGGTGATCCTGGCCCGGCGGGAGGGGCCGCGCTTCGCCGCCGGGCGAGCGCTGGCGGCCGGCGGCGCGATCGGCTTGCTGAGTCTGCCCCTGCTGCTCTCCGGCGCGCTCCTGCCGCCGACCTCGTCGCCGCTCACGGACGCCTCCGCGCGCGGCAACCTGGTCAGCCCGCTCGATCCGCTGCAGGCGGCCGGGATCTGGCCCTCCGGCGACTTCCGGCTCAGCCCCGAGCACGAGCTCGCCGCCTACCTGCTGATCGCGGTCGCCTGTCTGGCGGCCGTCGCGGGCGTGGTCTGGTCAATGCGACAACGCGACCCGGGTCCGGCCCTCTACGTGCTCGGCACGCTCGCCGCCTGCGCGCTGCTGGTCGCCTTCGGCTCGCCCTGGGTCGGCGGCAAGGCGCTGGCGACGGGGTCGCCGGCGATCCTGTTCGCCGCCATGCTCGGGATCGGCTGGCTGGCGAGCGGCGGACGCAGGATCGCCGCGATCGGCGCCGCGGTCGCGGTCGTAGGCGGCGTCCTCTGGTCCAACGCGCTCGGCTACGGCGGCGTCAGCCTCGCGCCCCGCGGCCAGCTTGCGGACCTCGAGCGGATCGGCGAGCAGGTCGCCGGCCAGGGCCCGACGCTGATGACGGAGTACGAGCCTTACGGGGTCCGCCACTTCCTCCGCGACTCCGATCCGGAGGGGATCTCGGAGCTTCGCCGCCGGCAGATCCCGCTGCGCGACGGGACCACGGTCGAGAAGGGAGGGTCCGCCGACACCGACCAGGTCGACCCGTTGGCGCTCGGCGTCTACCGCACCCTGGTACTGAGACGCTCGCCGGCGCAGAGCCGCCCGCCGTCGCTCTACCGGCTGGTCTGGCGCGGCGACTTCTACGAGGCCTGGCAACGCCCGGCGGAGGAGTCGCTCCTGCCCGAGCGACTTCCGCTCGGCGATCCGCAGGACCCCTACGGGGTCCCGGACTGCGACCGCGTGCTCGAGCTCGGTCGGCGGGGAGACCTGGTCGCGGCGGCAGGTGAGCGCCCCGTGGTCGTGCCCCTCTCGCGGACCCGTTATCCCGGCTCCTGGTCGACCCCGGCGACCCCTTCCGAGCCGGTCCCGCGCAGCGGCGGCGCGATCGAGGCCAGGGTCGAGATCGATCGTGCCGCGACCTACGAGATCTGGATCGGGGGCTCGCTTCGGCCGGCGGCCGAGCTCATCGTCGACGGGCTGCCCGCCGGCGAGGTTCGCGATCAGCTCAACAACCGGGGCCAGTACGTACGGCTGGGGTCGGCGGAACTCGAACCGGGGTCGCACCGGATCGACCTCCGGATCGGCGGTCCCGACCTGCATCCCGGCAGCGGCGGCGAGGCGGGGCCGATCGGACCGCTGGTGCTGAGCTCGACCAGCGCCGCGTCCACGCGCCTGGTCTCGGTTCCGGCCGCCGCGGCGAGGAGCCTCTGCGGTAGCCGATGGGATTGGATCGAGGTCGCAGGTTGAGCGTCGCCCGCAGCGGCCGGCTCCGGGCTGCGCTCGCGGTCGGGGTCGGGCTGGTGCTCGCCGACTCCTCGGTGGTCGTCCTGGCGCTGCCGGATATCTACCGCGAGCTCGATGTCTCGGTGAGCGCGGTCACCTGGGTGTTGGTTGCGTTCAACCTCGTGCTCGCGATCTCGGCGCTGCCGGCTGCGGCGCTCGCACGCAGGATCGGCCCGGCGCGAATCGCGCTCGCCGGCATGGTCGTGTTCGGCACTTCGAGCCTTGTTTGCGGGCTCTCGGGCACGATCGAGCTGCTGCTCGTCGCGCGCTGCACCCAGGCGATCGGCGGTGCAGCCGCGGTCTGCGCCTCGCTCGAGCTGTTGCCGGCGGTGGTCGGCTCCGAGCAGCGCGCGGCGACTGTCTGGGCCGCCTCCGGGGCGCTCGGCGCGGCGCTCGGGCCCGGGATCGGCGGCCTGCTCACCGAGCTGATCTCATGGCAGTCGATCTTCTTCGTCCAGGTGCCGGTTGCGGCCGCCTGCGCCGTCGCCCTGATCGCCCCGGCCCGGTCGGAGGGCTCCCGGGAGCGGGTCGAGGCCGAGGTCGGCGCGGCCGGGCGCCCGCACCTGGCGGCCAACGCCGCCCTGGCGCTGGTCTCGGCGGCCCTGGCGGCGGCCCTCTTCCTCGTCGTCCTGCTCCTGATCGAGGGCTGGAGGATGAGTCCGATCGGAGCCGCCGCCGCGGTCACGGTGATGCCGATCTGCGCGCTGGCGACAGCGCCCCTGGCCTCGCGCGTCGTCGCGGTGGAGGCGCGCGCGGCGGCCGGGGTGATCCTGATCGCCGGCGGGCTCGCCGGGCTCGGCCTGCTGCCCGACGCCTCGGTGGTGCTGACCCTGCCGCCCCAGGCTCTGGTCGGAGCCGGGCTCGCGCTGACGCTCTCGGCGCTTACCGAGGCGGCGCTCGCGGGGCGCTCACCGCAGGCGATCCACGGCGGCTGGACGATCGCCTCCAGGCACGCCGGGGTGGTCGCCGGGCTGCTCTTGCTGACACCGGTGTTCACCGCCGACCTCGAGACCGAGCGCGCCAACGCCGAGCAGGCGGGGATCGCGGCGCTGCTCGACGCCGATCTGCCGCCCGGGACGAAGCTCGACCTCGCCACTCGGATCGCCGATCAGATCGCCGCCGAGGGCGACAAGGTGCCGGTCGTCGGTCCGGCATTCGAGCCGCTGCCCGACGACCCGGTGGAGCGTTCGGCGACGGTCGCGCTGCGAACCTCGATCGAGTCCGAGGTCGACCGCGCCGCCACCCACGCGTTCAGCGCCTCGTTCCTGATCGCCGCCGCGTTCGCGCTCGCGGCCCTGGTGCCGATCGGGCTCGCCCGCCGGAGGATTGGGTTGTGAGGCGTAGCCGAGCCGCGCCGCCGTTGAGGCGCCTGCTGTGAGGCGTAGCCGAGCCGCGCCGCCGTGGAGGCGCCTGCTGTGAGCGGGCGGTCTCTCGTCGGCATCGCGATCGCGGCCTCGGTCGCCCTGGTGGCGATCTACCTCGCCGCCGGCGGCAGCGGCTACGAGCCGACGCCGGTCGCGGACCCCTGCGCCGAGCGCGAGTGGCGCTCGCCGCAGGGGGTCGAGGAGGCGGCGCAGCAGTTCTTCCTCTCGGCGCTCGATGGGGCGGCGTGCGAACTCGGGGTCAGCCGCGAAACGCTGGCCGCGGCGCTGGCGACCGAGGAGTCGCGGCAGGCGTTCGCCGCCGAGCAGGGGATCGACGACGCCGAGCTCGAGACCGCGGTCCGGGCCGGGCTGGTGAGGGGGATCGACGACGCCGAGAACGCCGGCGCGCTCAGCCCGCTGGTCGCCGACGGCCTGCGGGCGGTCGCCACCCGCGTTCCGGTCGACGAGGCGATCGGGCTGATCGAGAACGGCAGTGCGATCTTCGGCGACGCAGGTGGCGTGATCGACGATCTCGGCGGGCTGCTCGATCAGGCGGGCGACCTGATCCCCTAGCCCTGTCACTCGCCCTCTCGACGCTGGAACGGGGGAGGCGCTACTCGGTCGCGCGCCAGGCCCAGTACATGAACAGCGGCTGGATCGGCAGCCGCGCCCACAGCAGCCAGCGTGGCAGGCGGTCGATCGGGACGCCGCGGGAGGCGACATCCTCGGGGTCGATGGCCATGTGGACGTTGGCCGGGAACACCGCCACCAGGAGGCCCTGCAGCCACCAGCGTCCGAGTCTGCGGGTCGCCGACGGCAGCACGAGCGCCCCGGCGGCGAGCTCGGCGTAGCCGCTCCAGCGGACCGCGTCCTCGGGCGAGATCGGGATGTAGGGGGGGACGGTCGCCTCGTAGTCCCGGTTGCGGACGAAATGCATCGTCCCGGCAAACAGCCAGAACGCGGCAAGCAGCTTTCGGGACCTCCTCACGCGCGGGATCGTTCCAGGTCAGTCGCGGAGCTGCGCCGCCGCCGTCCGCTTGGCGAGGTCGGCTGACGGCGCAAACGCGATCGCCACCGTCGCGCCGTCGCCGACGACGCTGACCGCGCCGCCGTCGAGGCTCCAGACAGGCGGGACCCCATCGCTACCCAGGCCCTTCACGTAGCCCCGAGCCGCCCCTTCGAACTCGGTTGCGTCGGCGGGCGTCTCGAACAGCCACTTGGCGACGAGTACGAGATCGGCCCGGCACGGGTACTCGCAGTCGCCCGGCGCCACGTCTCGGCGCCAGAGCTCGTAGCGGTCGCCGTCCCACCCGGCCGCGGCGGCGCTTGCGGCGGCGGGCTCGACGCCCACCCGCAGTAGATGTGACGTCGCCAGCTCGCCGAACACGTTGCGGTCGGCGAGCCGCCAGCCTTGCTCGCGGAGCCCCCGCCCGTCGATCCGCACCGTCGACGGGCGCTCGTCGAGCACGTACTTGCGCGGGTGCATGATCTGCTCCGTGCTCACCGGCGGCCGCGTCTCGAGCGCGTAGTCGACCAGCTTCCAGCTGCCGGCGAGCTCGCGCAGCTCGGCGACGAATCGCCTCCCGCCCAGGTACGTCCAGGTGAGCTGGTCGACGAACGCCTTCGGCACGTCGCCGGTTCCTGAGTCGATCGTGTCCGCCGCCGCCAGCAGCGCCAGCGGGTCGAGATAGCGAGCTGCGAACTCGATCATCACGTCGGTCGCCGAGCCCTCGACCAGCGCTTGCTCGGCGAGCGCCGCGTCGTCGTCGAGCTTGCCGCCGCCCGAGATGCCGAAGTTCTGGTCCTCGAGCGCGTGGTCGAGCTCGTGCGCGAGCACGAACTCGACCAGCTCGCGGTTGGCGGCCACCGCGTCGGAGACCACGTATAGGCGCTTGGTCTTCGCGTCGTAGGCCGCTGCGGCGAGGTCGCCGGTCGACCTGTACGCCGCCTCCAGCTCCTCGCCGGGTTCGAGCAGTCCGGTTATCCGCCCGACGGCATCGTCGGCGCCGATCCCCAGCCCGCCCTGCTGTCGTTCGAGCTCGCGGACTCCGAGCCGGTTGAGGAAGGCGCTGGTGACGACCTCCGGCTGCGGCAGCCGCCGGAAGCGGAGCTCGCGCACGCGCTCCACGTCGCGCGCCACCGCCGGCGTCGTGGCGACGCTGATCCGGGCGAGCTGGTCGGGGTCGAGCTGCTGCGCGCTGCCGTCCGACCCCGTGCTCGTCGCCACGCCCAGCGTGGCGCTGGCCGGGGTGCGGCTCTGCCCGGCGAGCGCCAGCGTCCCGCCGAGCGCCAGCAGGATCAACAACGAGTACCCGAGCTTCGCCCCGCCGCCATCCACGAATGCCGAGTATGACGCTCGCTATGTTGGTTCGACCGTGCCCGAGTTCAAGCTCAACCCCGCCTACACGCCGACCGCGGACCAGCCGAAGGCGATCGACGCGATCTCCACCGCGCTGGGCGCCGGCGAGGAGTTCGTCACCCTGCTCGGCGGCACCGGGACCGGAAAGACGTTCACGATGGCCGGGGTGATCGAGCGCACGCAGCGGCCGGCCCTGGTGATTGCTCACAACAAGACCCTCGCGGCGCAGCTCTGCAACGAGTTCCGCGAGTTCTTCCCCGACAACGTGGTCGAGTACTTCGTCAGCTACTACGACTACTACCAGCCCGAGGCCTACGTCCCCCAGCAGGACCTCTACATCGAGAAGGACTCCTGGATCAACGACGAGATCGACCGCCTGCGCCACGCCGCCACCGCGTCGCTGCTCGCGCGCCGCGACGTCGTCATCGTCGCCTCCGTCTCCTGCATCTTCGGGATCGGCTCCCCGGAGCTCTACCGCCGCCAGATGCAGCTGTTCAAGGTCGGCGAGTGGATCGACCGTCACGAGCTGTTCCGCAAGCTGGTCGGGATGCAGTACACCCGCAACGAGACCGCGCTCACCCGCGGCACCTTCCGGGCAAAGGGCGAGATGCTGGAGATCTTTCCCGCCTACGCCGAGTCGGCCTACCGGATCAATCTGTTCGGCGACGAGATCGAGTCGATCCATCACTTCGACCCGCTCACCGGCGAGATCTACGACGAGGTCGAGCACGTTGCGGTCTGGCCGGCCAGCCACTACGCGACCGAGGAGCAGACGCTCGAGCGCGCCGTGGTCGAGATCAAGGCCGAGCTCGACGAGCGGCTCGCCTGGTTTCACGAGCGTGGCAAGGAGCTCGAGGCGCACCGCCTGCTGCAGCGGACCCAATACGACATCGAGATGCTGAAGGAGCTCGGCTTCACCTCCGGGATCGAGAACTACTCGCGGATCTTCGACAACCGCGAGCCCGGGTCCCCGCCGCACACGCTGATCGACTACTTCCCCGACGACTTCGTCGTCTTCGTCGACGAGTCGCACCAGACAGTCCCGCAGATCGGCGGCATGTACGAGGGCGACCGCTCGCGCAAGCAGACGCTGGTCGACCACGGCTTCCGGCTGCCGTCGGCGCTCGACAACCGGCCACTTCGCTTCGAGGAGTTCCTCGCCAGGATCGGCCAGATGGTGATGGTCTCGGCGACCCCGGGAGAGTTCGAGAGGGGTTCGGCGTCGCGGATCGTGGAGCAGATCGTGCGCCCGACCGGGATCGTCGACCCGGAGGTCGAGGTCCGCGAGACGCGCAACCAGATCGACGACCTCATGAACGAGGTGCGGCGCCGCGCCGAGACGGGAGAGAGGACCCTGGTCACGACGCTGACCAAGAAGATG
>DATBPT010000077.1:0-3743 GCA_036561205.1 Solirubrobacterales bacterium
GAGCACGACCTGGCCGAGCTCTGCGGAACCGAGGCCGCGCTCACCTACACGTCGTGCTGGAACGCCAACGCAGCGCTCCTCGATGCCCTGTGCGACCGCCCGGCGGCGATCTTCTCCGACCGCCTCAACCACGCCTCGATCATCGACGGGATCCGCCTCGCACGCCCGGGTCACAAGGCCGTCTACGAGCACGCCGACCCCGACGACCTTCGCCGCGCCCTCGCCGCGGCTCCGGCGCTCGAGCGCAAGCTGATCTTCACCGACGGCGTGTTCAGCATGGAGGGCGACCTCGCGCCCCTCGACCAGCTGCTCGAGATCGCGGCGGCGAGCGGCGCCAGCCTCGTCGTCGACGACTCGCACGGAATCGGCGTGGTCGGCGCCGGCGGGCGCGGAACCGCGGAACGATTCGGCGTCCTCGGCCACCCGAACCTGATCTTCACCGGCACCCTCGGCAAGGCCCTCGGCGGCGCGGCGGGCGGCTTCGTCGCCGGCTCGCAGGCACTCTGCGACGTGCTCGAGCAGCGCTCGCGCCCGCAGCTGTTCTCGAACGGCCTTCCTCCGACCGTCGCCTGCAGCGCCCGTCAGGCGCTCGCCTTGCTGTGCGAGCAGCCGCAGCTGCTCGTCCGCCTGCGGGAGAACACGGCCGCCACCCGGGCCGCCGTGACGGCGATCGGGCTCCAGCCGCTCTCCGGCGAGAGCGCGATCGTGCCGATCATCGTCGGCGAGACGCCGGCTGCGATCCAGCTCAGCCAGATGCTTCTGGACCGAGGCGTCTACGTCACCGGATTCGGTCATCCGGTGGTCCCCGAGGGCACGGCCCGGATCCGGATTCAGGTCTCCGCGGCGCTGCAGCCCGCGCAGCTCGACCTCGCGGTTGATGCCCTCGCCGCGGTCGCCGGCGAGCTCGGCTTGCTCGCCGACGGCTGAGCCGCGCATTGGCGATACTGGGACCGATGGCAACGGACAACGTCGACCGCTACCGCGAGGCGCTCGAGGCCTGGAACCGGCGCGATCTGGTCTGGATCCTCGAGCAGGCGACGGCGGACTTCGAGTTCCACACCGCCCAGCTGTTCCCCGGGACCGAGCCCGTGTACCGCGGTCGAGAGGGGATGGTCGAGTTCTGGACCACGTTCATCGAGGAGCCCTGGGCGCTGCTGCGGATCGACGTCGACGAGATGCTGCCGGCCACCGACGATCGCGTGCTGGCGCTGCTGACCTTCACCGGGACCGAGCGCGGGTCGAGCACCGAGGTGACGCTCCAGTACGCCCACCTGGCGACCTTTCGCGGCAACGAGGTGGCACGGATCGACGCCTTCGCGGATTGGGAAGACGCCCGCGCCGCCGCCGGCCTGGTCGACTGAGCGCGTGCTCCAGCACGTTTCGATCGAGATCCCACCCGGCGACGTCGCAGCGGCTCTCGGCTTCTGGCGCCTGCTCGGGTTCGAGCCGGTCGACTCGCCGGAGCCGCTCGGCGGCTACGTCACCTGGGTCGAGCGCGCGGGCACGCAGATCCACCTGATCCACACCGAGGAGGCGACCGTCCCGGTGCTCGGTCATGCCGCGGTCGTCGTCGACGACTTCCCCGCGACGCTCGCGGGGCTGGCCGCCGCCGGCCACGAGGTGACCGAGGCCGGCGAGCTCTGGGGCGCGCGGCGCGCCTTCGCGATCGCCCCGGGCGGTCATCGGGTCGAGCTGATGGAGTCGCCGCCGCCGTCCCTAGGATGACGCCGGTGCGTTATCCGGTCGAAACATTCAGCCCCGCCGAGCGGGCCCTGCTCGAGCCACACTTCACCAACCTCGACCGGCCGGTGTTCGGCCTCGTCAACCTGCCCGAGACGGTCAAGGGGGCGATGTTCGCCCGCTACTCGCGCTACCCGGGGACGCTGCGGAGGCTGTTCCTGGACGAGTTCGCCGGCGACGTCCCGGCCGGCGAGCGGCCCTTCGACGGAATCGAGGGGGAGCGCGCCGCGGGCCTCTACGAGCGCGTCTTCATCGGCTACGGCGACGACTCGATCGCCCAGGTCGGCGGCGCCCACGTCGCCTGCGAGTGGGTCTCCAACGTGCTCACGAAGATCCTCCAGCGCGGCCGCCTCGCCGCCTACCTCGAGCAATCGACCCGCTACATCCCCTACGACCAGCCGATCGAAGACGGCGGCGGCTATCGCTACTACACCGACGACGAGCTCGGGCCCGAGTACGCGGCGGCGATGGACGAGCTGTTCGCGATTTACTCGCGCAGCCTCGAGACCGTGCAGGCCTGGGCCGCCGAGCGCTGGCCGCGCGACGAGGCTCAGCCCGAGGGCGCCTGGCGTAGCTCGATCCGGGCCAAGGCGCTCGACCTGCTGCGCGGCCTGCTTCCCGCCTCGACGCTCAGCCACGTCGGCATCTTCGCCTCCGGGCAGGCCTACGAGCAGATGCTGCTCCGCCTCGCGGCCTCGCCGCTGCCCGAGGCCCGCGCCTTCGGCGAGATGCTGCTCGCCGAGCTCCAGCACGTGATCCCCAGCTTCGTCGCCCGTGTCGATCGCCCGGAACGCGGTGGCGACTGGGTCGCGCACCTGCGCCAGCGGCGGGAGGCGAGCGAGCGAGCCGTCGCCCGGCTCGGGCTCGACCGGCGCAGCGGCGACGCGGTGCCCTCGGTCGAGCTCGTCCACGTCGACGGTTCCGAGGACGACCTGCTCGCCGCCTGTCTGTACGAGTCGGCGGGCGCCTCCGAGTCCGAGATCCGCAACCGGATCGGCGCCCTCGACCCGATCGAGCGGGCGGAGCTGATCGGCGAGCTGGCGGGCGAGCGGCGCAACCGCCGCCACCGCCCTGGCCGCGGCTGGGAGGCGGTCCGCTACCGGTTCGAGATCGTCTCCGACTACGGCGGCTTCCGCGACCTGCAGCGCCACCGGATGCTGACCTGCCAGTGGCAGCGACTGGGGCCCGATCTCGGCGCCGGCGTCCCCGACGAGGTCCGCGAGTCCGGCGCCGGCGGCGAGTACGAGCGGGCGCTGGCGCTCTCACATGCCGAGTTCGACCGGCTCGAGGCGGCCGGGCTCGCCGACGCCGCTCCTTACGCCCTCTGCCTCGGCTATCGAATCCGCTACGTGCTCGACCTCAACGCGCGCGAGGCGATGCACCTCTGCGAGCTGCGCTCCGGCCGCGAGGGCCACCCCACCTATCGCGCCGTCGCCCAGGCCATGCACGAGCGGATCACCCAGGTCCACCCCGCGATCGGGGCGGCGATGGTGCACGTCGACGCGACCACCGAGCCCCGCCTCGAGCGCATCCTGAGCGAGATTCGCACCCACCGCAAGCGGATCGCCGCCGCCCAGGCCTCGGACGCGCCCCCGGGCGTCAGCACGCTGGGCTGACCGCCGCCTAAGCCAGGAGCAGGAGGACGGGGTGTTGCTTAGGGAGCGAGAAGGACTAGGGGATCTGGCGGCGGTGCTCGCAGCCGGGCGCGCGGTCGATCCCCGGGCCGCCGATGCATAGATCGTCGCCGGGGCCGCCGTTGAGCACGTCGGCGCCGGCGCCGCCGCGCAGAGTGTCGTCTCCGGCGCCGCCCTTGAGCCTGTCGTCTCCGGCGCCGCCGCAGGCGCCGTCGTCGCCGCCGAAGCCGCGGGCGCGGTCGGCGTCGCCCTTGAGCTTGAAGGTCTCGGCCGCGTCGCCGCCGGCGAACTCGTCCGCGGCGGGTCCGCCCAGATTGGTCACCTGGGCGCCGCCGCAGAGCAGCGCCGGGCCGGATGCCTGCTCGTAGA
>DATBPT010000078.1:0-7998 GCA_036561205.1 Solirubrobacterales bacterium
GCCCTCCCGAGCTTCGCCGGGACGATCTGCGCGAGCTGGCGCCAAGGGCCCTCGAGCCGCTCCCCGTCGACGAAGAAAGTAGGCGTGCCATGGACTCCGGCCTGCCGGCCTCCATCGACATCGGCGAGCACGCGCTCGCGATAGGTGCGGTCGCCAAGCGCCGCCTCGGCCTCCGCTTCGTCGAGCTCGAGCCGCCGCGCCGCCGAGAGCAGATCCTCGTGCGAGAACCGCTCGCGCCCGGCCAGCAACAGGGAGTGCGCCTCCCAGAACTTTCCCTGGGCCGCGGCGAGCTCGGAGAGCTCCGCCGCGAGATCCGCCCCAGGATGCAGCTCGGGATCGGGAAAGTGCCGCCAGACAAGCCGAAGGCCGTCGTAGCGATCGAGCAGGGATTGCAGCGGCCGGCGGGCGGCGAAGCAGTACGGACAGCCGAAGTCTCCGTACTCGACCAGGGTCAGCCGGGGCTCATCCGAGCCGGTGACGTGGTCGCTGTCCGCTACCGCGGCCAGCGTGCTGGATGACGGGGCGCTCACCCGGTCTAATTTACTTTCCGCTCGACGGAGTCAGCTGGGTCCGAAGCCGGCCCGCAGCTTGGCGGCGTTGTCGACCGCGAGCGCCCCGTGGTCGTTGTTGAAGTAGACCAGCACATCGGTCTTCGCCCGCCAGGCCGCGATCCGCCTTCTCCAGGTCGCGAGCTCGTCCGCGGAGTACCGGCCCTGCTTGCCGCGCCCACCGCGATGCATGCGTACGTAGGCCCAGTTCGTGGTCCGCTCGCGGCGCTGAAACGGGAGCTCGGGATCGTCGGCGATCGCGAGCGCCACACGACGGGCCCGTAGAAGCGAGTAGACGTCGGCCGTGAACCAGCTCGGGTGCCGAAACTCGACCGTGTGGCGTCCGGGAGCCCGAGCACGGATCACCTCGAGGGCGGCATCGAGGCGCTCGTCGTCGCGCTTGAAGCTCGGCGGCAGCTGCCAGAGCACGGCCTCGAGCTTACCCGCCTTGGCCAGCGGCTCGACCGAGGCAAGGAATCGCTCGACGTACTTCTCCGGTGAGTTGAGCCGCTTGACGTGGGTGATGTAGCGGCTCGCCTTGACCGTGAACCGAAACCGGCGCGGCGTCTGCTCGATCCAGGCGTTGACCGCCGCGGCGCTGGGCAGCTTGTAGAAGGTGTTGTTGATCTCCACCGTCTCGAACTGCCGCGAGTAGTAGCCCAGCCACTCGCGCTGGGGCATCTTCTCCGGATAGAAGCCACCGCGCCAATCGCGGTAGGCCCAGCCCGAGCAACCGACGCGGACCGGCTTCAAACCGCCTCCGCCCGGCCAGCCCGGCGCCCGGCGAGCTCGTCGAGCGCCTCGGTGGGAACCCTCGCCACCTCCATGTCGACCCGCGCGCCGCGGAACGGGACTCCCTCGCGGACGAGCAGACGCCGTTGCCGGTCGCCCCTGGCGAGCGAGCCGTCGGAGCGAACGACCCGCTGCCAGGGAACGTCAGGCTCGTGGCAGTGGGCAAGCGCCCAGCCGGCGGCCCGCGGAGCACCGGGACAGAGGTCTCGGTAGCTGGCGACGAAGCCGGCGGGGATCGCGCGGGCGCGATCGAGGATCTCCGTCGTGCGCTCGGACGCCGGCATCGTTACGGAGTATGAACGCCACTTCCCTACCCTGGTTGGCTTGAGCGATTCCTCCAACTCGGACGGCTTCGGGCCGGCGATCCCGGCCAGCGCGCTGCAGATCGAGAGCCTGGTGAAGACCTACCCGACGGGGGTCGAGGCACTGCGCTGCGTCGACCTCGAGATCAAGGAGGGCGAGTTCTTCGGCCTGCTGGGCCCCAACGGCGCCGGCAAGTCGACCCTGATCCATTGCACGACCGGGCTCGCGCAGCCGACCTCGGGCTCGATCCACGTCTTCGGCCACGACGCGATCGATCACTACGGCGACGCCCGGCAGGCGGTCGGTTTGGCGCCGCAGGAGCTCAACCTGGACTGGTTCCTGACCGTCGAGGAGACGCTCGACTACCACGCCGGCTACTTCGGGATGCCGAAGCGCGAACGCCGCGAGCGCGCCGCCGAGCTGCTCGAGACCTTCTCGCTGACCGAGAAACGAGACGAGCGCACGCGGACGCTTTCGGGCGGGATGAAGCGACGCCTGATCCTCGCCCGGGCGCTGATGCACCGCCCGCGGCTGCTGATCCTCGACGAGCCCACCGCCGGCGTCGACATCGAGCTGCGACTCGAGCTCTGGCACTACGTCCAGCGGATCAACCAGGAGGGGACGACGATCCTGCTCACCACCCACTACCTCGAGGAGGCCGAGCAGCTCTGCGATCGGATCGCCTTCATCAACGAGGGGCAGATCGCCGCCACCGGGTCGACCGCCGAGCTCTCGGGCAAGTACGGCGTCGCGAATCTCGAGGACGCCTACCTGTCGCTGGTCGGGCGCAAGGAGCTCTCGCGCTCGCACGTCGGCGTCGAGGAGCTGGTTTCGTGACCGCCGGGCAGATCCGCTTCTTCACCCTCTGGCGGCGCGAGGTCAACCGCTTCATGAAGATCAAGAAGCAGACGATCGGCGCGCCGCTGCTGGAGACCTTCCTCTACATCTCGGTCTTCGGCGCCGCGCTCGGCTCCCGGATCGACACCCTGCACGGGTTCAAGTACGTGGTCTTCGTGATCCCAGGCCTGATCATGATGGCCTGGGCGATGAACTCGTTCTCCAACAACGCCTCCTCGATCCTGCAGCAGAAGTTCCAGGGGGCAATCCAGGACCAGCTCTCCTCACCCGCCTCGCCGCTCGAGCTGCTGACCGCGTTCTCGCTCGGCGGCTTCGCCCGCGGCGGCGCCGTCGCCGCGCTCACCTTCATCGCCGGCTCGCTGCTCGTCGACCTGCCGGTCGAGCACGTGCTGATCCTGATCCCCTCGCTGTTCCTGGTCGGCTTCTTCTTCTGCCAGCTCGGGGTCCTGATCGGAGTCCGCGCCGAGCAGTTCGACGATGTCGCGATCGCCCAGACCTTCGTGCTCACGCCGTTGATCTTCCTCGGCGGCGTCTTCTACTCGGCGTCCCTGCTGCCGGAGCCGTTCCAGACCCTGACCCACTTCAACCCGGTCTACTACATGATCAACCTGGTCCGCTACGGCTTCCTCGGCTTCAGCGAGGCGAGCGTGGCGCTCTCGCTGCTGGCGCTCGCGGGCGCGACCGCCGCCCTGTTCGCGTTCAACCTGCGCCTGTTCGCGACCGGCTACAAGCTCCGGGCCTAGCCCTCCTCCTTCAGCAGCTCTGCTTCGTGTCCGGCCCCGGGCCGCCCTTGCAGGTGTCCGGGCCGCCGCCGCCGCGCAGGGCATCGGCTCCGGCGCCGCCGCCAAGATGATCGGCGCCACCGCCGCCGCGCAGGGCATCGTTGCCGTTGCCGCCCTTGAGCAGGTCGTCGCCGCCGAAGGCGCAGATCAGGTCGTCGCCCTCGAGTCCGTAGATCGCGTCGTTGCCGCCGAGGGCGACGAAGACGTCCTTCTTCTTCGTACCAGTGAGCTGATCGTCGCCCTCGGTACCGACGATCGTCGCCTGCTCACCCGCGCAGGTGGGCGGTGGTGGCGGCTCGACCACGGTCGTGGTCTCGGTGTCGGTGTTGTTGGCGCTCAGCGGATCGGTCTCGACAGCCGAGACGGTGGCGCTGTTGACGATCTGGCCCGCCTTCTTCGGCTTCACCTGGATCGCCACGGTCGCCGAGCCGCCGTTGGCGATCGTCCCCAGGGTGCAGGTGATCTTCTTCGAGCCCTTGCACGAGCCCTGCGAGGGCTTCGAGGAGACGAAGTCGACCTGGCCCGGCAATGTGTCGACGAGCTCGACGCCGTTGGCGGTGTCCGGCCCGCCGTTGGTGACCGTGAGCGAGTAGTCGAGCGCCGCCCCGACCGTGACCGGGTCGGCGCCGTCGGTCATCTCGACCCCGAGGTCGGCGGTCGCGGCGCCGGCGCTCGCCGGCGCGGCGAGCAGCAACAGCGCGGCGCAGGCGGCGCAGAGCGTCAAAATCTTCGTCATCTCGTCTCCTGATCGTGTTGAGGAGCACGGTTGACCCGCGCTCGCACGACCAAGAACGTGGCCGGACGCCGAAAGTCAGGGCCTATTTGAGCTGTCCCGGTGCGTAGGCCGCCGAGTCGCCGGCGGTGCCGCTGTGCCCGGGCGATGTCCCGGTCTGGCCGGGCGCGGTCGCCGTGCCGCCGCCGTGCGCCTGGCCGGTCGCGCTCGCCTGAGATCCGCCCGCGCTCGAGTGCGCCTGACCGGTCGCGCTCGCCTGCGATCCGCTCGAGCTCGATTGCGACTGGCCGGGCTGTGTTTGCGTCTGACCGGGAGGCGCCGCCGGAGAGTTCCCCGGGGTCGTGGTCTGTCCGGGGGCCGTGGCCTGACCGTGTCCCTGCGAGTTGCCGGGCGTCGCGCTCGCGCCGCCGTGGTGGTGGCCGTGGCTTTGGCCGGATCCGCGATCATGGCCGCCGCCGTCCCCGCGCGCCTCGGATCCCGTGGAACCGGCTGCCGATCCCGCCGCGCGCTCGGCCGGCGCGGCCGCCGGTGGGACGTTCGCGGGCGCCGGGGCCGAGAGCTCTCGACCGCGGTCTGGGCCGGGCGACCCGCCTGGATCGACCACCCGGCTGATCCCGGCGGCCCCGCCGGCGACGGTCGCCGCGGCGAGCACCGCCACCGCGGCCTTGACCGCGATCCCGCCGCCGATCCCGCCGCCAAGTGCACCGGCGCCGGCGACTGTCGCGCTCGCGCCCGCACCGGCCACCGCCGCACCGCCGCCGGCCTGTCCGCCGCCGAGCACTGCCTGCAACGTCGCCAGGGCCGCAGGTAGCGCCAGCGGCGGCGCCAGGGCGCTGAGGTCGGATCGCCGGCGTTCGATCGCGGCGTCGAAATCCCTGCAGGCTGGGCAGCCACGCAGGTGGGCCCGAATCCGGCGGCCACGCAGCACCCGCCGGTCCTGGGCCGAGATCGCCTCCTTGACCAGATCGCATTCCATCTCGTGACCCTCAGCGATCTCCTGCAAGGCGACCCGGGCCTCGTAGACGGCCTGCTTCGCGCCTGCGGGCTGGATCGAGAACACGCGCCCGATCTCGTCGAAGCTGAGCCCGCTGAGCTCGCGCATGACCAGCGATCCGCGCTGGCGCTCCGGAAGCTGCTCGAGATCCTCCACCAGCTCGCGCAAGCGCTCGCGGGTTGCCGCCTGCTCCTCGACCGCCGGCCGCAGGTCCGGCTGCTCGGGGTCGAGCGCCGTGCCGGGCTTGCGCGCCCGGATCAGGCTGATCGCCTCGTTGTGGGCGATCCGGAACAGCCACGGCTTGAGCGCGATCTCGCGCTCTTCGCCCGGCAGCGCCCGCAGCGCCTTGACCATCGTCGCCTGCAGCGCGTCCTCGGCGTCGTCGGGGTCGTTGAGGATCGCCCGGCAGTAGCGGTAGAGCTCCTGGTGATGGCGGCGATAGATCGCCGCAAAGGCGCGTTGGTCGCCGCTCGCCGCGCGGCGGGCGAGGCCCTTGTCGGCGAACAGTCGCGCGCTCCCCGGCCCGGGGAACTCCAAAGGCAGGCGGCCGGCGCTCTCGCTCATCTCCAGGATTGTCCACCAAGTCTCCGATGTGTGGGGCGGTTGACATCGACTTGGCAACAACGCGCCTGCCGGCCCGAAAGTCAGCACCTACACGGTCACGTCGGAGGGTCAGGTTGGCGTTGCGACCTGGTCGCCGCCGGCGCGGCGGCCGATGACGATGATCAGGGCGACACCGGTCCCGGCCATCGCCAGCCCGACCACGGCGAGCCCGAGCCCGAGCCAGATCAGCCAGCCGACCTTGGCGCCGATATCGGCTTCGACCGCGATCCCACGGGAGGCGTCCGCGTTGAGGATCGCGACCGTCCAGGTACCCGCGTCGACGTCCCAGTCGATCTCCCGCTCCCCTGGCCCCTGGCTCTGGGCGACCCAGATCTGCTCGGCGCCGGGCGGACGCTCCGGGGCCCGGCCGGGCACCTGCGCGAAGACGACGCTCCCGTGCTTGAAGTCGACGAACTCGGAGCGGGCGACCCCGCCGAGGTAACCCTCAACATCGGAGCTGCGACCGATGCCGAGGAAGATCGCGCCTCCGCCGATGCTCTGCGCCCTCACCCGCAGCGTGCCCAGCAGGTCGTCGGGGACGTCCTCGGCGACGTCGGTGCCGAGGTCGATCTCATCGGTCGTGATCGCGTAGGCAGGGCTTCGCAGCTCCTCCTTGTCGGAGGTGTAGAAGCCGTCGTCGTCGCGGGCGAAGCTGTGCACGGCGATCAGCGCCAGCCCGGCGATCAGCAGCCCGAGCCCGATCAGGGCCGCGATGCTCGAGACGACGATGCCGGCGATCCTGCCGCCGGTCCAGTTCGAGCTCGGCCGCGGTGGCGGCTGGGGCGCGGGGGCTTGTCCGGTGGTCATCCCGTCCTCCTACCCGTTGACGGCGAACCTATCGCAGCCCATACCATCCGCCCATGCGCCTTCGCGATCGCCTCGGCCTCCGATCGGCGGGCCCGTGAGCCCGGTTCGCCCGCAGGTGACCGTGGTAGGTCGCCGGGTCGCGCCAGAGCACTATCGCCTGCGCGATTTCCTCACCAGGGCGGCGCAGCCGTTCGAATGGCTGGAGGCGGGAACGCCGGCGGCCGATGAGCTGCTCGACCGCCTCGGGGTCGGCGACGCCGACCTGCCGGTCCTCGTCGACGGCGACCAGGTATTCAGCCAGGCCACGGTCGAGAAGATCGCCGACGCCTGGCAGATGTCGGGCACGCCGTCCAAGGACAGATACGACCTGGTGATCGTCGGCGCCGGGCCGGCGGGCCTCGCCGCGGCGGTCTACGCGGCCTCGGACGGGCTCACCACCCTGGTGCTCGAGGAGGACGTGCCCGGCGGCCAGGCATCGCACACCTCGCTGATCGAGAACTTCTTCGGCTTCCCCGACGGCATCGGCGGCGCCGAGCTCGCCCGCCTCGCCGGCCGCCAGGCGGAGCGCTTCGGCGCCGAGCTGCTGGTCCTGCGCGGGGCCACCGGGAGCGGCTCGCAGGCCGGGGGCAAGCTGGGCGCCGGCGGCCACTTCGCGGTCGAGGTCGCCGGCGAGCACGAGGTCGAGGCGACGACTCTGATCGCCGCGACGGGAATGGTCTGGCGCCGGCTCGAGGTCCCGGGGGTCGAGCAGCTGATTGGCCGTGGCATCTACTACGGAGCCGGCCGCAGCGAGGCCGCCCAGTGCGCGAGCGAGGACGTGATCCTCGTCGGCGCCGGCAACTCGGCGGGCCAGGCCGCGGTCCATTTCGCGAACGCGACTGCCCGGGTGACGATGCTGGTTCGCGGCCCCGACCTCGCCAAGTCGATGTCCGCCTACCTGGTCAGGCGGATCGACGCGCATCCGCTGATCGACGTTCGGCTGCAAACCGAGGTCGAATCGGTCGAGGCGGAGGCCGAGTGGCTCTCCGCGGTCACCGTGCGCACGGCGGGCCAGGACCCGGAGCGGCTTCGGGCCCATGCGATGTTCCTTTGCATCGGCGGCGTCCCCCGCACCCGCTGGGCTGACGAGACCGGGGTGCGCGTCGATCCGGCCGGCTACGTGCTCACCGGGCCCGACCTGCTCAGCGACGGCCGGCGGCCGGCCGCATGGCCGCTGGACCGCGACCCGCTGGCCCTGGAGACGAGCATCCCCGGCCTGTTCGCGGCCGGCGACGTGAGACGGGGCTCGCCGAAGCGGGTCGCCGGCGCGGTCGGCGACGGAGCGATGGCGGTGGCCCTTGCGCACCGCCGCCTCGACGAGCTGCTCGAGGCCGGGCAGCGCTAGTCGCTGCGCAACCGCCGCGCCCTCGCCTCGAGCACATCCAATCGCACGTGGGAGAAGAGGCCGTAGGCGGGCGGCGGGTCGTCCTGGTCGAGGTAATCGGCGACCCAGAAGCCGCGCTCGCCGTACAGCAGGCGGGCGCAGCGCTCGGCGTCGAGCGGCTCGAACGCCGACTCGTTGAGCTCGGCGGCGGCGGC
>DATBPT010000079.1:0-5733 GCA_036561205.1 Solirubrobacterales bacterium
ACCGCGGCGCTCGGCGACCCCGAGCAGCTTCAGCGACAGGCCGAGCTCCTTCGCGTAGGCGAGGTCGTCGGGCTGGATCTCGGTGATCCCCTCGTAGGTGACGTCGTCGAGACTGACCTCCGTATCGAAGGCGAGCCGGGCGAGGATCGCCATCTTCGCCGCGGCGTCGGCGCCGCCGACGTCCTCTGTCGGATCGGCCTCCGCATAGCCGAGCTCCTGGGCCCGCGCCAGCGTCTGCTCGTAGCTGGCGCCGGTCGCCGCCATCTCCGAGAGGATGAAGTTGGTGGTCCCGTTGACGATCCCGAAGACCTTCTCGATCCGGGTCGCGGCGAGGCTCTCCTGGATCACGCGAATCACCGGTACGACGCCGGCGACCGCCGCCTCGAAGCGCAGCTGGACGCCGGCCGTGCGGGCCGCCTCGAACAGCTCCGCGCCGTGCTGCGCGACCAGCTGCTTGTTCGCCGTGATCACGTGCTTGCCGGCCTCGAGCGCGCGGAGCACGTAGTCGCGGGCCGGGTCCGTGCCGCCGATCAACTCGACGACGATCTCCGAATCGGCGAGGATCTGATCGAAGTCTCCCTGCGAGCGCCCGAGCACTCCGACAAGCTCCGGCCGCCGGCCGCTGATCGCCTCGACCTGGAAGGCTCGCTCGGCGAGCTGGTCGGCGAAGGCGCCGCCGACCGTCCCCTTGCCGAGCAGACCAATCCGCGCCACCTCCTCGGCTTCGCCTGCGGGGGTGCGCGGGCTTACTGCAGGTCGCTCACTCATCGCGAGCCGTCAGGTCCTCGTAGGTCTCGCGGCGAACGACGACGCGTGCGTCGCCGCCGGCGCAGAAGATCACCGGCGGGCGGGGGACGGCGTTGTAGTTGTTTGCCATCGCATAGCCGTAGGCGCCGGTCGCCGGGGTAACGAGCACGTCGCCGCTGCGGGGGGCCGCAAGGGTCGCGTCGCGGACGAGCATGTCGCTGGACTCGCAGTGCATGCCCGCGATCGTCGCCGTGGTCTCGGCCGGCTCAGCCGCGCGGTCGGCGATGATCGCCTCGTAGCGCGAGCCGTACAGCATCGGCCGCAGGTTGTCCGACATGCCGCCGTCGACGGCGACGTAGGTGCGAACGCCGGGTATCTCCTTCACCGTGCCGACCGTATAGGCGGTGATCCCCGCGTTGCCGACCAGCGAGCGGCCGGGCTCGACCAGGATCCGCGGCAGGCGGTCGAAGACTCGGCGCACGCCGCTGACCTTGACCTCGGCGTAGGCATCGATCGAAGGCGGCGCGTCGCCGCTGACGTAGGCGATCCCGAGGCCGCCACCGACGTTGAGCAGCCGGCACCAGGCCGGGTCGGCGAGCTCGGCGAGCGCCTCGATCGCCTTCACGTAAGGCTCCAGCTCGAAGATCTGCGAGCCGATGTGCGCGTGCAGCCCGACCAGCTCCAGGTTGCCGGCGGCGAGCACCGCCTCGATCCCCGCCGCAGCGAGCCCGTCGGCGAGCCCGAGCCCGAACTTCGAATCCAGCTGGCCTGTCTGAATGTAGGTGTGAGTGTCGGCCTTGACTCCGGGAGTGATCCGGATCAGCACCCGCTGGCGGTGCCCGGCCTCGGCGCAGATCGCGTCCAGGCGGGCGATCTCGGCGAGCGAGTCGCAGATCACGTGCCCGACCCCGGAAGCGATCGCGAGCCGCAGCTCGGCCTCGCTCTTGTTGTTGCCGTGCACGTGGATGCGCTCCGGTTCGAAGCCGGCACGCAGTGCCGTGTGCAGCTCTCCGCCCGAGGCGACGTCGATCGACAGCCCCTCTTCGTTCAGCAGCGAGCAGAGGGCGGTGATCGGAGCCGCCTTGCTCGCGTAGACGATCTCGAACTGATCGGTGCGCGAGCCGAACGCGGCCAGATAGGCGCGCGCCCGGGCGCGGACGTCGTCGGTGGCGTAGATGTAGGCGGGAGTGCCGAACTCGCGCGCGAGCTCGACCACGTCGCAGCCGCCGGCCTCGAGGTGCCCGAGGTCGTTGACCCGGCTGCCGATCGGGTACACGGCCGAGCCCTCGACCGGGTTCGTCTGGGTCGTCGCTGCGCTGGTGCTCATCGGAATCGGGTCCGATTGTGACGGCAGGCGGCCGGGGAAGCCGGTTCGGACACGGTCCGCAAACATCTCGCCCATGAGCAGGCGCCGGCTGCCCGCGCCGCGGGCCCCGACCGAGAGCGGCGAGGCCGAGGGGCGCCCCTACCTGCTCTGGACTCCGGATACGCCGCCCCCGTGGCCGGGAATGGTGATCGTCCACGGCGCCGGCTCGGCGAAGGAGAACCACGCCGATTTCGGCCGCGCATGCGCCGGAGCGGGCTGGGCGGCGATCGCCTACGACCAGCGGGGCCACGGCCGCGGTGACGACGAGATGTCCGCCGAGGCGCTCGCCGACGTCGCCAGGATGGCGCGCTTTCTCGGCACCATCGCCGGGGTCGACCCCGAGCGCGTCTGCGCCCGCGGCTCGAGCATGGGCGGGTTCGTGGCCATCCACGGCGCCGCGACCTCAACGGCGATCGCCGGGGTGATCGCGATCTGCCCGGCCGGCGAGGAACACCTGGCGCGGGCCCTGCGCGACGGCTCAACCGAGTTCCGCGCCTCGGATCGGGCGCGGGCGGACCTGCTGGCCTGGCTCGGCGAGCACGATCTTCGCGATGCGGTCGAGCTGATGGGCGCGAAGCCGCTGATCCTGATCCACGCCGCGGGCGACGAGCGAATCCCGAGCGACTTCTCGGAGGAGCTTCACGAACGCGCGGCCGAGCCGCGCAAGTTGATCGTCCTCCCCGGCGGCCACCACCGCTCGGTCCAGCACGACGCCGAGCTCCAAGGCGTCGCCCTGCACTGGCTCAGCCGCGCGCTGGGCTAGTCGGGCGGCGGCTCAGTGGGGGCCGAGAAGCGGGCCGGTCAGCTGCCCGACCTGGTCGACCGCGCCCCCCACCGTCTCGTCGACCGGAGCCGTGATTCCGTCGGTGACATCGCTCAGCGGTGCGTCGACGCCCGCCCCGGCCGCTACACCTTCGACGCCTCCGACGGCGCCGCCGACCGGGCCCGAGCTGCTCGTCTCCGAGCCCGTAGCGGGCGTGCCCGTGGCCGGCGCCGGCCCGGACGGGGTCGTCGTCGGCGTGGTTCCGGTGGGCGTACCCGTCGGGGGCGCGGTGGTGCCCGGATCGGTGGTCGTCGAGCCACCGCTGCCCGCGGTCGCGCCGGCAACGGCGCCGGGAGCCGGGGCGATCGCGGTGGTGGTGGCCGGCGTCGCGGCCACCGCGCCCGCGGCCGCGCCCAGGGTCGCGGCGGCGTTCTGCGGAGCCCCCGCGCCGGTCTCGACCGCGACGCTGTCGGTGCCCGCGGCGCCGCCGCCGACGGGCAGCCCGTTGAAGGCGACGTAGGCGGTCAGCGAGCCGAAGACGACGACCCCCGCCGCGATCAGGGCGGCGGTCGCCGCGCCGCCGGCGAAGTAAGCGCGCAGGTTGAAGTTCCGGTGGCCGCTCCGGGCAGGTTCTACAGCTGCGTTGGGCTGTTTGGCGGCGATCGTGTTCATGGGGGATGAAGCCCACGAGCCCGCCTCTCCGGGCGGGTCTGTTACAGGTTACGGGAGCGTACCCGCGTCCACAAGTCGCTAAAACAAGTCGCTAAAGATAGCCGAGCGGATCAACGGCCGTGCCGTTGACGCGAATCTCGAAATGCAGGTGGGGCCCGGTCGAGGATCCGGTGTTGCCGCTGTAGCCGATCACGTCGCCCTGGCCGACCTGGTCGCCGGGACTGACGGCGAAGCTCGACTGGTGCGCGTAGCAGGAGGAGAGCCCGCCGCCATGGTCGACGCAGGTGTAGTTGCCGTAGCCGCCGGTGTAGGCCGCGAGGATCACGCTGCCCGCCTTGGCGGCGCGAATCGGCGTGCCCTCGGGGACCGAGATGTCGATCCCCTCGTGCAGGCGGCCCCAGCGGTAGCCGAAGGGCGAGGTGATCGTCCCGTTCACCGGCCAGATCCAACCGCCGCTCGCCCCCTGGACCGGTCCGGCCGGCAGCGGCGCCACCCCGGGGGTCGCGCTCGCCTGCTGAATCTGCTGCTGGATCTGGCCCTGGAGGTCGGAGACGTCGCCCTCGAGCCTCTCGATCGAGGAGTTGACGGTCTCCAGCGCCGCGGCCTTGTTGTCGCGGGCGGCGGCGAGCTCGGCCTCACGAGCCTCGAGCTGGGTCCGGGTGCGCACGAGCTCGGCCTTCTTCGCCTCGATCGCGTTGCGGTCCTCGGTCACTCGCTCGACCGTCACCCTGGTGCCGTTGCGCAGCGTCCGCACCCGGCCGACGATCGAGGAGTCCTGCTCCTCGATCCGGCGCAGGTACTCGTAGCGCGAGACCAGGTCGTCGAATCCGTCAGCCTCGAGCATCACCGTGATCAGGTCGGGGTTGCCCGAGCGGTAGATCCCGACCAGCCGCTGGCGCAGTACGTTGAGCGAACGGTGCAGCTGGTCCTTGAGCCGCTCGAGCTGCGCCTTCTCGCGATTGAGGCGGGCCTGGACGCTGCGCAGCTCGGCGACCACGATCGCCTCGCGGTTGCGCAGGATCGCCACCTCGCCGGCGAGCTGGTCGACCTGGGCGTTGAAGTCGGCAAGCTCGCTCGAGAGGACGCCCTTGCGGTCCTGCTGCTGCTGGAGCTCAGCCTGGCTCTGGTCGAGCTCCGACTGCAGGTCCTGGGCGAAGGCGCCGCCCGAGGTCGCCAGTACGAGCACGCCGAGCACCGCCGCGGCAATTACTGCCGCGAGCGTTCGAGCGTGCGGGTTTGTCTCGTCGCCGATCCGCATTCCGGGTTCGCCTCGACGGAGCCGTTCCCCATCGCGGCCCCGTTCCTCAAGGCGGTGAATGTAGAGAGTCGGTTACGCCGGCCGGCCGCCCGCAGGCGGCCATGCAAGCGCTACTGCGTCGCCCGGACCGAGCCGCCGAGGTCCGGTTCGGTCGCCTCCGCGGCGATCGCGGCCGCCTCGAGCAGGCGGTCGCGGTACTCCGAAACCTGCATTCGCGAGATCACCAGGCGCTGGATCTCGGCCGTGCCCTCGAAGAGCTCGTAGATCTTCGCGTCGCGGAACCACTTCTCGAGCGGGCACTCGCGGGTGTACGCGAACGGCCCGACCAGGTCCATCAGCGTGCGCGTGGTCCAGACCGCGACCTGGCCCGACTTCAGCTTCGACATCGAGCCCTGTCCGCCGGTCAGCGGGATCCCGTTGCGGCCCATCCACGAGGCGCGCTGGCAGAGCAGTCGGGCGGCCTCGATCTCGGTCGCCACCTGGGCGAGGATCTGCTGGTTGCCCTGCCGCTCGAGCGGCGGCCGGCCGGCGGTCGAGCTCTCATCGAGCGCAAGCTCGAACACGTCCGCCGCGAGCACGTCGTCGTCCAGGTACTCGAGCGTCCACTCGTAGGCCGCCTGGGCGATGCCGAGCGCCGATGCGCCGACGATCGGCCGGGTGAGCTCGAAGGTGGCGAGCGCGTTCGAGCCCCGCGATGCCTCGCCCCTGCGGGCGCGGTCCAGCTTGCGCTCCAGCTTCTCCTGGCCGCCGAGCAGGTTCTCGAGCGGGATCCGGCAGTCCTCGAGCACGACCTCGGCCGTGTGCGAGGCGCGGATCCCGTGCTTCTTGTACTTCTGGCCCTGCGAGAGCCCCGGCGTGCCCGGCGGCACGATGAAGCTGGCGTGCCCGCGGCTGCCGAGGGTGGGGTCGACCACGGCGACCACCACG
>DATBPT010000080.1:0-9617 GCA_036561205.1 Solirubrobacterales bacterium
CTTCGCGAGCGACGATCTCGCGCACCACTTCGATGTACTCGCGGGTCCGTCCCCAGGGCTTCGCGTAGGGCACCCCGTACCAGCCTTCGGAGACCTGCGGGCCGGAGGGGCCGAAGCCGAAGAGGAAGCGCCCGCCGGAGAGTTTGTCGATCGTCGCCCCGGCCATCGCCGCCGCCGCCGGGGGGCGAGCCGGGACCTGCATGATCGCCGCGCCGAGCTTGATCGTCTCGGTCTGCGGGGCGAGCCAGGAGAGGACCGAGACCACGTCGGAGCCGTAGGACTCCGCCACCCAGACCGAGTCGAAGCCGGCGGACTCCGCCGTCTTCACCAACTCCACCGCTTCCTCGCCCCGGGGGCCGATCCCCCAGTAGCCGAGGTTGATCCCGAGCTTCAGCGCCATGCGCGGGACGCTAGCCGATCGTCGCTTGACGCAACTCGGCAAGCGATTCGTCGATCGCCCGCGCCAGCTCGGCGACCCCGGGGACAGCGTCCGGATCGGTGCAGAGCCCGATCCCGACCGCCCCCGAGCAGGAGATCGCCGAGGCGCGCAGCGCATGGCGGTCGGCGGGCTCGGCAACCGAGAACAGGTTCTCGACCGTACGGCCGGCGACGCTGAGGGCGCAGCCCGGCCCGGGCACGTTCGAGATCGAGAGGCTGAACTCGCGCGGCCCGCCGGCAAGGTGCTGGACGGCGTGATCGAGGTGCTTGAACCGCGAGAGCGCGTGGAAGAGGTCGTAGAGCTCCTGCGCGTCGCCGAGCTGCTTGCGCTCGCTCGTCTGCAGGTTGATCGCCTGCAGCCGTGAGAGCGGGTCGGGGTCGCTGACCGGCAGCTCGACGTTGAGGAACGAGTCGCGGTTGCCGAGCTCGGCCTCGCCCTCGTCGCGGTGATGGAGGCTGACCGGGATCTGGGCCCGCAGGCGGGGCAGGCGCTCGCCGGCGTGCTCGAGCCAGCTGCGCAACCCGCCGGCAACCCCGGCGAGGAAGACGTCGTTGATCGTCACGTGGCCGGGCCGGGAAGCGCCGATCGCCTTCAGCTGGGCGAGCGGGAAGGCGGAGAAGGCGAGCTCGCGCGCGGAGCCGATGTGACGGTCGAGGATTGTGTCCGCCGCGCGATGGCCGAGCTCGCGGTGAATCGCTCCCGGCAGCCGGGCCGCCTCGCGCGCGCGCGCGTGGCGCGGGGGCGCGGGGGCGGGCGCGCTCGAACTACTGCGCCTTGGCTCCGCTTGGTCGGCCTCGTCCCAGAGCACCTCGCGCAGGAAGCGGACCGAGCTGATCCCGTCGGCCATCGCGTGGTGGATCCGACAGACGATCGCCTCGCGCCCGTCCGCGAGCGGCCCGATCAGGTCGAACTCCCAGAGCGCGTGGCGATGATCGAGCCGCTGCGACATCAGCTTCGCGGCGACCGCCCAGGCCCCGCGCTCGTCGATGCCCTCGGTGTTCTCATGGCTGCGTACGTGGGCGCCGATCTCGAAATCCTCGTCCGCAACCCAGCACGGCTCGGCGCCGAGCTCGACCCGGTCACGCCCCCGGGAGCCGGCCGGCAGGCGCGCCTCCACGCTCCTTCGAAGCGCCTCGATGTCGAGCGGCTCGGCGCCGGGCTCGAGGATCAAGAGCTTCAGCGTGTGGCCGGCGATCGCCTCCGACTCGAGCCCGAGGATGCGTGCGTCGTCGACGCTGAGGCGGTCCGGCTGCTGGGCCACCCGCCTACCGTAGCGGCGTCCGGTCCAGTCGCTCGCGCAGGTCGAGCAGCGACTCGAAGACGTCGACCGCGCCCGCGTCGCGCAGCTCGGCCTCGGAGAAGCCGCCGGTGAGCACGGCGATCGTCTTCACCTCGGCCCGGGCGGCGGCCTCGACGTCCCAGACCGAGTCACCGACCATCACCGCGGACAGCTGCCCGGCCTTGCGCATCGCCGTGACCACGAGATCCGGCTCCGGCTTGGTCGCCGCGACGTCAGCCGCGGTCGTGTAGTCGTCGATCAGCTCGCCGGCGTCGAGCAGCGCGATGTAGTGCTCGGTCTCCTCGGCCTTGGCCGAGCTCGCGACTACCGGCGTGTGTCCGCGTTCGCGCAGCTCGGCGATCAGCTCGCGGGCTCCCTCGAACGGGCGGACCTCGCCGATCAGCTCGCCGTAGAAGCGGCTCTCGGACTCACGGATCGCATCGCCGAGCCGATCCTCGAGCTCCTCGCCGCCAACCCTGGCGACGAGCTGGTCGCCGCCGACGCCGATCTGGCGGTGGATGCGCCACACCGGCGGCGTCAGTCCGTGCTCGCGAAAGGCCCGGTACCAGGCGATCGTGTGCTGGTAGTTGGAGTCGACGAGCGTCCCGTCGAGGTCGAGAAGTGCCGCTGCGCCCACGGGGCCGAACCTACCCCGTGGGCGGCAGCGGGAACCGAGATTCGCTACTCGATGTAGCCGAACTGCTGCAGGTACTCCTGCGCGGCCTGCTCGGGCTTCTCCTTGTCGATGTCGACGCGGGCATTGAGCTCCTGCATCACCTCGAGCGAGAGATTGCCCTGGACCTTCTCGATCGTCGCGCCGAAGTCCGGGCCCGCCTCGTCGGCGGCCTGCTGGCTGGCGACGAAGGTGACGTTGCCGGCCGGCAGCACGCCCTTGTCGTCCTCGAGCAGGACGTAATCGTCGGAGGTGAACAGCTGGGCGTCGGTCGTGAACAGAATCGAGAGGTCCGCGTCGCCCTTGTCGAGCACCTCATAGCGCAGCCCGATGTCGACCGGCGTGAAGTTGTCACGCAGGCCGTCGAGGCCGTAGTACTGCTCCAAACCGGCCAGGCAGTCGATCCGCTCACGGCACTCGGGCGACCCGTACAGGGTCAGGTCCTGATGGTCCTCCAGGTCGGAGATCTTCGTGATCCCGAGCTCATCGGCCTTCGACTTCAGCATCCCGACCGCGTTCGCGCTCGAGAACGGTGTCGGCGGATACGCCACCAGGCCCTTCGCCTCGAAGTCGGCCTGAGCCTGGTCGAGCGCCTCCTGCGGATCTCCGGGGACGTCTTCGGGCGCAGTGTCAAAGAACGAGGTCAGGGCCGTCGACGTGTACTCGGGATAGCCGCTGATGTCGCCGTTTTCGAGCGCCTTCAGGGCGACGAACTCGTCGCCGAGGTTGAGGTCGGTCGAGACGTCGTAACCGGCTGCCTCGAGCCCCTGGGCGTAGATCTCGCCGAGGATGATCTGCTCGGTGAAGTTCTTCGAGCCGACCGTGAGGCTGATCGATCCGTTGTCCGGGTTCGACTGGATCAGGGTATCGCTGGTGTCGGTGCCGGTGTCGGCGCTCGTACTCGTCGAGTCGTCGTCACCGCACGCGGCGACGGCGAAGGTAAGGGCGAGTGCCGCAATCAACGCGAACAGCGCTCGCAGCCGGGGATGGGTGCTCATCGGGGGTAGTCCTCCGTCTCGTGTGGCTCTGCCGCTCCGTGTCGCGGTCGCCGCAAGCCTATGCGCTAGGTGCGCACAAGGGCGATTTGACGCTCGACCTGAATCCCCTTCGGCGTCAGCAGCCGCTGCGCCCCGGCCAGCCCGAGCTCGAAGGCGAGCGCCAGCATGGCGACGAGGATCGCCCCGGCCAGCAGCCCGTCCTCGCCGTAGACGCCGCGGTTGATGATGAAGTCGCCGAGCGTCGAGACGCCGGCCAACGACGCGATCGTCGCCGTGGAGACGATCGTGATCGCGCCGGTCCGCACCCCGCTCATCAGCGTCGGCACCGACAGCGGCAGCTCGACGCGCCGGATCACGTCGAGCTCGCTCATCCCGACCCCTCGCGCCGCCTCGACCGCGCCGGGATCCACCTGGCGGACAGCCACGAATGTATTGGTGAGAATCGGAGGGATCCCGAGCACGACCAGGGCGATGGTCACGTTGAGTACCCCGACGCCGACGAACGCGACCATGAACGCGATCAGGATCAGCTCAGGGATTGCCCGGCCCGCGTTGCCGATCGCGACCGCGAGCAGCTCCCCCGTGCCCCGGTGCCCGAAGTAGACGCCAACCGGGATCGCGATCGCGCAGGCGATCGCCAGCGCCAGGACGCTGAGCCAGATCTGCGGCCACAACAGCGCCCAGACCTGGTCGAGGCCTCCCACCTTCCCGGCGGCCGTACGGGGCCCCTGCTGCGGCTCGAAGATGAACGAGATCGCGTCGCCGAACGAGTCGAGAAGCGATCCGAAGATGAAGACGTGGGTCATATCGGCCGCACCCGCCGCCACGGAGCCAACAGCCGCTGGGCGCCGATGTAGAGGATGTCGAAGCAGATCGCCATCACGATCACGATCGTCCCGACGACGACGATCCCGGTCTTGAACGTGATGTCGGGGTAGACCTCGGTGCCGAGCCCGCCGGCACCGGCGAAGACCGCGAGGGTCGCGATCGCGATCGTGGAGACGGTCGCGATCCGCAGGCCGGCGATGATCTCGGGGACCGCGAGCGGCAGCTCGACCCGCCAGAGCAGCTGGCGGTCCGTCATCCCCATCCCCCTCCCGGAGTCCCTGGCGCCGGCCGGGACGTTCGCCAGCCCGGTGACGAGGTTGCGGTAGAGAATCTGCACGTTGTAGAGCGTCAGAGCGATGATCGCCGTCGTCGTCCCGCGCCCGCTGACCGGGAGCAGGATCAGGAACAGGGCGATGCTCGGGATCGTGTAGATGACGCCCGTCACGCCGGTGAAGACCGGAACCAGCCAGTGCCGGCGATGCGAGACGACCGCCAGCACCAGCGCCAGCACGAACCCGGCCGCGACCGAGGAGACAACCAGGACCAGGTGCTCGAGTGTCGGGGTCACGTACCGGTCGGCGTTGTCGATCGCCCAGCCGATGCAAACCGTGTCGTTCTTCCCGACACAGCTCGTCGCTCCCTCGCCGGCCTCGCGGACGAAGCCCTCGCCGGCCTGGGCGACGGGAAGCAGAGTCGTCAGCGCCGCGAGCATCAGTCCCCCAGCGGGCGCTCGGCGGCGGGATGGTCCTCGACCAATGCGTCCGGCGAGGTCAGGAACTCGGAGATGATCTCGACCGAGAGCACGCCGGCGATCGCGCCACCAGCATCGACGACCGGCGCGTAGCGGGTCTCAGCCTGGAGCAGGTCGGAGAGGGCGTCGCGCATTACATCCGCAAGGTCGAGGATCGGGTCCGGCGAGGTGTGCGGGGTCGCGGGCACGGTTTCGGCGGCCAGGTCCGCGTCCGAGAGCCAGCCCAGCGGCTTGCGTTCGGAGTCGACCAGCAGGGCGTGCGGCACCTCGGCGCCCTCGAGCTTCGCCCGCACCTCGGCGGTCGCCTGGCCGACGTGGGCGAGCGGCGCCCGCCAGAGGTCGATGTCGGCGACCCGCAACAGCGCCAGCCGCTTCAGCGCCCGGTCGGCGCCGACGAAGTCCTCGACGAACCCGTCGGCGGGCGCCATCAGCAGCTCGGCCGGGGTCGCATACTGGGCCAGGTGGCCGCCCTCCTTGAGGATCGCAATCCGGTCGCCCATCTTGATCGCCTCGTCGATGTCGTGGGTGACGAAGAGGATCGTCTTGCGAAGCTCGGCCTGCAGGCGCAGGAACTCGTTCTGGAGGCGCTCGCGGTTGATCGGATCGACGGCGCCGAACGGCTCGTCCATGAGCATCACACCGGGGTTCGCGGCCAGCGCCCGTGCGACGCCGACCCGCTGCTGCTGGCCGCCGGAGAGCTGGACTGGGTAACGGTCGGCCAGCTCGGGGTCGAGGCCGATCAGCTCGAGCAGCTCGGCCGCGCGCGCCATCGCCCGCTCGCGGTCCCAGCCCAGCAGCCCGGGGACCGTCGCGATGTTCTGGGCGATCGTCCGGTGCGGGAAGAGGCCGATCTGCTGGATCACGTAGCCGGTCTCGCGCCGCAGCTCCGCCGCCGAGCGCTCGCGCACCGAGCGGTCGCCGATCAGGATCTCGCCGGAGGTGATCTCAACCATCCGGTTCGCCATCCGCATCGCGGTCGTCTTGCCGCAGCCCGATGGCCCGACGAGCACGCAGATCTCGCCGGCCGGGACGTCGAGGGTTAGCCCGTCGACGGCCGGGCGGTCCGCGCCGGGGTAGACCTTCGTCGCCTCCCTGAAGCTGACCGGCAGGGCCTCCCCTCCCGCAAGTGTCGGGCTCGTGCCCTCGTCCACCTCGCGCCCGATCCTACCCGCGGGGGAGACGAATACGCTCGCCGCGGATGGAAGCGCGAGACAACCCCTGGTGGGTCCTGATCGGATCGTGCACGGGCCTCTTCGTGTTGATGCTCGACTCGACCGTGGTCACCCTCGCCCTGCCGGCCATCCACCGCGATCTCGACGCCTCGACCGACGGGCTGCAGTGGGTCCAGAACGCCTACCTGCTGACGATCGCGGCGACCGTGGTCGCCGCCGGGCGGCTGGGCGACATCCGCGGTCGCCAGCGAATCTTCCTGATCGGGATGGCCGCGTTCGCGGCCGGATCGGTGCTCGCCGGCGCGGCCGGATCGGAGCAGGTCCTGGTCGCGGCGCGAGTGGTCCAGGGAGTCGGCGGCGCGGCGCTGCTCTCGCTCTCCCTGGCGCTCACCTCGCACGCGTTTCCGGGCGACCAGCAGGCGCGGGCACTGGGGATCTGGGCCGCGGTCTCGGCGATCGCGCTGGCGGTCGGCCCGCTCGTCGGCGGGGTCCTGATCGAGGCGGCGAGCTGGCGCTGGATCTTCTTCATCAACGTTCCGATCGCCGTCGCCGGGATCGTCGTCCTGCTGCTCCGCGGCCAGGACTCGCGCGATCCGGACGCCGCGCCGCGGGTCGATCTCGCCGGCGCGGCGGTGCTCGCGGCCGGGCTGACGGCGTTCGTATTCGCCCTGATCGAGGCCGACGATTGGGGCTGGGGGTCACTGCGAACCCTGGGCCTGCTCGCCGTCGCCCTCGCGGTCCTCTATCTGTTCTGGAAGCTCGAGCATCGGCGGCCCGATCCCCTGGTCGAGTTCGCGCTCTTTCGCAACCGGCCCTACCTCGGCGCCAGCGCCGCGGCCTTCGCCCTCGTCGGCGCGTACTGGACGGTGATGTTCTTTCAGCCCCAGTTCCTGCAGTTGGGGCTCGGCTACTCGGCGATCGCCGCCGGCACCATGGTGTTGCCGATCACCGTGCCGATGGCCGTCTTCTCGCCGTTCTCCGGGCGGCTGATCGCGGCGTTGGGGGTGCGGGCGACGATGACCGCCGGAATGGTGGTCGGGCTTGCCGGGCTTGCGCTGATGGCGCTTGCCCAGGACTCCGGCTCCTTTGGCGCCCTGCTCCCCGGCTACCTCTTGTTCGGGATCTCGCTGGCGCTCGTCTACGCGCCGATGTCGACCGCGGCGATGGCGGCGATGCCCGCGGCCAAGGCCGGAATCGCGTCCGGCGTGCTGGCCATGGACCGCGTCCTCGCGGGGACGGTCCTGCTGGCGGTCTCCGGGGCGGTGTTCCAGTCGAAGCCGTCGGCCGACTACGACTCGGCGGTCGCCGACGCCATGATCCCCGCCGTGATCGTCGTGGCGATCGGCGCCGTGCTCACCTGGCTGCTGGTCCGGGCGCCGGCGACCCCGGTGACTCCGCCGGAGAGTGAGCTGCACCACCACCAGCATCACCGGCGCTTTCACCTCTGAGGCGGAGGCGCCGTCTGTTTATATGGGGCCGTGGCGGCGACCGCGGTGACTCAGGGACTCTCGAGCGCAGAGGCGCAGCGCCGGCTGGCGCGCCTGGGCGAGCCCGAGCCTCCGAACAGCCGCTCGGTGGCGAGCATCGTCACCGCCAACGTGCTGACGCTGTTCAACGCGATCATCGGCGTCTTCTTCATTCTCATCCTCTCGCTGGGCTTGTGGGCGGACGCGCTCTTCGGCCTGATCGCGATCCTCAACTCAGGCATCGGGATCCGCCAGGAGCTGAAGGCGAAGGAGACGCTCGACCGCCTGGCGCTGCTGGTCGCGCCGCGGGCGAAGGTGATCCGCGACGGCCGCCAGGCGGAGGTGACCGCGAACGAGGTCGTCCCCGGCGACATCGTCCTGGTCGAGCCCGGCGACCAGCTGGTCGCCGACGGCCCGCTCGTCGATACGCGCGGGCTGAGCGTCGACGAGTCGCTGCTCACCGGCGAATCGGACGGGGTCCGCAAGCGGATCGGCGACCGGATGCTCTCGGGCTCGTTCGGGCTCTCGGGCTCGGGCCAGTACGAGGTCGACGCGGTGCGCGAGCACAGCCACGCGGAGAAGGTCGCCGGCGAGGCGCGCGAGTTTCGCCATCCACTGTCGCCGCTTCAGGTCGAGGTCAACATGGTCCTCAGGGCGACGACGATCGCCCTCGTGCCGATCGCCCTGATCGTGCTTGCCGGGTTCACGATCCACGACAAGGAGTTCCGCGACGCGGCCCAAGAGGCGACCGCCGGGCTGGTGACCCTGATCCCGGAGGGCCTGGTGCTGCTGATGAGCGTCACCCTGGCGCTCGCCGCGGTCCGCCTGGCAAGGCAGAACACCCTGGTCCAGCAGATGGCGGCGACCGAAGCGCTGGCCGCGGTCGACACGATCTGCGTCGACAAGACCGGCACGCTCACCGACGGCACCCTGAAGCTGGTCGCGGTCGAGGTTCCCGACATCGACCGCGGGCGCGAGGCCGAGCGCGCGCTGGGCACCTTCGCCGCCTCGGCCGGGGAGCGCAACCGGACCCTGGAGACGATCGCCGAGCATTACCCGGCGCGGCCCGAGCGGCCGACGGCCGAGGTGCCGTTCTCCTCGCAGTGGAAGTGGAGCGGGATGACCGTGAACGGGCGCAGCTACGTGATCGGAGCACCCGACGTGCTCACCCGAGCCGGCGCCCTGAACCTCTCCGAGGGCATGCGCGGCCGACTCGAGGAGCACATCGGCGCCGGACGGCGGGTGATCGCCTTCGGCGAGGTGCGCGGCGGCCTGCCCTCCGACCCGGCGGCCCAGCCGCCACCGCCGCTCGAGCCCCGGGCGCTGGTGGTGCTCGAGGAGACGCTGCGACCGGACGCCGCGGAGACGATCGCCTACATGCGCGACCAGCAGGTCGACCTGAAGCTGATCTCCGGCGACGCGCGGGAGACCGTGACCGCGGTCGCGCACGCCGTCGGCGTGCCCGCCGATGCGCATGTGGTCGAGGGGCCGGACCTGCCCACCGACAAGGGCGGGCTCGCGCAGGCGGCGCTTCGCAACACGATCTTCTGCCGGATCACCCCGGAGCAGAAGAAGGCGCTGGTGGGGGCGCTGGCCGAGAAGGGGCGGTTCACGGCGATGATCGGCGACGGGGTCAACGACGTGCCGGCGCTGAAGCAGGCGCGGCTCGCGGTCGCGATGGGCTCCGGCAGCCAGATCACCAAGGGCGTCGCCGACATCGTCCTCTTGCGCGACCAGTTCTCGATGCTGCCGCGGGCGGTCACCGAGGGCAGGCGGATCGCCCGCAACATCCACCGCCTCGGCCGCCTCTATCTGACCAAGTCGGTCTACGCCGGATTTCTGATCCTGCTCGCGGCGATCTTCAACTTCACCTTCCCGTTCCTGCCGCGCCAGCTCACGGTTGCCGCCCTGCTGACGATCGGGATCCCTTCCTTCGTGCTCGCGCTCGCGCCGAGCGAGGGACCGCTCTATCGCGGCCGGCTGCTCAAAGCGCTGGCCGCGTTTGCGTTCC
>DATBPT010000081.1:0-15913 GCA_036561205.1 Solirubrobacterales bacterium
GCATCGTCGAAGCCCCTCTGCACATCCACGACAATCAGAGCTGTTCGGTCCATCGCGGCAAGGCTAGCTGCGTTTTGTAAGGAGGTCCAGATGGCGGATAGCGGAGTTGGAACGCTCAAAAAGTTCCTCGAGGCCTTCAACAGACACGACGTAGACGCCGTGATGGAGTTCTTCACCGAGGACTGCGTTTTTGAGACACCGCGAGGCGCCGATCCTTGGGGGCGGCGGCTCGAGGGCAAGCAGCAGGTGCGTCAAGGGATCGAAGCCCGGTTCGCTGGGATCCCGGACATCCACTACGGCAAAGACCGCCACTGGGTCTCCGGGGAGCGCGGCGTCTCGCAGTGGACAATCACCGGCACCGATACCTCGGGCGCAGCCGTGGAGGTCCAGGGGTGCGATCTGTTCGAGCTACGCGAGGGGAAGATCGTCCGCAAGGACTCCTACTGGAAGATCGTCGATCAGGACGCCTGAGAAGCCCGGCCGCATCGTCGGCGTTCACCGATGGGGTGGGTGTACCGTTCGGACGTACGTGGGCTCCTCGGAGCACAAGAGCGTCTCGAATCGAGAGCTGTGCCGGCGTTTCCTCGACGCGTACCGCCCCGAGAGGCTCGAGGACCTGCTCGCGCTGCTCCACCCCGATATCGAGTGGGCGACCACCGAGATGTGGGTCGAGCGCGGGGTCTGGCATGGCCACGGCGCGGTACGCGCCGGGCTGCGGCGCTTCTTCGTCGAATGGGAGGACTTCTCCAACGACGAGATCGAAGCCTTCAGCGACGGCGGGGACAAGTTCGCGGTCGTCACTCGAATGCGCGGCCGCTCGCGACGAACCCACATTCCCACCGAGATGCGGACCTCCGGCGTATTCGAGGTCCGCGACGGCCTCATCGTCCGCATCGTCGGCCACAGCGATCCCGCGGACGCGCTCGCGGCCGTGGCGAAGTCAGCCGCGCGCTAGCTCACGTCGTCTTGACGACGAGCACCGAGCAGCCGGCCTTGTGGGTCACCGTGTTCGGCACGCTGCCGAGCACGCGTCGCTGCATCCCCTTGTTGCCGATCACCAGCAGGTCGGCCCCGACGTCGGCCGCGAGCCGCACCACCACCTCAGCGGGATCTCCTTCGGACACTCGCGTCTCGCACTCGATCCCAGCCGCACCCAGATCTGCCTCGATCTTTTCGAGCAACGATTTCACCTGCGCGGCCGAGTTCGAGGCCCATTGCAGTTCGATGTCCTGGTCTTCGACCGGCGAATCCTTGAAGGCGCTCAGAAGCCAGAGCTTGGCGCCAAAGCGCCGCGCGATCTCGGTCGCCTCATTGACAGCCTCGCGTGCCGTTGCCGATCCGTCGGTTGCGACCGCCACAGTGGAAATCATCGGAGCCCAGTATCCACCAAACCAGCCCGGTGGGGAGGGAGCCCCAGAACTGGGATAGGCTCGCCTCGATGGAGGCGCGTGTCGCGACGGAGCGCGACCGGGATGCGGTGACGGAGGTATTGACCGCCGCGTTCGAGAGCGATCCGGTCTGGAGCTGGGCTTTCCCGAACCGCGCTGACCTGGAAGTCTGGTGGCGCTTCCACATTCGTAGCGCGCTCCGGTTTCCGTGGGTGTGGGTGCTGGGCGACTTCGCCGCCGTCTCGAGCTGGATCCCGCCCGGTGAGTCCGAGCTCACCGCCGCGGAGGAGGCTCAGGTCGAGCCGATGCTCACGGAGCTCGTCGGGTCTCGCGCTCCCCAGGTGATGGAGCTACTCCAGCGGTTCGATTCGTCGCATCCTGAGCAGCCTCCGCACTATTACCTCAGCCTCCTCGGGAGCGATCCTACCCGCCGCGGCCAAGGCCACGGGATGGCGCTACTCGAGCAGAATCTGGCAACGATCGACACCGAGGGCCTGCCCGCGTACCTCGAGTCGAGCAACCCGAAGAACGATCCGCGTTACGAAAAGTGCGGCTTTCGTCGCATTGGCGAGTTCACCCGGCCCGACGAGCAACTCACCGTCGCGACGATGTGGCGGGACGCGGGCGGCTGAAACCGACCAAAACGCTTCTCGTCCAGGGCGCTACTCCCGCAGCCCGGCGGCTTCGAGGGCCTGCTCCCGGGTCGCGTACTCGCGGCCGCGCGCGATCTTTCCGTCTCGGATCCAGAAGACAACCCCGAAGGTGGAATCCGTCGCCACGCCGCTGAGCTTCGCGCGTCCGCCGAACCGCAACACCGCGGCGACGACGTCCCCACCACCGTCGAACAACTCGATCGGGCGGATCTCGAGCCCGTCGAAGGTGTCCATCCAGTCCTGGACGTAGGCCCGCATGGCTTCCCTTCCGTGCAGGGGACCTCGGTCGTCGAGCGCACCCTCGATCGCCCGGTGGTCGAGATCGTCAGCCCAGCACTCAACGAATGCGTCAAGTCCTCGCTGGGCAAGCCTGTCGTAGGCGGCCTCGACGACGGCGACGTTCTCCTGCGACATCGCGTCAGAGCTCGCGCTCGGTGACCAGGCCGCTCTGCAGGGCGCGCTCGACCAGGGCGACGCGCTTTTGGTTCTGCGGCAGCTCCTCGACCCCGAACTTCTCGAACAGGGCGCGCAGGTGGGTTTTGACCGCGTCGACGCTGAGGTGCAGCTCCTCGCCGATCTGGCCGTTGGTGGCCGGGGTCGCGAAGGCGGAGCCGTCCTTGAACGGCCGGCAGAGCGCCACCAGCACCCGCTTCTGGGCCGGCGAGACGCCGGCTGCGGTGAGCGCGTCGCCCGAGAGCACGGTCTCGGTGCCGCTCTCCGCGGGGGCCCGGTAGATGACCCCGGTGCGCCCGAAGCGCATTGTGTCGCCGTCGCGAAGCCGGCGGCGTCCGCTGACCCGCTCGCCGTTGACGAAGGAGCCGTTGCGCGAGAGGCCGTCGTCGACGAGCGTGCACTCGAGCCCGACCATCTCGAGCTGCGCGTGCAGGCTCGAGACCTCCTCGTCCCAGTCGAGGTTGAGATCGGCGGACTCGCTGCGCCCGACCCAGAGCGAATCGACCTCCTCGGCGATCACCAGCAGCAGCTGCTCGTCCTCGGCGCTGCGGTAGACGAGGAACGGGCGACCGAGACGCTCGGCCTCGATTTGGGCCTTGAGCTCGGGGGCAGAACGTGCCCGCGGGCCCGACTCGGGGGCGTTCATGGCGTGAACATAGTCCGTATCTATTCCGTTAGGCTCCCCCGGCTTTTGAGCCTCTCTGGATGAAGGTCGGGGTCCCCAAAGAAACCGCGCAGTCTGAGCGCCGGGTCGCGCTGATCCCGGCCGTTGTCGCCTCGCTGTCCGAGAAGGGCATCGATGTCGTCGTCGAGGCCGCTGCCGGCGACGGGTCCGGACATCCGGACTCCGAGTACACCGAGGCCGGAGCCGAGATCGGCGATCCTTGGTCGGCCGATGTGGTCGTCCACGTCGCCGTCCCGACCGCGGACGAGATCGGCAAGCTGAGCAGGGGCCAGGTGCTGATCGGTCACCTCGCACCGCTGACCTCCGCCGAGACCAACAAGGCGCTCGCCGCCGCCGGCGTGACCAGCTTCGCGATGGAGGCGATTCCGCGGATCACCCGCGCGCAGGCGATGGACGCCCTCTCCTCGCAGGCCAACGTCGCCGGCTATGCCGCGACGCTCCTGGCCGCCCGCGAGGCCGGCCGCTTCTTCCCGATGATGACCACGGCCGCGGGCACCGTCGCCCCGGCCAAGGTCCTCGTGCTGGGCGCCGGGGTCGCCGGCCTGCAGGCGATCGCAACCGCGAAGCGCCTCGGCGCCGTCGTCACCGGCTTCGACATTCGCCGTGCCGCCTGGGAGCAGATCGGCTCGCTCGGCGGCCGCCCGCTGGAGCTCGACTTCATCCCCGACGCCGAGGACGAGGGCGGCTATGCCCGGCCGCTGACCGAGGAGGAGAACGAGCAGGTGCGCGAGGCGCTGGCCGAGAACGCGACCCGCCAGGACGTGATCATCACCACCGCTCAGATCCCCGGGCGCAAGGCGCCGATCCTGCTCACGAGGCAGGCGGTCGCCAACATGGCGCCGGGCTCGGTGATCATCGACCTCGCCGGCGACTCGGGCGGCAACTGCGAGCTCACCGAGGCCGGCCGGACCGTCGTCTCGGAGAACGGGGTCAAGGTGATCTCGCCGGTCAACCTGCCCTCCGACATGGCCGCCCACGCCTCCCAGCTCTACGCCAAGAACGTCGAGAACCTGCTCGGCCTGCTGCTCGACGAGGAGGGCAACCTGAGCATCGACTTCGACGACGAGGTCGTCGCCGGAGCCTGCCTCACGCACGAGGGCGAGATCAAGAACGAACGGGCGGCAGGGGCCGCGGGCACCGAGGGAGGTAGCTGATGGACTTCGTCACCGAGCTGGTGATCTTCGTGCTCGCCGCCTTCGTCGGCTTCGCCGTGATCTCGAAGGTGCCGACGACGCTGCACACGCCGCTGATGAGCCAGACCAACGCGATCCACGGGATCGTCATGCTCGGCGGCCTGATCGTCGCCGGCGTCGCCGACGGCTTTCTCGAGCAGCTGATCGGCTTCATCGCGATCGCCTTCGGCGCGATCAACATCGTCGGCGGCTTCATGGTCACCGACCGGATGCTGGGGATGTTCGTGCGCAAGCCGAAGCCGGACGCGGAGGCCGAGAAGCCGTGAACGTGCTCGCGGTGCTCGAGCCCGGCGGGGACGCGACCGTCCTCCTCTACACGCTCTCCTTCTCGCTGTTCATCTACGGCCTCATGCAGGGCACCCACCCGAGGACGGCGAAGAACGGCAACCTGATCGCCGCCGGCGGGATGGCGATCGCGGTGATCACGACCCTGCTGCTCGACGGGCTCGGCAACTGGGGCGTGATCATCGGCGGGCTCGCGGTCGGCTCGGCGGTCGGCGTGATCGCCTCGCTGCGCGTGCAGATGACCGAGATGCCGCAGATGGTCGCCCTCTACAACGGGGTCGGCGGTGGCGCCGTGGCGCTGATCGCCTGGTCGGAGTTCCGCCACGCCCCGCCGGATGTGCCGCTCGACGAGCTGATCCCGGTGCTGTTCGCGGCCGTGATCGGCTCGGTCTCGTTCTGGGGCTCGAACATCGCCTTCGCCAAGCTTCAGGACCTGATCTCGACCCGGCCGCTGGCGATCCCCGGCCAGCAGGTGATCAACGCGCTGCTCCTGGTCGGGATCCTCGTCGCCTGCATCGTCCTCGTCTCCAACAACGGCGATCTGAGCGGCTACGAGGGCCTGTTCATCGCCTTGCTGGTCGGCGCGGCGCTGCTCGGCAACCTCGTCGTGCTGCCGATCGGCGGCGCCGACATGCCGGTGGTGATCTCGCTGCTGAACGCGGCCACAGGCCTGTCCGCCGCCGCCGCCGGGTTCGCGCTCGACAACGTCGCCCTGATCGTCGCCGGGACCCTGGTCGGCTCCTCGGGAACGATCCTGACGATGGAGATGGCGACGGCGATGAACCGCTCGGTCCCCAACATCCTCTTCTCCGGCTTCGGCGGTGCCCCGGCGGCGGGGGCCGGCTCGGGCGAGGAGCGCCCGCATACCTCGATCGGCGCCCAGGACGCGGCGATCAAGCTCGCCTACGCCGACTCGGTCGTCATCGTCCCCGGCTACGGGCTCGCCGTCGCCCAGGCCCAGCACGCGGTCAAGGAGATGGCCAACGAGCTCGAGAAGCGCGGGGTCGAGGTCAACTACGCGATCCATCCCGTCGCCGGGCGAATGCCGGGCCATATGAACGTGCTGCTGGCCGAGGCCGACGTGCCCTACGAGAAGCTGCGCGAGATGGACGACATCAATCCCGAGATGCCGCGGACGAGCGTCGCCGTCGTCATCGGCGCCAACGACGTCACCAACCCGGCGGCCAAGAACGACCCGGACTCGCCAATCGCGGGGATGCCGATCATCGAGGTCTCCGAGGCCCAGCAGGTGATCGTGATCAAGCGCTCGCTGTCACCGGGGTTCGCGGGGATCGACAACGACCTCTTCTACGAGGAGAACACCTCGATGCTGTTCGACGACGCGAAGAAGGCGGCGTCCGAGATCGCCGCCGAGATCGAGAAGCTCTAGCGAGCTACTCGCGCGGCGACTGCTGCTCGCGCTCGAGCCGGCGGCTGCGGCGAACGTGGGGGAGCGCCCAGCCGATCAAGGCGCCGAGGGCGCCGGCGATCACGAGGGCGACGATCAGCGGCGTCTCGGTCTCGACGAAGAGGAAGTCGACCGTGACCTTCTGGAAGTTCTGCGCGATCAGGATCGCGAGCAGGAAGATGGCGGCGCCGAGCACGTAGACGCGCCACCCGCGCCCTTCCTTCTTCGGCATCCCCTCCCAGTTGGCGTCGGCCATGGCGCGACTGTATCGCCTCGATCCCGGCGCACAACGGCCGCGATCGCCGCGCCACGGGCGCGCGCGGCCGGCCTAGCTTCGAGCCGTGTCGCCGCGAGCCGAGCGAGGCCAGAGCACGGTCGAGTGGGTCGGCCTGCTCGCGGTCCTGGCGCTGGCGCTCGGAGCGCTCGCTGCCCTGGCCGGCGTCGCGCTCCCGGGGACGGCGCTGGCGCGCGCGATCGGCGGCCGGATCGTCTGCGCGCTCGAGCTCTCGGGAGACTGCGAGCCGCCGGCGGCGAGCGATCTCGTGCTCGCCTATGGCGGCGAGCTCGCCGCGCTGGTCGCCGAGACCGCGCCCCAGATTCGCTACGAGCCGGGAATGCGCGCGCTTCCGGTCGACTTCCGGCGCTGCCGCCAGGACGAGTGCGCCGAGGGCCGCAACGGCATCCGCGTCGCCCGCTCGCTGACCGGCGAGCCCGCGGTCGTGTTCACCCACGTGATCGACTGCCGGACCGGCTCGCAGACAGCCGGCGCCGATTGCTCCGGCGAGGCCGCCGGCAACCGCTACCTGCAGTACTGGCTCTACTACCCGGGCAGCGCGACCGGCGAGGGCTCGAGCATCCTGCGCGGCGCGATCCGCGAGCTCTCGGAGCAGGTCGGCCACCCCACCTACCACCCCGACGACTGGGAGAGCGTCCAGTTCCGCATCCACCCGGACGGCAGCTCCGAGGTCCGCGCCAGCGCCCACTACGGCTACGGGGCCGGATGGCAGCCGGCCGAGGACTCGGCCTACACGGTCTCCGGCGGCAGCCACGCCGGCACCGTCGAGCCTGCCGAGTTCGACCGGATCACCAACCCGCGCCGCCTCGGGCTGATCCCGCTCGAGCCGATCGCCGCCGACGATCCGCGGGCGGAGTTCGCGATCACGCCTCCATGGCGAAAGCGGGTCTGGCTCGAGCCCGAGTACGAGAGGACGGACTGAAGGGCTGCGCTCACTCCTGTTGCTGGCGCATCTCCGGCGGCAGCTCGGCGACGTAGAAGCGGCTGCGGCCGATCTCGCGCTCGCCGGCGCGGATCACGACCGCGTGCGGGCCGGGCTTCGAGAAGGTCGCCGTCGCCTGGATCGAGATCACGACGCGCTGGTCCTGGCCGGTGACCGAGCCCGGCGGCCGGCCGACCTCGATCTCGAACGAGAGCTCGTCGCCGAGCCGCTCGCCGTCGGGGTCCTGGGTCTCGAGCTCGAGCGTGTGGCGCTGGTTCGCCTCGTCCCAGGCGACGTCGACGCCGAACCCGATCCCGAAGGCGTGGTCGACCGGGAGCTGGGCGAAGCGCAGCATGTTCCAGCCGCCGCCCATCGCGTACAGCTTTCCGTTCAGCGACTCGCTGTGGTCGGTGAGGAGCAGGAAACCGATCTCCATCGTCAGAAGCTCACCTTAGGCGCCTCAACAGCGGCGCGGCTCGGCTTCGCTTCGCTCCGCCTCACTTCGGTGGCATCCGCAGGGCGCCGTCGAGACGGATCGTCTCGCCGTTGAGCATCGGGTTGGCGACGATCGCGGCGACCATGTCGGCGTACTCGGCGGGCTTGCCGAGGCGCGACGGGAAGGGGATCCCGGCGCCGAGGGCCGCGCGCGAGTCCTCGGGCAGGGCCGCGAGCAGCGGCGTGTCGAAGAGGCCCGGGGCGATCGTGACCACGCGCACGCCGCGACCGGCGAGGTCGCGCGCCGCGGGCAGGGTGAGGCCGACGATGCCGCCCTTCGAGGCGGCGTAGGCGACCTGGCCGATCTGGCCGTCGAAGGCGGCGATCGAGGCCGTGTTGACGCAGACGCCGCGCCCGCCGTCGGCGTCCGGGTCGTTGTCGACCATCGCCGCGGCCGCGAGGCGCAGGCTGTTGAAGGTGCCGATCAGATTCACCTTGATCACGTTGGAGAAGATCTCGAGGTCGTGCGGGCCCTGCTTCGAGACCGTGCGCTGGGCCCAGCCGATCCCGGCGCAGCAGACCGAGATCCGCAGCTCGCCGCCCTCGCCGGCGGCATCGACGGCGGCCTGCACCTGCTCGGCCTCGAGTACGTTCGCCTCCACGAACCGCGCCCGCTCGCCGAGCTCCGCCACCAGCGCCTCGCCCTTCTCCGCATTGAGGTCCCCGATCACGACCGAGGCGCCGTCGGCGTGCAGGCGGCGGGCTGTCGCCTCGCCGAGGCCCGAAGCGCCGCCGATCACGAGCGCGTTGGTTCCCTCGATCTGCATCGGCGCGGACCATATCCACTCGTTCACGTTCGCCAGCACGGCACCTGGGTAGCCTCTTGGGATCGCGTCGACGGCCGAGGTCAACATCAGTCAGCGGATTGCCGATCGGCTCGCCGAGGCGCGGCAGCGGACCCTGTTGCTGATCGAACCGCTGGCCGACGAGCAGCTGAACACGGTCTACTCGCCGATCCTCAGCCCGCTCGCCTGGGACCTCGGCCACATCGCCAACTTCGAAGAGCTGTGGCTGGTCCAGCGCGTCGGCGGGCGCGAGCCGATGCGCGGCGAGCTTGGCCGCTTCTACGATGCGATCGAGAACCCGCGCAAGACCCGTAATCAGCTGCCGATCCTGCGCGGCTCCGAGCTGCGCAGCTACATGGACGGGGTCAGAGCCCGGACGCTCGACGTGCTCGACTCGGTCAGCCTCGTCGACACCGGCGACCCGCTGATCGAGGACGGCTTCCTCTACGAGATGCTGATCGCTCACGAGCACCAGCACACCGAGACGATGCTGCAGCTGTTGCAGATAGTCGACGGCTATGAACCGGCCCGGATCGACGGCACCGTAGCCGGCGAGCCTGTCTCCGAGGGGCCGGAGATGGTCCGGGTCGAGGCCGGCAGCTACGAGATCGGAGCCGAGTCCGAGGGCTTCGCCTACGACAACGAGCGGCCGGCCCACGCGGTCGAGCTCGATGCCTTCGAGATCGACCGCACCCCGGTCACCAACGGCGCCTTCGCCGAGTTCGTCGCCGCGACCGGCGCCGAGCCGCCGATGTACTGGGAGCGCGACGGCGATGCCTGGTTGACGACGAACTACGGCCGCCGCCGGGCGCTCGACGCCGCCAGGCCCGTCGTCCACATCAGCTGGCACCAGGCAGACGCCTTCGCCCGCTGGGCCGGCAAGCGGCTGCCGACCGAGCTCGAGTGGGAGGCGGCGGCGGCCGGCGCCGACCGCGACCGGGCCAACCTCGATCAGCTCGGCTTCGGCTGTGCCCCGGCCGGCGCCTACGGCGACGCCGCCGCCGATTGCGGAGCGGTGCAGATGCTCGGCGACGTCTGGGAGTGGACCGCGTCGGACTTCTGCGGCTACCCCGGATTCAGCGCCTTTCCCTACCCGGAGTACTCGGAGGTGTTCTTCGGCGATGCCCACAAGGTGTTGCGCGGCGGCGCCTGGGCCAGCCGCCGCGAGGTGATCCGGACAAGCTTTCGCAACTGGGATCTCCCCGAGCGCTCACAGATCTTCTCCGGCGTTCGTTGCGTAAGGGATGTGTAGATGAGGACGGCCGAGCCGATCGAGATCGAGGTGCACCTCCCCGAGGGCGGGACCCTCGCCGGCCTCGCCGAGGACGTGCGCGAGGGCCTTTCCTGCCCGTTCAAGGAGCTGCCGCCGAAGTACTTCTACGACGAGCGCGGCTCGGCGCTGTTCGAGGCGATCACCGAGCTGCCGGAGTACTACCCGACCCGCAGCGAGCGCTCGATACTCACCGAGAGGGCGGCCGAGATCGTCGCCGCGGCGGCGCCGACGACGCTGATCGAGCTCGGGTCCGGGGCCGCGTCGAAGACCCGCTGCCTGCTCGACGCGATGGACGCCGCCGGGTCACTGGAGACCTACGTGCCGGTCGACATCTCCGAGGAGATCACCCGCCGGGTGGCCGACGAGCTGGTCGCCGAGTACGAGGGGCTGCAGGTTCACGGGATCGTCTGCGACTACGAGACCCACCTCGAGCGGGTCCCGCGCGAGGAGGGGGCCCTGATCGCGTTCCTCGGCGGCACGATCGGCAACTTCCGCCCCGGGCCACGGCGCTCCTTCCTCGCCCGGATCGCGACCCTGATGTACCCGGCCGATCGTTTCTTGCTCGGCACCGATCTGGTCAAGGACGTGGCCGTGCTCGAGGCCGCCTACAACGACTCGGCGGGGGTCACGGCCGAGTTCAACAAGAACGTCCTTCACGTCCTCAACCGGGAGCTGGGGGCGAATTTCGACCCCGACCAGTTCGAGCACGTCGCCTTCTTCGATCAGGAGAACGAGTGGATCGACATCCGCCTGCGCTCGCTCGCCGAGCAGTTCATCGACCTGAAGGCTCTCGACATGCGCACGCACTTCGCCCGCAACGAGGAGATGCGGACCGAGATCTCGACCAAGTTCACCCGTGAGCGGCTCGCGGCCAGCTACGCCGACGCCGGCCTCGAGCTGGTCGAGTGGTGGACCGATCCGGACGAGCTCTACGCGCTCAGCCTTGCGAAGACGGCCGCGTCCTGAGCGACGCCGCGGCTTTCACGGTCGTTTCACCGACGCTGCGTAAAACGGTCTCGATTTCAACCAACCAAGGAGACTGAGATGAATCTGAGCAAGCGCAACAAGTTCGTAGCCGCCGGCGTAGCCGTGGTGGCGCTCGGCGCCGGAGGCGCGGCCGTCGCCGGCGCCGCCGGAGGTGGCGAGGACGCCGCCGAAGGGCCCGACGTGGCGCTCACCGGCAGCACGCTCGACGAGGCCAGCGCCGCGGCGCTGAAGGCGACCGGCGGCGGCGAGGTGACGGGGACCGAGCTGGGCGACGAGGAGAGCTATTACGAGGTCGAGGTGACCCGCGACGACGGCAGCCAGGTCGACGTCCAGCTGGACCGCGACCTGAACCTCGTCGGCCAGAGCGCCGACAGCGAGAACGACGGCTGAGCGAACGCTCAGCTCGGTGCCAGCGCCTCGATCAGCTCGCCGAGCTTCTCCGGCGCGGTGATCGGGGTCAGCACCGGGCAGGTGATCCCACCGGCGACGAACTCGCCCAGCCGGGCATGCATCTCCGCCGGGGTGCCGAGGATGAACATCTCCTCGATCAGGTTCCAGGGCGCGGCCTTGATCGCCCGCTCGCGGTCCTTGGCCGCCCAGGCCTCGCACATCTCGGCGATCGCGTCGCCGTGGCCGAGCCAGCGGTAGAAGGCCGCGTAGACCGGCACCGTGACGTAGGAGGCGAACATGAAGCGGGCGATCGGCTCGATCTGTTCACGCTCCCCGGGCAGGCAGAAGAAGCGGCAGAGCAGCTCGAAGCCCTCGGGCGCGCCCTCGAGCTGCTCGACGACCTGAGGCAGGCCGGAGATCGGGAGGAAGTTGGAGAAGGCGCCGTCTGCCTTCTCGACCGCAAGCCGCAGCATCTTCCCGCGCAGCGCCGCGAGCACGATCGGGACCGGCGGCGGCGCCGCCTCGAGCTTGAACCCGTTCGGGGTCCGCTCGCCGGCGAGCGCCGGGCGCAGGAAGTCGACCGTCTGCTCGACCTTCGACAGCGGGCGCTCGAACGGGATCCCGTTCCAGCCCTCGACGATCCGGTCCGAGGAGGCGCCGATCCCGAGCGCGAAGCGGCCGCCGCTGCCGTCGGCGAGCGCCGCCGCCTGCTGGGCGAGCAGCGCCGGGCCGCGCTGGAAGACGCCGACGACGCCGGTGCCGAGCCGCACCTTCTCCGTCCACGCGGCCGCGAAGGCGAGCGGCGTGAACCCGTCGGGCCCGTTGGTCTCGCCGCTCCAGAGGTCGGTGTAGCCGACGGCCTCGGCCCTGCGCACGTGCTCGGCGCTGTCGCCCAGCGCCGTCATCGGCAGCGGCAGCGTCAGGCCCCAGCGTCGATTGTTTTCAGCGGCTTGCATCCGGCGCGCCGCAGCCTATCTGTGGGATAGGCTCGCGGCTGTATGGACTTCTCGCGACTGAACCGGGGCAGGGTGCTCGCCGGGGCGATCGCCTCGCTGTTGCTGATCGTCGCGATCCTGTTCCTGCCCTGGTACGAGCTCGGCGCCAATCCGCAGCGCGTCGTCGGCGGCCCCGACTACAACCCGGACGCGAACATCTGCGGCGCCGGCGAGACGACCTGCACCGGCTGGGAGACGTTCCCGATCCTGCGCTGGCTGCTGCTGCTGACGGCGATCGCGCCGCTGATCCTCGCCTACATCATCGTCCGCGGCCACAAGCTCTCCTGGCCGCCCGGCGAGATGACGATGATCTCCGGCTTCTCGGCCACCGTGCTGATCGCCTACAACGGCCTGATCGACAAGCCCGGCACCGGCCCGGCCGAGATCGGTGTCTCGCTCGACTACGGCTACTGGGTCGCGCTCCTGGCGGCGATCGCGATCGCCGTCGTCGGCTTCACCCGCTCGGTCGAGAGCGGCCCGCGGAAGACGCGAAAAGCCCCGGGCACCGTTTAGCGCTTACGCTCAGGCCGATGAGCGTGATCTCGCACGATCAGCGTTCGGGCACCAAGCCCGACCGCAACCTGGCGCTCGAGCTGGTGCGTGTGACCGAGGCGGCCGCGCTCGGCGCCTCGCGCTGGGTCGGTCGCGGGGAGAAGGAGTCCGCCGACGGCGCCGCCGTCGATGCGATGCGGCTTCTGCTCGACACGGTGCCGATGGATGGCGTGGTCGTAATCGGCGAGGGCGAGAAGGACGAGGCTCCGATGCTCTACAACGGCGAGCGCATCGGCGACGGCAGCCCGCCCGAGGTCGACATCGCCGTCGACCCGCTCGAGGGCACGACGCTGACCGCCCGCGGGATGCCGTCGGCGCTGGCGGTGATCGCGCTCGCCGAGCGCGGGACGATGTTCGACCCGGGTCCCTGCGTCTACATGGAGAAGATCGCGGGCAACTCCGAGATCGCCGACGTCCTCAGCCTCGACGAGCCGTTGACCGAGGTGATCGGCAAGGTCGCCGAGCGCAAGGGCAAGGCGGTCGGCGACGTGACCGTGATCATGCTCGACCGCCCCCGCCACGAGGCGAAGGTGGCCGAGATCCGGGAGCTCGGGGCGCGGATCAGGTTCATCTCCGACGGCGACGTCTCCGCCGCCCTGTTCGCGGTCTCGGCCGACGCCGGGGTCGACCTGCTCTGGGGGATCGGGGGGACCCCCGAGGGCGTGATCTCCGCGGCGGCGATCAAGTGCATTGGCGGCCAGCTGCTGGGCAAGCTCTGGCCGCGAGACGACTCCGAACGCCAGGCCGCGGTCGATGCCGGCTATGACCTCGACGAGACGCTGGACGTCGATCGGCTCGTCTCCGGGGAGGACGTCTTCTTCGCCGCCACCGGCGTCACCGACGGCGAGCTCCTCCACGGCGTTCGCCAGAGCCGCGGCAAGCTGACCACCGAGTCGCTGGTGATGCGCTCGCGCTCGGGCACCGTGCGGACGGTTTCAGCGCGTCACGACCAGGCAAAGCTGCGCGAGGTGACCGGCGGCCGCTACGGCTAGTCGTCGACGGGCTCCTCGCCGGGAAACAGCCACGGCTGGCTGCGGCGACGCCCGAGCAGCACCGCGCGGGTGATCGAGCGCGCGCCGTAGCGGTTGCGGAGCTCGTCGAGCGCGGCGTCGACGGCACCGCCCGATCCGTCGATCTCGAGCTGAATCCCCTCGCCGCGCCCCTGCAGGTTGGTGACCGCGACCCCGAGCAGGGTCACCCCGCGGCGCTCGAGCATCGGCATCGCCGCCGCAAGCAGCGACCGGGCCGTGCTCAGGATCGTCTTCGTCGACGCGGTCGCCTTCGGCAGCGTGCGCGATCGTGTGGCGCGCGAGAAGTCGCCGAAGCGCATCCGCAGGCAAACCGTGCGACCGGCGCGGCTGCCGGCGCGCATCCGTCGCGTCACCCGGTCGACGAGGCCGACGAGCACGGTGTCGAGCTCGGCCGGGGAACGGGCCCGCCGGCCGAGCGCCGACTGAGAGCCGACCGATCGCCGGCCCGAGGTTGCGCGCACGCGCCGGGGGTCGCGGGCCCAGGAGAGGGCGTGCAGCTTGCGGCCGAGGGCGTTGCCGAGCAGCGCGACCAGGGCGGGCTCGGAGAGCTCGGCGACGTCGCGGACCCTTGAGATCCCAAGCCGGCGCAGCTTCGCCGAGGTCGCCGGGCCGACCCCCCAGAGCTGCTCGACCGCGAGCGGGTGCAGGAAGGCGAGCTCGCGCTCCGGCGGGACGACGAGCAGCCCGTCGGGCTTGGCGACCGCGCTCGCCACCTTGGCGAGCGACTTGGTCCTCGCGACGCCGACGGTGAGCGGCAGGCCGACTCGCTCGCGGACGTCGCGGCGCAGCTGCTCGGCGATCTCGGCCGGCGTGCCCTTGATCCGCTCGAGCCCGCGGACATCGAGGAAGGCCTCGTCGCTCGAGAGTCCCTCGACCACCGGGGCGACCTCGTCGAAGAGCCGGAACACCGCCCGGCTCGCCTCGACGTAGGCGGACCAGCGCGGCTCGACCACGGTTACGGTCGGGCACAGCTCGCGCGCCCGGCGCCCGCCCATCGCCGAGCGCACCCCGCGGGCGCGGGCCTCGTAGCTTGCGGCGAGCACGACTCCGCCGCCGACGATCACGGGCCGGCCGCGGAGGCGGGGATCGTCGCGCTGGGCGACCGACGCGTAGAAGGCGTCGAGGTCGGCGTGCAGGATCGTCGCCTGGTCGGACACGAACACATGTTCGCATCAACCCGCGACGCGGGCAAGTGGTTCAGTCGGCGGATTCTGCGAACGCTCGTGCCCGCTCTTCCTCGATCGAGCCGGTCTCGTGGAACTCGAAGCGCAGGGCGTTGATCACCGCGCCCGCCATCAGCCCAAGGCTGATGAGGTAGAACCAGACCAGGGCGACGAGGATGAAGCCGAGCGCTCCGCCGAGCTGGTCGACGTTCGACTGGCCCAGATAGAAGGGGAAGATCGCGTTCGCGAGCGCGGTGGTCAGGGTCACGAACAGGGCTCCCGGCCAGACCCCGCGCCAGGGCACGTGGCCCTTGGGGACCACGTAATAGATCAGCGAGCAGACAGCGAAGGTGGCCAGGAGGGCGGCGCTCAGCACCAGGGCGCTCCGCAGGCCGCCGATCTGATCGAGCCCGAACGGCAGGTTGTTGGCGCCCGATGCCAGCAGGCCCTCGGCGACCGGGATCGCGACGCTGGCGGCGAGGAAGATCGTGACCACGACCAGCATCAGCAGCGCGAAGCGCTTCTGCTCGACCCAGCCCCGGCACTCGACGTGGTAGATGCGACAGAAGGCGGTGTCCATCGCCCCCCAGAACGAGGCTCCGATCCAGATCGCGCCGACCACCGCGACCACGCCGATCGTGGTCGAGCTGTCCCGGATTCGGTCGACGATGCTGGTGATCGAGTTCTGCTCGGCAGCCGGGAAAAGGCTCTGCAGGTCGCGGAGCACGCTTGCCTCGACATCGGGGTTCTTGATCACCTGTCCGAAGATGAACAGGATCAGGAGGGCGAAGGGGAACAGCGCCAGCGCCAGGTTGTAGGCGACCATCGCCGAGAGCCCGGTGATGTTCTCGCGGTAAGCGCGCTCCCAGAAGACGCGTAGGAATCTGGCCGATGCCTCGCGTGAGGCCGCGCCGCCGCCCCCCGCACCCGTCAACTTCGCTCCGAGTTCCCCCGCAGGGC
>DATBPT010000082.1:0-5917 GCA_036561205.1 Solirubrobacterales bacterium
TGGGGAAGATCCAGAATGTGATGGACCGCTATGGCGACGGTGCGAGGCCGCTGTGGGCGACCGAGTTCGGTGCCTCGACGGCCGGTGACAAGGCGTTCACCCCCGACGCGGCGGGCCAGGCGATCAGCCGGATGCTCGAGATGTTCCGGCGAATCCGCGGGATCGAGCTCGCGATCGTGCATCGCTTCGTCGAGGACCCGACGCTTGCAGGCCGCGAGGGTGGCTTCGGCGTGCTGAACAAGAACCTGACGACCAAGCCCGCCTTCTGCGACATCGCCTCGACCCGCGAGGTCTCGGTCCCGGACGTCTGCTAGGCCGGCTGCCCAGCGGCGAGCTCGAGCGCGGCGCCCCAGAGGATGTCGTGCTCGGAGACCTCGATCTCCGGCAGGCCAAAGGCCCGCATCACCTGGATCAGGATGACGACGCCGGCGACGATCGTCGGCGCCCGGCCCTCGTGCAGGCCGACGACCTCGAGCCGCTCGGCCAGCGGCTTGGCGGCCAGCTGCGAGAGCATTCTCTGAATCGATTCGAGCGAGAGCCGGTAGCCGTGCACGAGCTCGGGGTCGTAGGGGTCGAGCGACTGGTCGATCGCCGCCAGTGAGGTCGGCGTGCCGGCGACCCCGATGCCGAAGTTGGCCCGCGCCAGCGCGGCGCCCTCGAGCGCCTCGTTGATCAGGTTCTGGACGTCGCCGGCGAGCTCCTCCAGCTCCGCGGCCTCGGGCGGATCATGGGTGATGTGGCGCTCGGTGTGGCGGACGGTGCCCGCCTGCAGCGAGGCGTAGAAGCCGACCTCGGGCCCGTCGCCGATCACGAGCTCGGTCGAGCCGCCGCCGATGTCGACGACCATCGTCTTCGCCGCCGGCGGGCGCTCCGCATAGGCGCCGATGTAGGTCAGCCTCGCCTCCTCCGCGCCGTCGAGGATCTCGGCGTCGAGGGCGAAACGCTCGCGCAGCTCGGCCAGGAACATGGAGCGGTTGGCGGCGTCGCGAACGGCGCTGGTCGCGATCGCGCGGACCCGCTCGGCGCCCATCTCCTCGTAGATCTCGATGTAGGCGGCGACGGCTGCGCAGACGTCCTCGATCGCCTCCGCGGCGAGCTGCCCCGAGGTGTCGACGCCGCGTCCGAGCCGGGTCACGGTCGAGCGCCGCGCGCGTTCGTGCAGGCGCCCGTCGACGACGTCGGCGACCAGCAGCCGCGTCGAGTTCGTTCCCATGTCGACGACGGCAACTCTCAACCCGCCCGCATCCTACGACCGCGGGATCGGCCTGACGGCCGAGGTCTCAGGCGCCGTCGATCCGGCGTTGGATCACCTTGTCGAAGGCGCGCTTGGGGAGCACGGTCCGCGCCACGGCCTGGACCCTCGCCTCGGTGCCGACCACGTAGCGCGCCTTCGGGCGCTTCGCGGTCAGCGCGTGCTCGACGACCTCGAACACCTTGTCCGGGTGCAGGCCGCGGGCGCCCGTCTTCACCGCCAGCGCCTCGAGCTTGTCGAGCTCGTCGCCGTAGAGCTCGTTCATCTCCGGCCCCAGCGTCTCGCGGAGCTGGGGTGCCGCGGTCACCCCCTTGTCCCAGATCTCGGTCGCGATCGAGCCGGGGGCTACGGTCGAGACCTGGACCCCGAACGGGCGCATCTCCTGGCGCAGCGAGTCGGCGACGGCGCTGATCGCGGCCTTCGAGGCGTTGTAGGGAGAGAGGAACGGCAGCCCGATCGCGTCGCCGATCGAGGAGATGAAGACGACCCGGCCGCGGGCCGCGCGGATCATCGCCAGCAGCGCCTGGGTGACGGCGACCTGGCCGATCACGTTGACCTCCAGCTGCCGCCGGTAGTCGTCGAGCGGCAGCCCCTCGACCGGTCCCTGGAGCGTGATCCCGGCGTTGTTGACGAGGCCGTCGAGGCGGCCGCCGGTCGCCTCGCGGACGCGATCGGCCGCGGCGGAGATCGTGGCCCGGTCGGCGACGTCGACGATCAGGGGCTCGAGCCGGTCCGAGGCCGCGGCCTGCAGCGACTCGCCGTCCTCGACCTTGCGAACCCCGGCGAAGACGGTGAAGCCGGCGCGATCGAGGCCGAGCGCGCAGGCACGTCCGATCCCGGTCGAGCTGCCCGTGACGACGACCGACTTCACGCGGCAGCGCGCTCGAGCTCGACCGGGTCGTGGGCGCAGAACATCCGCACCTCGTCGCCATGCTCGCGGGCGAGCTCGCGCAGCCGCTGCTCGTTGTTCGAGCGCGCCGAGCCGTCGGCGGCCATCGCGCTTTGAAAGACGCGCAGGCCGCCCGGGCAGTGGGGCGGGCTCTCCATCTGGCCGCGATGAAAGTAGGCGTCGCCGCAGTGAAGGAGCCAGCCGTCGGCGTCGCGTACGGCGACACCGGTGTGGCCGCGCGAGTGGCCGACCAGCGGGATCAGCAGGATCTCGGAGTCGACCCCCGGGAGCAGCCGGATGCTCTCAAAGCCCATCCAGGTGTCGCCCTCGACCTCGTGGGTGACCCACTTCGGGCCGTGGTCGAAGTGGCAGGACGGGTAGCGGGGGCGGTCGCGGAGCTTCGGCTTCACCGCCGCCTGCTTCTCGGGCGCGAACACGTGCACCTCGGCGTCGGGGAAGTCCGGGAGGCCGCCGGCGTGGTCGAGGTCGAGGTGGGTGCAGGCGATATGGCGGACGTCGGTGGGGTCGAAGCCGAGCCCTCGCAGCCGTTGCACGGCGGCCTCGCCGCCGTCCGCTCTGGGCCGGAAGGCGGCGGTGAAGGGGACGCCGAGGCGGCGGTAGGGATGTGCGGCGTCGTCGGAGCCGAAACCGGTGTCGACGAGGACCAGCGAGTCGCCGCTTTCGATCAGCAGGCAATGGCAGACCATATGGGCGCCCGTGAGCCCGCCCTCGCCGCTGACGATGCGGCCGCCGTAGGGGCAGAGCGTGCCGCAGTTGAAGTGGTGGACCTTCATCAGCCGTCATCCTGCCGGAAAGCCCAGCGGACCTCGTCGGTCGAGAGACCCGAGGCGAGGCAGGCGAGCAGCTTCATCCGCGCCGCCTGCGGTGAGAGGAAGCCGGCCGGGATGATCCCGCCCGCGCGCAGGTCCTGTTCGGAGCCGCGGTAGCCGTAGGTCGCGTTCAGGATCACGCCGCGCTCGGAGCGGCAGTATGCGACCACCGGGATCCGCTCGGCTGCCTCCTGCCAGAGCTCGAGCAGGTCCGGCTTCAGATGGCCGGCCCCGAGGGTGCCGATCACGGCCCCGTCGGGCTCGGTGGCGAGCGCCGCGCGGGCGAGGGCGCCGTCGTCGCCGGCCGCCGTCGGGACGAGGACGACGCGGCAATCGAGGTGGGGAGGGTCGAGCGGGGGATTGCGGGGCATCCGCGACCAGATCGTCGGGTGGCCTTCGCTTACCCGCCCGAGCGGCCCGGTCTGCGGCGAGGAGAAGGCGACCAGCGAGGTCGTGTCGGTCTTGCGCACACAGCGGGCGTGATGGATCTCGCCGCCGAAGCAGACGAGGACGCCCATCCCGGCGGCCGCCTCGCTGGCGGCGACGCTGATCGCGTCCACGGTGTTCGCCGGGCCGTCGGCGCCCGGCGCCGAGGCCGGGCGGATCGCGCCGGTGAAGACGATCGGCGCCTCGGCGTCATGGAGGACGTCGCAGAGCATCGCGGTCTCCTCCATCGTGTCGGTGCCGTGGGTGACGACGACGCCGACCCCGCGGCGGGCGAAGTCGCGGGCCGCACGGCAGATGTTCAGCTGATCCTCGAGGCTCAGGTGGGCGCTCGGCAGGTTGCTGACCGTGGACGCCTCGAGCCCATTGCCGTCGAGGCTCGGGATGCTGGCGACCAGGGCCGCGGCATCGAGGTCGGGGGTCGCGCTGCCGCCCCCGCCGCCGGAGCCCTCGGTCATCGAGATCGTGCCGCCGGCCGCGAGGATGCGGACATTTCGCGACCGCGCAGGTGCGCCTTCCCAGACAGCCACAGGGCGACGATAGCGGCAGCGCCTAAGCTCGCCGCGTGCGCACCTGCCCGGCATGCGGAGATGAGACGGAGGCGGGCTACGCCGAGGCCTGCACCGAGTGCGGCTTCTCACCGACGGGGGAGGTCGAGCCGCCGCCACCGGACCCGGAGCAGGTCGAGGCGCCGCCACCGGAGCCGGAGGCGGCGAAGAAGAAGCGGCCGGCGCTGCGGGGCCTGATCTGGCTGGCGGTGATCGGAGCCGCGATCGGCGCCGACAGGCTCGGCGTCTTCGATCAGTCGCCCGGCCCCGATCCCGGTCAGGTCGAGGAGGCGATCGCCGACCAGGCGCGCCAGAACGGGGTCGAGGTGACCGTGGATTGCCCCGACGACGCCGATCAAACGGCGGTCGAGGAGAGCTTCAGGTGCACGGTCACGAGTACCACCGGCGAGACGGTGACGATCAAGGTCACGAACCACGAGGACAGCTTCGAGTGGCAGACCGGGCCGCTCAGCCTGCTCTCGTAGCGACGGCGGGCGTCAGTCCGCGAGCGACTCGATCAGATCGGCGGCTCGCTCGGTGCCCCGGGCAGCGCGGAGCCGTTTCGAGGTCGCGGCCAGGCGGCCGGCGAGCTCGCGGTCGGCGAGCAGGCGGTCGATCGCGCCGGTGAGCTGGTCGGGCTCGTGCTCGTAGGTCGCCAGGCGAGCGCCGTAGCCCGTCTCGTCGATCCGCTGGGAGTTGTCGTACTGGTCCCAGAACAGCGGCAGGAGGACCATCGGCACCCCGAAGTGCAGACATTCGGTAACCGTGTTGTTGCCGCCGTGGGTGATCACGAGGTCGACCTGAGGCAGGATCGAGGTCTGCGGCAGGAACTCCTGGCCGACCATGTTCGGGGCCAGTTGCAGCTCCGAGTGCTGAGGCCCCATCGAGACGATCACCCGGTAGGGCGCCGCGGCGAGGGTGGCGATCAGGGTCCGCATCAGCTCGACGTCGGCCGACCCGAGCGAGCCGAGGCTGAGATAGACGAGCGGGCCGGGAGCGGAGGCGAGCGGCTCGGGCAGCTCCCAGGCGGAGTCGGTCGCGCGCACGCTCGAGCCCAGGTTCCGCCAGCGATCGCCGAGTGGCCGCGCGCGGGCGTAGTCGACCTCCGACGGGTAGATCCACAGGTTGAGCCACTCGGAGGCGTGCTCGAACTCGAGCTCGGGCAGCGCCGGCGCGCCGCGCTCGCGGCAGAACTCGCTGAACGCCGCCTGCAGCGGCCCAAGCGCGCGGGCGTACTCGGCCATGTATTCGTCCCAGCCGGAACGGTCGGCGGCCGGGTAGCCCGAGAACGGCGGCGGCACGTCGGGGTCCTTGACCTCCGCCGGATTGCAGGAGACGGTGCGAACCCAGGGCCGCCCGCAGGCGAGCAGCGCCGGGAAGGAGACGACGTTGTCCTCGACGATCACGTCGGGCTCGACCTCGTCGATGATCTCGACCAGGCGCTCGTCGACGTAGCGGGCGCCGTCGCAGAGCGCCTCGTAGGTGGGCGCGATGAAGCCCTCCAGCTGCTCGATCGTCGGCTTGCGAAAGACCGGCGCGGTCTCGCGGATGAAGTCCTTCCAGAACTGCCCCGGGTCCTCGTCGCCCTCGGCGGCCGGCGTCAGCCGCATCAATCGCTCCTCGAAGCCCTTCTCGGCCAGCGTGCCCTCGAACGACTCCTCGGCTATGAAGACCACCCTGTGCCCGCGCCGCCGGAGCACGTCGCCGATCCCGACGCAGTTGTTGGTCGGGCCGTAGGCACCCTCGGGGAAGAAGACGAACGTGCGTGTCGCCACGGCCTGAAACTAGCCGACCCGGCATGGCATGCTGGCCTCCCCTTGCGCCTGCCCCAATCGGGTGACCGAGCGCAGCGCGTGGTGCTAACTTCAATCCATACGCCGCGGGGTGGAGCAGTCAGGTAGCTCGCCGGGCTCATAACCCGGAGGTCGTGGGTTCAAATCCCACCCCCGCTATT
>DATBPT010000083.1:0-3032 GCA_036561205.1 Solirubrobacterales bacterium
TCGACAACCAGAAGTTCATCGACCGCTTCGTCGAGGTTCAGGCGGAGATCATGGGCGGCTCGTACGAGCTCTACGCCGAGGTCCTGCGCCGCACCGCGGTCAAGGTGGCGGGCGAGCTCGGCTGGGAGCTGGAGCCCTCGCGCGCCCAGTTCCTGCCCGACAGCGTCGCCCGCTGGTTGCCCTTCCGCGAGGCCAACGCCGCCATGGACAGGCTCGGCAAGCGCTACGACCTCGGGATCATCTCCAACATCGACGACAAGCTGCTCGGAGTCTCGCGGCGCCACCTGCGCACCGAGCTCGACCTCGTGGTTACGGCGCAGCAGGTACGCAGCTACAAGCCCGATCCGGCCCACTTCAAGGAGGGGGCGCGGCGGATCGGCGGCAAGAAGGGCTGGGTCCACATCGGCTCCGGCTATGAGGCCGACATCGCGCCGGTGCTGAAGATGAACGTGCCGGTGATCTGGGTCAACCGCCACGGCGAGAAGCTCGACGGCCGCAAGAGGCCCACCGCGGAGGTCAAGACCTTCCGCGAGGCGGCGAAGAAGCTCGGTGCCGGCGGCTAGCGGACCCGATTCGACCCCGCCGGCGAACGTAGCGAGCGATCCCGCGGACGAGGCGATGGTTGCTCGCGCCCGCGACCGCTTCGCCTCCGAGCGCCGCCACCTGAGCCGCCGCCGGCGCCAGGCCGAGCGCCACGGGGCGCTTCCGAACCTGATCGTGATCGGTGGCCTCAAATGCGGGACCACGAGCCTGCACCACTACCTCAACCTCCATCCCCAGATCGCGATGTCACGTCCGAAGGAGCTCAACTTCTTCGTCGCCGAGCTCAACTGGGACCTCGGTCCGGACTGGTACGCGAGCCACTTCGACCGCACGGCGCTGATCCGCGGCGAGAGCTCGCCCCACTACACCAACCTGCCGCGCTTCGGCGGTGTCGCGGAGCGGATGCGGGAGCTGCTCGGTGGGCAGGCTCAGGTGATCTACATGGTCCGTGACCCGATCGAGCGCATGCTCTCGCACTACTTCCACAACGTCGGCGGCGGCTACGAGTCGCGGCCGATCGAGGTCGCGCTCACGGACCCTGACTCGGCCTACGTCGCCCGCAGCCGCTACGCGCTGCAGCTCGATCCCTACCTGGCGTCGTTCGACCGCGCCCGGGTGCTGATCGTCGCCAACGAGGACCTGGCGGCTGCCCGCGAGTCCACCCTGCGCCGCGTGTTCGAGTTCGTCGGCGTCGACGACGACTTCAGCTCGGAGCAGTTCGAGCGCGAGTGGGAGACCGGCAGCGGCAAGCAGGACGGCGGCTTCCGGCTCATGGACCGGGCGGTGCGGCTGCCGGGTCTGCGGGCGCTCGATCGCAACTTCGACCGCCTGCCCGAATCGTTGCGGTGGATGGTCGAGCGGCTGGTTCACGACCCCGGCAAGGGGCCGGCGCCGAAGCCGGACCTCGATCCGGCCCTCCGGGGGCGCATCGAGAGTCTCGTCCGCGACGACGTCGCCGAGCTCGAGCGGATCGGCGGGCGCTCGTTCGGTTGGTTTTCATAGAGTCCGGCCGATGAGCGAATTCACGGACTTGCATATCGACGGCCGCGTGGCGACGCCCGGGGATGACGACTGGGACGAGGCCCGGCAGGCGTGGAACCTGGCCGCCGATCCGCACCCCGCCGCCGTCGCCTTCGTCGAGGGCGCCGAGGACGTGGCCAAGGTGCTCGCCTTTGCCGCCGCAAACGACCTGCGGGTGATCGGCCAGGGCACCGGCCACGGGGCGATTGCGGTGGGCTCGTTCGGGGACACGATCGTGATCAAGACCGAACGCATGCGCAGTGTCGAGGTCGATCCCGAGGCGGGGACAGCGCGGATCGAGGCCGGGGTCCTGGGCGAGGAGCTCGGCGCCGCGGCGCAGAAGTCCGGCCGCTGCTCACTGCCCGGGTCGTCGCCGAACGTCGGTGTGATCGGCTACACGCTCGGCGGTGGTCTCAGCTGGCTGGGCCGCAAGTACGGCTTCGCCTGCAACCGGGTCACGGCAATCGAGCTGGTGACGGCCGACGGCGAGCCGAGGACGATCGACGCCGACAACGAACCGGAGCTGTTCTGGGCGCTGCGCGGTGGTGGTGGCTCCTACGCGATCGTCACCGCGCTGCGGCTCGAGCTGCTCCCGGTGGGCGAGGTCTACGCCGGGATCGTCATCTACCCCGCGGCGGTCGGCGAGACCGCGATCAGGACCTACCGCGACTGGGCCGCCGAGGCACCCGACGAAATCACCTCGGTGATCCGCTACCTGCGCCCGCCGCCTATTCCGGACGTCCCGGAGCCGCTTCGCGACGTGCCGCTGCTGACGATCGACGCCGCCTTCGTCGGCGATTCGGCGGAGGGCGAGCGGCTGCTCGCTCCGATGCGAGCGCTCGGCGAGCCGATCATGGACAACTTCGCCCGGATGGAGGCCGAGGGCCTGTACCGGATCCACATGGACCCGGAGCCGCCCGTGCCGGGCCTCGGCCACCACGCCCTGGTCCGTGAGCTGCCTGACGAGGCGATCGGCGCCTTCATCGGCATGGCCGGCCCCGACGCCGGCTCGCCGCTGCTGCTCGCCGAGCTGCGCCACCTGCGCGGCGCCCTCGGCCGCCCGGCGGAGGGTGCGGGCGCGCTTTCGCACCTCGACGCCGACTACGCGATGTTCGGGATCGGCATGCCGATGACGGCCGAGCTCGGCCAGGCGATCCAGGGCCGCCTCGACGAGCTGATCGGCGCGATGAGCGCCTGGGGAGGCGGCGGGGCGTACTTCAACTTCCACGAGCGCCCCTGCGATCTCGACGTGATCTTCGACTCGGAGACCTGCGACCGCCTCGCCGAGGTGAAGCGGGCCTGGGATCCCGACGGCCTGATCCGCGCCAACCACGCGGTCACCGTCGCCGCCGCCTAGCTGTAATCCCTGAGCCCGTTGTTTCATCCGGGCCTCCTTGAAGGCTGGGGGTGTCGAATCACCAGCATCAAGGAGGTAGTCCGGATGAAGCTCCACGCTAACGCGGCTCTCA
>DATBPT010000084.1:0-3847 GCA_036561205.1 Solirubrobacterales bacterium
CCGAGCCCCGCCTCGAGCGCATCCTGAGCGAGATTCGCACCCACCGCAAGCGGATCGCCGCCGCCCAGGCCTCGGACGCGCCCCCGGGCGTCAGCACGCTGGGCTGACCGCCGCCTAAGCCAGGAGCAGGAGGACGGAGTGTTGCTTAGGGAGCGAGAAGGACTAGGGGATCTGGCGGCGGTGCTCGCAACCGGGCGCGCGGTCGATCCCCGGGCCGCCGATGCATAGATCGTCGCCGGGGCCGCCGTTGAGCACGTCGGCGCCGGCGCCGCCGCGCAGAGTGTCGTCTCCGGCGCCGCCCTTGAGCCGGTCGTCTCCGGCGCCGCCGCAGGCGCCGTCGTCGCCGCCGAAGCCGCGGGCGCGGTCGGCGTCGCCCTTGAGCTTGAAGGTCTCGGCCGCGTCGCCGCCGGCGAAGTCGTCCGCGGCGGGTCCGCCCAGATTGGTCACCTGGGCGCCGCCGCAGAGCAGCGCCGGGCCGGATGCCTGCTCGTAGAAGTGGGCGGCCTCGGCGCCGAAATAGGGCCCATACAGGTGCTGGAAGTCGAGCTCGTAGCCGTAGCTGGTGAGCCCGTTGAGCGCCCCGGACGCGTTCACCCAGCCACCGCCGCTGGAGCCACCGGTCATGTCGCATGCGATCTCAACCGTCTCCGGGCCGGTGCCGGGCGGGTTGTCGGCGGCGGTGACGGGCGAGTCGCACGTGTACAGGCGCTGGCCGTCGAAGGTGGGCTCGAACAGGGTCGGCTCGGCGGGGTAGCCGAAGGCGGTGTACTGCTGGGCGCGCGCCAGCTTGAAGGCGATCGGCCGCGCCCCGATCACGTCCTCGATCCCCTGGCCGTTGGCGTTGCGCACGAGGCGCGCGGCGCCGAGGTCCTGGCGGATGTCGGCGTTGTCTGCCCAGGCATTGGTCGTCAGCAGCTCCCTCGCCGGCCAGGAGCCGAACGGCTGCTCACCGTTGCGGTATCCGGGGACGAAGGTCCAGTTGGTCGCGAAGCCGCCCCCGAACTGGGCATCGTTGACGCAGTGGCCCGCGGTCCAGGCGAGGGTGTGCTGGTTCGAGGTCACGGCTGTGCCCGAGCAGACGAAGTCGCCGGGGTCCGAACCGCCCGAGATCGTGAAGAAGACCTTGCCGTGGACCCGCGCGGGGAAGCTGCCGGAGGCGGCGCTGGTATCGATCGCGCTGAGTGGCTGAGGCGCGCTCGACGCCGATCGGGGCTCCCGGGCGCGAGCCAGGCGGCCGCCGGCGGTGACGGCGAGATCGGCGGGCTGAGCGCGGCGCATGCGGCGCTCGGTCCAGTAGGCGCCCGTCGTCGCCTGGCGCTCGAGGGAGGTCGAGATCGACGTCCGCGTGGCCGGCGCCGCGGATGCCGAGCCCGCGGCGGCGAACGCGGCGGCAGCCGCCAGCGCGAGCACGGCCGCGCGCCTCCTCGGGATTCCCCGCCCTTCGCTCACGGCGCGGACTCTAGGGCAGCGGATCGCCCGCTTGCGCCGCTTGGCGGGCGGCGATCAGGCGGTCGGCGCGGGCGATCGCGGCCGGGGTGAGCCGGGCGCCGAGCCTGCCGCGAGCGCCCGCCACGCGAGCGTATGCGCGCTCGCTCAGGGCGGGGGCGCGGGCGAGCAGCCAGGCCAGCGACGCGCCCGCGGGCAGCAGCCGCAGCAACGGCGGTGCTGCCGCTCCCGCCGAGGCGACAGAGCCGTCGGCCCCGACCAGATGCCAAGAGGCCATCCTGCGCTCCGCGTCGATCGCCCCCAGCAGGCCCCGGGCCCGCGGATCCTGGAGCGCGACCGGTTGCAGCGCCCGGCCGCGATCCCAGCGCAGGACCCAGCCCAGCGACCAACGGCAGAAACCGCAGTCGGCGTCGTAGAGGAGCTGCGCCCGGCCGGCGCTCACGGCGTCGCTGTAACCGCCTGCCCGCGCGCCTCGGGCGGGACGCAGAAGGCTCCTTCGGCGAAGCCCTGACCGGCGATCCCGAATGCCCAGTTGAAGCGGGCGCGGTAGTTCTCGAGCGCGATCATGTTCGTCAACTCGACCAGCTCGGCCTCGTCGAATTGGGCTCGCAGGCGCTCGAAGAGCGCGTCGGGAACCTCGACCGGGCTGCGCGAGATCCCGGTCGCGTAGTCGAGCACGAGCTTCTCGAGCTCGCTGAAGCGATCGCTGGCCGAGTAGGTGGGCAGATCGCGCAGATCCTCCTCGCCGACGCCGGCCTCCTCGCTGATCGCCGAAGCGAAGTCGAGGCACCACTCGCAACCGCAGACCATCGCCGCCCGCACCTGGGCCAGGTGCTTGAGCCGCTCGTCGACGAGCGACGAACGCTCCGAAGCCGCCTCGAGCGCCGCGTAGCCGAGCAGCACCTTCGGGTTGTGAGCGAAGACCCGCAACGGGTCGACGACCTCGCCGTAGCGGCGGCGCGACTCGCGGTAGCTGATCCGGATGACCGGGTTGTGGGTGTCCTCGGGGACGCCGGCGATGCGGGCGTTGCCGTCGCCGGCCGCAGCCGAGCGCCGGGCCGCCACCGGGCTGCGGCCCTGCCGCCGGAGCTCGAACAGGACCCAGATCGGCAGTACCACCGTCGCCGCGAGCCCGACCACGTTGGCGATCGCGTCGCCGGTCGAGTAGGGGCCGAGGTTGAAGAAGTGGTAGATCGCGTGCGGAAGCGAGAACAGCAGGAAGGACGCCGCGGCGACGATCACCACCCGGCGCTGCAGCGTCCAGGCTGCCGCCAGCAGGATCGCGCCGGTGGCGAGGAAGAGCCCGCCGACGTCGCGGACGAGGTGCTCGCTGTAGGCCGGGAGCGCCTCGACCCAACCGCGACCGAGGGGGAAGTCGTTGTAGAAGGAGCTCGGGGCGAAGAGCGCGTAGAGGCCGTCGAGGACCTGCACCAGGCCGAGACCCGCAAGGGCGACGCGGATCGCGGTTCGATGCCGGGTCGGGGTCGAACACGGGTCAGGCATGGACTTGGCTCCTTTGCAGGGTGTCGATGATCGCCACCCGGGAGTCAACTACGCGCAGGTTTTGAAGGTCACCTTCTCCTTCGTCAGCGGCGGCCCCGAGGTCGGCTGGACGATCACGCTCAGATCGTGGGTTCCCGGGTTGAGCTCACCCGCCTTCACCTTGACCTTGAGCCGGTTCTTCGCGGTCGAGCCGAGGGTCCTGCCGTCGATCACCAGCTTCGTCGCCTTTGCGCCCTCGACCTTGGTCCTCACCCGGACGATGAAGGTCTTCGACGTACACCGGTTCGGCACCCCCTCGATCTTGATCGGCTTCGGGATCGGGGTCACGAACTCGACGTGGTTGTTGGCGGCGTTGGCGTCGATCGCCGAGGCCTTCTCCGGTTCCACAGTCGCCTGGAGGTCGAGCGCCGGAAGGTCGCGGCCGAGAACCTGCGCGACGACCGTGACCGTCGCCGAGCCGCCCGCAGCGATGTCGTCGAGCCGGCAGGTGATCCCGAAACCGTCGTTCTTGCAGGTGCCCTGGGTCGGCGTCTGGGAAATCGACTTGATCGGATCCCCGCTGCTCGTATCCGTCGCTCCGGAGCCACCAGCGAGCCGCATCTTCGGGCTCTCCGCATCCGGCCCGGCGTTTGTGACCACGATCGTGTAGGTCGCCTCCGCGCCGACCTTTGCCTTCGTCGGCCCGGTCAGCGTAACTCCGAAGTCGACGCTGGTCGTCGCCGCGCCCGCGTTCGCGGCTCCCGAGGTGACGAGCGCGAGCGTGACCAGGACGACGGTTCGTGCCTTGGTCGACAGCGACCGGTTCATGGGTCAGAAACCTAACCGACCGCGACGCTCCCGTCACCATCTCGCTCGAGACTCGCCTGCAGCCACTCTGCCACCGGGCCGAACGCGGAGC
>DATBPT010000085.1:0-14223 GCA_036561205.1 Solirubrobacterales bacterium
GGCGAAGATGCTCGACGACGCCGGCGTCTGGGCGATCGCGGTCGGACACGGCGACGGCCTCGGGGCCGGCTCGCGGCAGTACGGATTCGGCGCTCACTCCGACGCGGACCTGCTCGGCGCCGCCGCGGCGGTGGTCGAGAGGGCGGAGATCGCCGTGGCGCTTTTGCCCGGGATCGGGACCAAGGAGGACCTGCGCGCCGCCCACGACGCCGGTGCCACCGTCGTCCGCGTCTCCACCGTGATCACGGAGGCCGACATCGGCATCCAGCACCTGGGGCTCGCGCGCGAGCTCGGGATGACGGCTCACAGCCACCTGAACATGGCCTCGATCGGCTCGGTCGAGCAGACCGTCGAGGCCGCCCGGATCGTGGTCGACGCGGGGAGCGTCGCCGCCTACCTGGTCGACACCTGCGGCGCCTTCCTCCAGGACGATGTCCGGGCCCGAGTCTCGGCGCTGCGCGAGGCGCTCGACGACGAGATAGCGATCGGGATCCACGAGCACAACAACCTTTCGCTCGCGGTCTCGAACAGCGTCGCTGCGATCGAGGAGGGCGCGACGATCGCCGACGTCACCCTTGCCGGGATGGGCGCCGGCGCCGGCAACTGCCAGGGCGAGGCGCTGGTCGCGGTGCTCGAGCGGCTCGGGATCGAGACCGGGGTCGATCTCTTCGCGCTCCAGGACGCCGCCGACGGCTACGTCCGCAAGGAGCTGATGCCGGGCCCGATCGTCGTCGACCGGCTGACCGCGTCGATGGGCTACGCGAACGTGCCGGCGAGCTTCCTCCTGCACGCGATCCGCGCCGGCGAGCGCTATGGCGTCGATCCGCGGAGCATCATCCTCGAGCTAGGGAAAAGGCAGGCGGTGACGGGACAGGAGGACATGATCCTCGACGTCGCCAGCGCCCTCTCCGCCGGGAGATGACCGCCGCGGCCCCGGCCTCGGCGCCGCTGTTCGTCGTCGACGACGACCCCACCGGAGCCCAGGGCCAGGCGGACGTCCCGTTGCTGCTCTGCTGGCGCGCCGGGCTGCTGGAGGCGGCGCTGCGCGACGACCCACCGGCTCTCCACCTGCTCACCAACAGCCGCGCCCTCGACGAGGACGCGGCCTACGCCGTCGTCCGCGAAGCCGTCGAGGCGGCCGATGCCGCCGCCTCGCAGCCGCGCCTCGTCCTCCGCGGCGACAGCACCCTGCGAGCCCACCTGCTGCCGGAGTACGCCGGAGTACGCGACGCCCTCTACCCCGGAGCGGCCCCGCCGCTGCTGCTCGTACCCGCGTTGCCGGCCGCCGGGCGGATCACCCGGGGCGGTCGTCACTGGCTCGTCCGCGGCGGCCGGCGGATCCCGCTCGAGGAGACCGAGTTCGCAAGCGACGGCGAGTTCTCCTACGACACCTCGCGGCTGCTGGACTGGGCGGACGAGCGCTCTGACGGCTTCTTCGCCGCCCAGAGCGGGATCGAGGTCGGCCTCGCAGAGATCCGCTCCGAGGGCGGGGCCGACCGAGTCACCGAGGCACTGCTCGAGGCCGCGCGGGGGCCGCGGCCCGCCGTCGTCGTTCCCGACGCCGAGACGCAGGCGGACCTGGAGACGATCGCCGACGGCCTTCGCCGGGCCTGGCTGCAGGCGCCGATGATCGTCGTTCGCTGCGCACCCGCCTTCGCCAGCGTGCTCTCGGGCGCTGGCGCCGCCGAGGAGGTGGCCCTGCCCTCGGTCGAGCGCGGGCTGCTGGTGGTGGTCGGCTCGCATGTGAGCATGTCGTCGGCGCAGCTCGCGGCGCTCGACAGTCGCCATCCCGGCGCCCTGGTGGAGCTCGATCCCGAGGCCCTCGCCGGGCCCGGGGCCACGGGCGCCGTCGCCGCCGCGGTCGAGCGGGCCCGGCCGCTGCTCGAGCAGACGCGGCTCGCGGTCGTCGCAACCTCGCGCGCGATCGAGCCCAAGGCGGCCGGCCCGGAGGCCGGCATGCGGGTGGCACGCGGCCTCGCCCGGGTCGTCGACGAGCTTCGCGACGCCAGCGACGTCCTGCTCTCCAAGGGGGGCATCACCTCGGCCGTGAACGTGCGCGACGGCCTGCACGCCGAGCGGGCCCAGATCGTCGGCCCGGTGGCCACCGGCGTCTCGCTCTGGCTCGCCCACGAGGATGGCGGCCATGTGCGCCCGGTCCTCGTCTTCCCGGGAAACGTCGGCGATGTCGATACGCTCGCCGAGCTCGTCGATCGCCTGCTGGAGGAATGATGCTGCTCGGCTTTGAGGCGCTGCTCTCCGAGCACGCGCGCACCCGGACCGCGATCGGCGCGTTCACGTGCTACGACCTCGAGGTCGCCCGGGCGGTGCTCGCCGCCGCCGCCGGGCGCGATGTCGGCGTCGTCCTGCTGATCAGCCGTGACGCCTTCGCCGGCGAGGGCGGCGACCAGCTGCTCGCCGGCGTCCGCGCGGCGGCCGAGCGATCGCCGGCCCGGGCCTGCGTGCAGCTGGACCACGTCTCGGACCTGGAGCTGATCGCCGCCGCGTTCGAGCTCGGTGCCGGAGCGGTGATGGCCGACGGGTCGCGCTCGCCCTTCGACGAGAACGTGGCTCTGGTGCAGGAGGCCAAGCGCCGTGCGGATGGGTTCGGCGCAGCGGTCGAGGCCGAGCTCGGTCACGTCGCCGGCGGCGAGGACGTCGCCGCAGCGACCGAGGCCGGTGGGCTCACCGATCCGGCCGAGGCCGAGCGTTTCATCGCCGCGACCGACGTCTCCTGCCTCGCGGTCTCGATCGGCAACGTCCATGGCGACTACGTCGGTCAGCCCCGCCTCGACTGGGGCCGCCTGGCCGAGATCGAAAGCAGGGTGAGCGTGCCGCTGTCGCTGCACGGCGCCTCCGGGCTTGCCGATGCGGATCTGACCCGCGCGGTCGGTTCGGGGGTGCGCAAGGTCAACGCCAACACCGAGCTGCGCGACGCCTACCTGAGCGCGACCCGGGAGGGGCTGGATCAGGCCCTCGACGGCCTCCGCGTTCTCGACCTTCATCTGGCCCAGACCGAGGCGGTTCGCGGCCTGGTCGATCGCAAGATCGCCGCCTTCACAAGGGAGGCCGGATGACGGTCCTGCGCCGACTCGATCACGTCGCGGTGGCGGTCGAGGACACCGACCGCGCGCTCGAGTACTTCGTCGGACGGCTGGGGCTCGAGGTTGCGAGCAGCGAGGTGATCGAAGCGCCGCACGTGCGGCTGACCTATCTCGATGCCGGCGGCGTCTACATCCAGCTGGTCGAGCCGCTCGACGACGAGAGCCCGATCGCGGCCCACCTCGCCGAGCACGGAGAGGGGCTCCACCACATCGCCTTCGAAGTCGAGGACGCGCCGGCGGCGGCGGCCGAGCTCGCGGATCCGGACGCGCCGGCGGTCACCGTCGGCAGCGGTCGCGGCCGGCCATCGGCGTTCGTGCCGGGCGCGATCCACCACGGCGTGCGAGTCGAGGTCACCGGCGGCTAGGCCCCGGAGCGGCCCACCGGCGATGAGAGAGGAGAAATCGCCGGTGGGGGGCCCGGAGTTTTAGTCGTCGTAGGTGTGCACCTCGAAGGAGCTGAGCCCATGGTCGTCGTAGGTGTCGCCGACGCCGAAGTTGAAGCCGACCCCCGGGGCGCCGTCGCTCCAGGTGTCGTCGGTGACGGTGATCTTCTCGACCCCGTTGACGAACCCCGTGATCACGTTGCCCTCGATCGTCGCCTCGATCACGTCGCCGTGCGCGACTCCGTACTCGGGTCCCTCGCGGCGCTGCAGCGACGTCCAATCGCCGACGGCACCGTTCCAGCGCACGATCTCGGCGTAGCCGAGCTCGCCGGTGAGGCAGCGGAAGAAGATCTCGTAGCCCCGGATGCTGTGCGGCTCGAGCGCGCAGCGCAAGCGGATCTGCACCTCCTGGAACCACTCTTCGGTCGGGTTGGAGACGTGCGCGGTCGCCTTCCCGTGCTGGTTCGGTCCCCAGTCCCCCGTGAGGATCGCGGTCGGGTCGTCGTAGTCGCCCACCGGCGCCTCGTCGGCGTCGTCGAGGTTGCCCTGCTCCGAGCGCTTCTCGAGGTTCTGCATCCGCGACGGCCCGCCGTGGATGAACCCGTTCGAGGTCACGCAGTCGCTGAAGTCGATCGCGTCCTTCTTGCCGTTGAGCCACATCCCGTCCTCGGAGACCGGGTCCTCGTCGAGAGGGAAATCCGTGCTGTACGACCTCACCGCAACTCGTTCCGTCATCGAATCGACCTCCTGTTTGGGCATGACAACTGGCTTACTGGTCTGATCACCAGCTATGCATAGCATATAGTTGGATGGCCACGATGAACGAGACCCGCCTCGACACCGCCCGGGCACTGATCGGCGGGCCCGCGAGCGCCGTACCGACCCCGGCGCTACTGGTCGAGATCGCGGTCGTCCGCGACAACATCGCCGAGATGGGCCGGCGCATGGACACCGTCCCGGCGGCGCTTCGCCCCCACGCGAAGATCCACAAGAGCCCCGAGTTCGGGCGCATGCAGATGGACGCGGGCGCTATCGGCCTGACCACGGCGACCGTCTGGGAGGCATCGGCGATGGTCGCCGCCGGTCTCACCGACATCCTCGTCTGCAACCAGGTCGTCGGCGCGGTCAAGGCCGCGGAGATGGCCCGCCTCGCGGGGCTCGCGGAGGTCATCGTCCTGGTCGAGAGCGACGTAAACACGGACGAGCTCTCCGACGCCGCGGGCGCCGCCGGGACCGAGATCGGCGTCCTGGTCGAGCTCGACGTCGGCCTGCACCGTTCGGGGGTCCGCAGCGTCGAGGACGCGGTCGCGCTCGCCCAGCGGGTCGAGCGCACAGCGGGCCTGAAGCTGCTGGGCCCGTTCGGATACGAAGGTCATTGCATGCTCGAGCCCGACCGCGAGCTGCGGGTGCAGAAGGCACAGGCGGCGAACGCCGAGCTGATCGCGCTCGCCGACGAGTTCGACCGGCTGGGGCTGCCGACCGAGATCGTCGCCGCCGGCGGGCTCGGGACCTGGGACATCACTGGCGCGAACCCGCGGATCACCGAGATCCATGCCGGCTCCTACATCTTCATGGACGCCTTCCACCGCGCGCTCGTGCCCGGCTTCGACCCGGCGCTGACCGTGCTCTCGACGGTGATCTCGCGCACCGGTGACATGGCCGTGGTCGACTGCGGGCGCAAGGCGATCGGGATCGACCGCGCCGTGCCCGAGCTCGTCGGCAGCCGCGGCGAGGTCCGCTTCGAGCACGGCGAGCACTTCATCCACGAGGAGCACACGGCGCTGATGCTCGAGCACGAGCCCGAGCTCACGGTCGGCAGTACGGTCCGGCTGATGCCCGGCTACGCGCCGACCACGGTGAACCTCTACGACTGCTACTTCGTGGTCGAGGATGATGTGGTCTCCGACGTCTGGCCGGTCTGCGGCCGCTACGGCGCCGAGACCGCGGGCGTGGGCGGGGCGTGAAACCCCTCGACGAGCGGGTCGCCGTGGTCACCGGGGCCGCAAGCGGCGTCGGGCGCGGGATCGCCGAGGTCCTCAGCGCCGAGGGCGCGCGGGTGGCGATCGCCGACGTCGATCACGCGGCGGCGCAGACGCTCGCCGACGAGCTCGGTGATTCGGGGCGCGAGGCGATCGCGATCGAAACCGACGTCACCGACTCGGCCGCGGTCGAGGCGATGGCGGCGCAGACCGTTGAAGCGTGGGGACGGATCGACATCCTCGCCGCCAACGCCGGCGTCTATCCCGCCGCCGAGATCCCGGAGATCGACGACGAGTTCCTCGACCGGGTGCTGGCGATCAACGTCAAGGGGACGGTGCATTCGATCCGCGCCTGCCTGCCGGCGATGCGGGAGCGTGGCTACGGGCGGATCGTGCTCACCTCGTCGATCACGGGCCCGCTGGTCGGCGCAACCGGCTACGGCGTCTACGGGTCGACGAAGGCGGCGATGCTCGGGATGATGCGCAGCTTTGCGCTCGAGGTCGCCGGCGACGGGATCACGATCAACGCGATCCAGCCCGGCAACGTCCTCACCCCGGGTTTCGAGCAGTTGTCCGACGAGTGGAAGCAGGAGCTGCTCGGGGTGATCCCGATGCACCGCCTTGCCACGCCCGCCGACGCCGGCTGGGCCGTGCGCTTCCTCGCCTCGGAGGAGGCCGGCTACATCACCGGCCAGACCCTGGTCATCGACGGCGGCCAGGTCCTCCCCGAGGGCCTGGCCTGATTCAAGGAGGAAAATTGAGCGGCTTCACCACGATCACCACCGACATCTCGCTTCCGGAGGGACCCCTGCCGCTCGCCGACGGGTCCTGCCTGGTCACCGAACTCGACACGAGCCGCGGGACGGTCGTCCGGATCACCGCGGACGGCGTCCGACATCCGATCGCGAAGACGGGACGCCCGAACGGGCTCGCGCTCAGCCGCGACGGCTCGGTCTGGGTCGCGGAGTCGCTCGAGCCGGCGCTGCTTCGGCTGCAGCTCTCGGGCGAGTTCACGCGCGAGCTCGACCAGGTCGAGGGGCGGGCGCTGCTGTGGCCGAACGACCTCTGCTTCGGCCCCGACGGAGCGCTCTACGTCACCGACTCGGGGATCCTCGTCGGCGACTTCCTGATCGACGGCAAGCCGATCCCCGGCGCCGAGAACGTGACCACCGAGGGCGTGGTATTCCGCTTCGACCCGCGCACCGGCGAGGCATGGCTGATCGACGAGGGCCTCGGCTTCACCAACGGGATCGCCTTCGGCCCCGACGGGATGCTGTACGCGAACGAGACACTGACGGGGCACGTCTGGCGGTACCGGCTCGAGGACGGCCGGCTCGCGGGCGAGCGCGAGCTGTTCGGCAACGTCAACGACCCCGACTACACCGCGCCCGGCCTGCATGGCCCCGACGGGATGGCGTTCAGCGCCGACGGCCGGCTCTGGGTCACCGTCTTCGGCCAGGGCGACATCACCGTGCTGGATCCCGAGGGCGAGGTGGATCGGCGGATCCCGGTCGAGGGAAGCTCGCCGACCAACCTCGCCTTCGGCCTCGACGGCGACACGCGGATCTACGTGGTCGAGGACGAGCACGGGTCGCTGGCGTCGCTCGACGTCGGAGTCGCCGGGCTGCCGCTGTACGACTGAGTCAGTCCGCGAGCTCCGCCAGCCGCTGCTCGAGCAACCGCCGCTCGGCGTCCGAGTGGACGAATTCCAGCGCGCGGATGTAGGCCGCGCGCGCGTCCTCGGCTCGGTCGAGGCGGCGCAGGAGCTCGGCGCGGGTCGAGTGTAGGTAGTGGTAGCGGTGGAGCTCGAGACTCTCGACGAGCGCGAGCGCGCCATCGACATCGCCCGCCTCGGCGATCGCGACGGCCCGGTTGAGCTCGACGACCGGCGAGCCGGTGAGGCGGGCGAGCTCGCCGTAGAGAGCCGCGATCTGCGCCCAGTCCTGGGGCTCGTCGGTGTGCAGGACCGCCAGCGCCGCCTGCAGCGCGTAGGGACCGCGGCCGCCGAGCGCCAGCGCGCGATCGAGCTCGGCCCGTCCCGCCTCGATCTGGTCGAGGTCCCAGAGCGATCGATCCTGGTCACTCAGGAGGACCACCATGCCGTCGGCGAATCGCGCCTCGCGGCGGGCGTCGTTGACCAGCATCAGCGCCAGCAGGGCCTGCACCTCGGGCTCGTCGGGCATCAGCTCGGCGAGCGCGCGCTGAAGCCGGATCGCCTCGGTCGCGAGCTCGCCGCGACCGCCGTAGCCCTCGTTGAAGATCAGGTAGACGACCGCGAGCACCGCCGCGAGACGGTCGGGGAGCAGGTGGGCCGGCGGCACGCGAAAGGGGATCCCGGCGGCCTTGATCTTGTGCTTGGCGCGCACCAGTCGCTTGGCCATCGTCTCGGTGGGGACGAGGAAGGCGCGGGCGATCTCCTCCGTCGTCAGCCCGCCCAGCGTCCGCAGCGTCAGCGCCACCTGGGCATCGAGCGCCAGCGCCGGATGGCAGCAGGTGAAGACGAGCTCGAGCCGCTCGTCGGGGATCGTGGTTTCGTCGATTTCGTCCTCCACCGGTTCGGGCGGGTCGAGCAGGCGGGTCTTCTCCGCCAGCGTGCGATCGCGGCGGATGCGGTCGATCGCGCGGTTGCGGGCGGTGGTCACGAGCCAGGCGCGCGGGTTGTCCGGCGTTCCCTCGCGCGGCCAGCACTCGGCGGCGATCGCGAATGCCTCCTGGGCGGCTTCCTCGGCGAGCTCGAAGTCGCCGAGGAAGCCGATCAGGGTTGCGAGGACGCGGCCCCACTCGTCGCGGAAGGCCTGTTCGAGAATCGCTAGCGCTCCACGAGCGGCCGCACCTCGATCGCGCCGCCCATGCTCGCCGCCGGGATCCGCGCGGCAAGCTCAATTGCCGCATCGAGGTCGTCGGCCTCGAAGAACAGGTAGCCGCCCAGCGCCTCCTTGATCGCGACGAACGGGCCGTCGGTGGTCAGCGTCTCGCCGTCCTCGACCCGCACGGTGGTCGAAGTCTCGGGCGGCTGCATCTGGACGTCGGCCGGGGTGACCCCCGGGGTCTCGTTGATCGCCTTGTAGGCGGCGTAGACCGCACCTTTCTCCTCATCCGAGAGGCGCTCCCACTCGTCCGTCCCCGGCACCGGGGTGTCACCTTGATGGATCAGCAGCATGTACTTCATCGCTTCCTCCTGTTTGGGGATGGTCGCCTGGGAGACGAACAGGGGACGAGGAAATGGACAGGTGCCGGCGCGAGGCTCACTCGGCGGGCGGATCGGCCGCCGGCGGTGGATCCGCGGGCGGTGGATCCGCGGGCGGTGGATCCGCGGCCGGTGGATCGGCCGGCTTCGGCTCACTGGCCGCCGGGGTCTCGGCCTTGCCGGTGAGCGCGTCGCGGAACTCGCGCGCCTCGCGCAGGCCCTTGCCCGCGGTCTTGCCGATCGTCTTCGGATCGGCCTTGTCGCCGACCGCCTCCTGAACCGACTCCTTCAGCTCGCGGGCGCCCTCGCCGGCGGATCGCCCCAGGGCCGGCAGCTTGCGGTAGCCGAAGATCAGGAGCAGGACGACGACCACGATCGCGATCTCGAGTGGGCCGATCATCAGAGCTCGCAGAGAGCGTACTCAGCCGCCGGGCGGCGCCAGCGCGCGCGCCGGGAGGCGCGGAGGCGTCACCGGTCTGGGTTGCGGTGCGCCGTTGGCGCGTCTAGGTTGGCGCACCTTGCCCTCGATCCCCCGCTTCCCCCTGATCGGCGATCCGCTACGGCGGATCCGGATGCCCGAGGACCTCGAGGCCGCGACCTCGACCGGGCCCGAAGCCGACCCGGCGGAGGCCGGGATGACCCCCGAGCTGGTCGAGCGGATCTGGGAGGGCGGGCTCGACCTCTATCGCAGCGGCGTCCACCCCGCGCTGCAGCTATGCCTGCGTCGCGAGGGCAAGGTGGTGCTCGACCGGGCGATCGGCCATGCCCGCGGCAACGGCCCCAGCGACGGCGAGGACGTGCCCAAGGCCGCGGCGACCACGCAGACGCCGTTCTGCGTCTACTCGACCTCGAAGGGGATCACGGCGATGGTCGTTCACATGCTCGCCGAGCGCGGGGCGCTGGCGATCGAGGACCGGGTCGCCGACCACATCCCCGAATACGCGCGCCACGGCAAGGGCGAGATCACGATCGGCCACGTGCTCGCCCACCGGGCCGGCGTCGCCTCGCTGCCCAAGCAGGCTCTGGATCTGGATCTGCTCGACGACCGCGAGCACCTGCTGGAGCTGATCTGCGACGCGAAGCCGGCCTCGGCACCCGGCAAGCTGCTCGCCTATCACGCGGTCTCGGGAGGCTTCATCCTCGGCGAGATCGTCCAGCGCGTCAGTGGGAGCAGCATCCGCGAGGTGCTCGCCGGCGAGATCCTCGACCCGCTCGGCTTCCGCTGGAACAACTACGGCGTCGACCCTGCCGACGTCGACGAGGTCGGGCTCAGCTACGTCACCGGCCCCCGGCTGCTGCCCCCGGTCTCGACCCTGGCGACGCGAGCGCTCGGAGCACCGGTCGACGAGGTGATCGACGCTTCCAACGACCCGCGCTTCCTCACCGCCGTGATCCCGGCGGCGAGCGTGGTCACGAACGCGAATGAGCTCTCCCGCTTCTTCGAGATCTTCCGCCGCGGCGGCGAGCTCGACGGCGTCAGGGTGATCAAGCCCGAGACCCTGCGCAAGGCGCTGACCGAGCAGTCGAGGCTCGAGATCGACCTCTCGCTCGTCTTCCCGACCCGGTTCAGCTACGGCCTCATGCTCGGCGCCAAGGTCGTCAGTCTCTACGGTCGCGACACCGACCTCGCCTTCGGCCACCTGGGCCTAATCAACATCATGGGCTGGGCCGACCCCGAGCGCGGGATCTCGGGCGGGCTGGTGACCAGCGGCAAGGCGATCCTGTACCCGGAGGTGCACCGTTTCTACGGCGTCATGCAGCGCATCGCCTCGGAGGTGCCGAAGGTTCCGGCGGCGGATCGGTATTACTAGACGGGTGCCGGTCGAGGGGGAGACGCTGATCCGAAAGGCCTATGCGGCCTTCGGCAACCGCGACCTGGACGGCCTGATCGCGCTCTCCGACGAGTCGATCGAGGTCTCGACGGTCACCGGCCTGCTCGCCGGGCGGACCGAGCCCTACCGCGGTTACGCAGGGCTCGCCGACTACATCGGCGACCTGGCCCAGCAATGGAAACGACTCGAACTGCAGCCGCAGCATTTCCACCCCGTCGACGAGGGCCAGGTGCTCGTCTTCGGTCGCGTACGCGCCTGGCACGAGCGGGGCTTCCTCGATTCGCAAAACGCCTGGCTGTGGACGCTGCGCGGCGACCGCGTGATCTCGGTACGCGTATACGCCGACCCCGCCGATGCCCGACGCGCCTTCTCCACCGAGGGCTAACCGGCCTGGAACGCTTCTGCCGCGGCGCGCTTACGCAGCGCCTCGAGCCGTGAGCGCTGATCGGCCGCGCGCTCACTCAATGCCGCGAACTCGATCCCGTCGAGGCTCTCGCCGACGGCCGTGCGCAGCGACTCCCAGAGCGCCAGCTTGCCGGTGACGCCGATCACCAGCCCCTCGAGCTCGACCACCCGACTCAGCGGCGAGTAGCTGAACAGGCTGTTGTTGTGCTTCAGGCGGCCGAACTTCTCCGCGGTCCAGCCGGCGGCGTCCTTGATCGCGCTCGCCTTGACGCCGAGCCGGTCCATCACCTGCTCGAGCGTCACCCGGTCCTCGGCGATCTCGTCGGCGATCCGCGCCAGCTCTGTGCCGTACTCGGTGTCCTCGTTGGAGCCCGCGGCGCGCCGCGCCAGCTCGAGACCGACCGTCGATCCGGCGTGATGATCCTGGAGGTAGGTGCGCAACATGTCGGACACGTCGGCCACAGCCGTACCCTCGCACAGGCGACGAAAACGAATAGCTTGTCGACATGGATACGCGTGTCGAACGAATCGTGCTGGAGACCGACCGCCATCGGATCGTCGGCGACCTGACGATGCCGCGGGAGGGCTATCGCAGCCGCCTCTCCGACTACCTCAACCGCGGCGAGATGGCGTTCATCCCGCTCGCCAACGCGGTGATCAGCACGATCGGCGAGCCCGGCGACGGAGAGCAGCGCGAGTTCATCGCCGTCGCCCGCACGCACGTCCACCTCGCCTACCCCGCGGTCTCGCGGAACGGCACCCCCTAGGCGATCCGGTCGCCGAGCGCCGCCTCGCGGTCGGGGCGAAGGAGGACGACGCCGAGCTCGTCGTCGAGCGCCCCCAGGACCAGGACCTCGGACGTGAACGGGCCGATCCGCTTCGGCGGGAAGTTGAGGACGGCGACGATCAGCGAACCCTCGAGCTGCTCGCGCGAGTAGTTGATGATCTGGGCGGAAGAACGCCGGCTGCCGATCTCCGGGCCGAAGTCGATCTCCAGCTTCCAGGCGGGGACACGGGCCTCGGGGAAGTCCTCGACCGCGACGACCCTGCCGACTCGCATCTCGACGGCCTCGAACTGCTCCCAGCTGATCTCGCTCACGGTTTGAGCACGATCTTCAGCGCCTCGCGGCGGTCGTAGATGTCGTAGGCGTCCGCGGCCTCGTCGAGGCCCATGTGATGGGTAACCAGGGGTGTCGGGTCGAGCGCCCCGGAAGCGAGCCGCTCGAGCACCGGGTCGACGTGCTTGATCACGTTCGCATGCCCGGTCTTCAGCGTCAGCGCCTTGATCCAGACGATCCCCATGTGGACCTCGATCCGCTCGGCGTAGACGCCCGTCGCCGAGACCGTGCCCGCCTTACGGGTCAGCCGGCAGGCGAGCTCGAGCGCGTCGGGGTGGCCGACCGCGTCGATGGTCGCGTCGGCGCCGCGGCCCTCGGTCAGCGCCTTGACCGCCGCCCGCGGGTCCTCCTCGGTCAGATGGACCGGCTCGGCGCCGAGGGCGCGGGCGAGCTCCAGCCGTTCGGGGACGGTGTCGACCGCGATCACCCCGGCGGCGCCCGCGGCGAGCGCCGCCTGCGCCGCGCAGAGGCCGACCGGACCGAGGCCGAGGACCGCGACCACGGATCCGACGCCGACCCCGGACTCGACCACGGCGTGATACCCGGTGCCCATCACGTCGCCGGCGAAGAGTGCGACGTCGTCGGACATCCCGTCGGGAACCGGGCGCAGGGTGAGGTCGGCGTTCGGCACCAAGAGCAGCTCGGCCTGGGCTCCCTGGAGCGAGCCGAGCGTCTTCCCGTGACCGAAGACGCGGCCGTGGTCGCACTTGTGGAAGTCGCCGCGACGGCAGAAGAAGCACTCGCCGCAGGCGGTGCCGTAGGTACCGAGGACCCGGTCGCCCTCGCTCACCGTGGTGACCGCGTCGCCGGCCGCGATCACGGTGCCGACGTACTCGTGGCCGAGCGTGAAGCCCTGCTCGATCTCAACCCGCCCGTGGTAGATGTGGAGATCGGAGCCGCAGACGCCGCTCGCCTCGACCCGGATGATCGCCTCGTCGGGCGCCGTCAGCTCGGGTTCGGCGACGTCGTCGACGCGCACCTCGCCCGGACCCTGGAAGGTCACCGCTCGCATCGGCCGGACTCTAGTGTTCGATCGTCGACCCGAGGAGGAAGAGATGAGCGAGGACCGCGCCTGGGACGCCGTGATGCGGAGTCAGTTCCCGAGCCCGAAGGCCGAGTAGACGACCCGGTGAAGCCGATCGGCCCGCTGCTGATCTGCGCCGCCGCCCTCGCGCTGCCCGGGTGCGGGACCGAGGAGCCGCCCGAGGCCCCGATCACGATCTCGCAGACCGCCGGCCCGGATCACCTCGACCCGGCGCTCGCCGCGCGGATCAGCGGCCGCGAGCCGCTGTGGCTGGTCTACACGCCGCTGCTCACCTACCGCCACGCCGAGGGGGAGCGGGGTGCCGAGCTGATCCCCGGACTGGCGTCGGATCTGCCGGAGATCTCTGCCGACGGGCGCACCTACACGCTCGCCCTGCGCGAGGACATCCAGTACTCGGACGGCACCCCGGTGCGAGCGAGCGACTTCGAGCACGCGATCGCCCGGGTCCTCTACCTCGGCTCGGCAGGTGCCCACTTCTACGAGGGCATCGCCGGGGCGAGGGAGTACGAGCGGGGCGGCGATCCCGAGCGCCAGATCGAAGGCATCGAGGCCGACGACGAGACCGGCGAGATCACGATCACCCTGACCGCGCCCGACCCGGGCTTCGCCGACGCCCTCGCGCTCACCTTCGCCGGCCTGGTGCCGGCGAAGACCCCGTTCCGGGACCTGAGCGCCGAGCCGCCGCCCGGCGTCGGCCCCTACGAGATCACGGAGGCCGACACCGACGGCGGCTTCGTGCTTTCCCGCAGCCCCAACTTCGGCGAGCTCGACATCCCCGACATCCCGACCGGCAACATCGCCGAGATCACCAACAGGGTGGTGCCGGATCGCCTCCGCCAGGCCCAGGAGGTCCTCGACGGCAAACTCGACTACATGCAGGATCCGCCGCCCGAGGAGCTGATCTCGACGATCGTCGACCAGGCCAGCGACCGTTTCATCACACATCCAACGCCCGCTACCGCGTACTTCTTCCTCGATGCGGGGCTGGCGCCGTTCGCCGATCCGCTCGTCCGTGAGGCGGTCAACCGCGGCCTCGACCGCGCGGCCGTAGCGGAGCTCTACGGCGGACGGATGGAGGCAGGTTGCGCCCTGCTCGCTCCGGGCGTCCCGGGCTATGACCGCGCGCTCGATACCACCGACTGCCCCTACGGCAACCCGACCGAGCCACCGGAT
>DATBPT010000086.1:0-2516 GCA_036561205.1 Solirubrobacterales bacterium
GACAGCGCTGCTGCGGCGACGGAGGCGAAGCCGACGGCCGTCGCGAAGCAGCCCAAGGCAGCGTCCAAGCCCGCCGCCTCGAAGCCCGCCGCCGACGGGGCGGCGAAGCCCGTGCGCCCCGTGCAGCCCGCCGCCGGCGGCGCCGCGCAGAAGAAGCGCCGCCGCGTGGTGATCGACTCCCAGGCCTCCCGCAGGGACCAGATGCAGAGTGCCCCACCACGCCGCCCGCCCCGGCGCCGAGGCGGTCGCCGGCGCCGGCCGCTGCTGGAGGAGCCGCCGCTCGGGCCGCATGTCGAGGAGGAGCAGCCGGCGCTGAAGATCCCTTCCGGCGCAACCGTGCGCGAGGTCGCCGAGATCTTCGGCGTCGGCGCCGCCGACGTGATCAAGCAGCTGATGCAGCTGGGGGAGATGGCGACCCTGACCCAGACGCTCACCGACGAGACGATCGAGGTGCTCGCCGAGGCCCTCGACCGCAAGGTCGAGATGGTCACCGCAGCCCAGGAGGAGGTCGAGGCGCCCGTCTTCGACGACGCCGACGAGGACCTCGCCGATCGCCCGCCGGTGGTCACGATCATGGGCCACGTCGACCACGGCAAGACGTCGCTGCTCGACGCGATCCGCGAGACCGAGGTCGTCGCCGGGGAGGCCGGCGGGATCACCCAGCACATCGGCGCCTACCAGGTGCACCAGAACGACAAGACGATCAGCTTCATCGACACCCCCGGCCACGCCGCCTTCACCGCGATGCGCGCCCGCGGCGCCGACGTCACCGACATCGTCGTCGTAGTCGTCGCCGCCGACGACGGCGTGATGCCGCAGACGGTCGAGGCGATCGACCACGCCCGCGCCGCCGACGTGCCGATCCTGGTCGCGATCAACAAGATCGACCTCGACAACGCCAATCCCGACAAGGTCAAGGGCGAGCTCGCCACCCACGACCTCAGCCCCGAGGACTGGGGCGGCGACACGATCTTCGTCAACGTCTCGGCGAAGACGCGCGAGAACCTCGACGAGCTGCTCGAGAACATCCTCCTGGTCGCCGAGCTCGAGGAACTGAAGGCAAACCCCGACGCGCCCGCCTCGGGCTCGGTAATCGAGTCCCACCTCGACCCGGGCCGCGGCCCTGTGGCCACGGTCCTGGTCCAGCGGGGAACGCTGAAGATCGGCGACTCGGTCGTCGCCGGCCCTCAGTGGGGCAAGGTGAAGGCGATGCAGGACCACACCGGGACCCGCCTGCAGGAGGCGAAACCCGGCGATCCGGTCGAGGTGCTGGGCTTCGAGGGCGTCTGCGAGGCCGGCGAGCGGGTCGAGGTGGTCGAGAACGACCGCCGCGCGCGCCAGCTCGCCGAGGAGCGCGCGCATCGGCTGAAGACCGAGCAGCTTGCCCGTCGCCAGTCGCGGCGGCTCACTCTCGACGAGGTCTTCGCCAAGGCCCAGGAGGGGACGATCAACGAGCTCAACATCGTCCTCAAGGCCGATGTCTCGGGCTCCCTGGAGGCGCTCCAGGACGAGATCGCGAAGCTGCCCCAGGACGAGATCTCGGTCAACGTGATCCTCGCCGGCGCCGGCGGTATCAACGAGTCCGACGTGATGCTCGCCGCCGCCTCCGACGCGGTGATCATCGGTTTCAACGTCCGCCCGCTCGCCGACGCCCGCCACGCCGCCGAGCAGGAGGGGGTCGAGATCCGCACCTACTCGGTGATCTACAAGGTGACCGAGGAGCTGCGCGCGGCGATGGAGGGCATGCTCGAGCCCGAGGAGGTCGAGGAGGCGCTCGGCCAGGCCGAGGTGCTGGAGCTGTTCAAGGCTTCGAAGGTGGGCACGATCGCCGGCTGCTCGGTCACCGACGGCAAGCTCACCCGCGGCGCCGAGGTGCGCCTGGTCCGCGACGGCACGGTCGCCTGGAGCGGCCGGATCGGCTCCCTGCGCCGGTTCAAGGACGACGTGAGCGAGGTCGAGGCCGGGCTCGAGTGCGGCGTCGTGCTCGAGGGCTTCCAGGACGTCAAGGTCGGCGACGTGATCGAGGCCTTCGAGACGAAGAAGATCGAGAAGACGCTGGAGTAGGCCGGCGCGGGGGGATGCCGGGGACGACGTACGTGTCGCTGACCGAGGTCCGGGTGGATCTGCGTCAGGCCCAGAGCCTGAAGGAGAAGCGCAAGGTGGTCAGCTCGCTCAAGGCACAGATCCGCCAGCGCTTCGTCGCCGCCGTGGCGGAGATCGATGCTCACGACGACCGGCGCCGGGCGGTGATCCTCTGCGCCCTCGTCGGCGGGGCCGAGGTACGCGAGCGGGCGTCGGAGTTGGAGCGCTTCGTTGAGGCTCGTTGTCCGGATGGGTGCACGTTCGAACGCGACCTGCTCAGCCTCGACGACGTGCGCGGCTGAGGGTTTCAGGCGCCCCTGTTATGTTGGCTCGCGTATGGCCGGTGGCGACCGAATGCGCCGAATCGACGAGGTCATGCGAAAGGTGATCGGCTCGGCGATCGCCAGCGACCTTGAGGACCCTCGAATCGGATT
>DATBPT010000087.1:0-5739 GCA_036561205.1 Solirubrobacterales bacterium
GGTCCGCTGAGCACCCGGCAACGACTGTGGAGAGCGACCCGGGCGGTCCCGTACGCGAACGGCGACAGCGCCCACCAGGCGAGCTTTCGCGCCCCGCCCATCCGTCAGCCGAGAGCTTCGCGCAGGTCCGACGCCGCCCGCTCCGGCGGATAGACGTTGATCTCGACCCCGGTGCCGAGCTCGAATCCGGCCCGGATCGTCAGCCGCGGAACGATGTCGATGTGCCAGCAGAACTCGTCCGCACCCCGGGGTGCGGTGCGAATCCAGAGGTTCAGCTGCGGCACCTCCCCGAGGGCGCCTCCGAGCGCCCGCAGCGCGGTGGCGATCATCGCCTCGCCTCCCGCGTCGTCCTCGAACCGCGCCTGTGGCCGGCGCGGGATCACCCGCAGCTCGAACGGCGACCGCGATGCCCACGGACAGACCAGCAGGGTCTCGTCGTCGACCGCGACCAGCCGCTCGCGGCGGCGCACCTCCTCGGTGGCGACGTCGCTGAGCAGGTGGGCGCCCATCGTCCGCTCGTGATACGCGCCGGCGCGCTCGCGCTCGCGGGCGACCTCCGCGGGGACGAAGTTGAGCGCGTAGAGCTGCGCATGCGTGTGCTCGAGCGAGGCGCCGGCCTCCGGCCCCTCGTTGACGATCAGGTGCAGGTACGAGGCGTCCTCGTGGGCGCGCATGCGCTCGCGCCATGCGGCAACCGCGCCCGCAACCCGCTCCGGCGGCAGCTGCGAGAGCGAGGTCGCATGCTCGGGCGCGCTGACGATCACCTCGTGCGCGCCCTCCGCCGGTTGCGAGCGAAACAGGTCCGCCTCGCCCCGGTTGGCCGCTCCGAGCGGGTCGATCGAGCTCGCCAGGCCGGTCTCCGGCTTCGCCGCCGCTCGCGCGTCGGCCGGCGCGCTCAGCACCGGGTACAGGTTCGGGACCGAGCGAGCCGTCCAGCCGGGCGTGTCCGGGGCGCCGCCGGCGGGCCGTTCGGCCCAGACCTCGGGCGGGGTGCGGTCCTCGCGCCCCTCGCAGAACGGACAGCGCTCCTCGACATCCGCTTTCGGCTCCGGCGACCGCGGGTCGAAGGCGTCCGGACGCTCGGCTCGGCCCGGGGCGAGGATCGCCCGCAGGCCGGTGAGCTGGTCGATGCGGACCTCGGGCGAGCTCAGGGCTCTGGTGGCGGCGGCAGCGGGTGCTCGGGCGGCGGGACCACCGGTGTCGAGTGCACCTCCAGCAGCGGCTTGATCAGGTCGAGCGGCAGCGGGAAGATGATCGTCGAACTGTTGTTGACCCCGATCTCGACCAGCGTCTGCAGGTAGCGAAGCTGGAGCGTCGCCGGGTTCAGGCTCATGATGTTGGCGGCCTGCGAGAGCTTCTCCGCCGCCTGGAACTCGCCGTCGGCGGCGATCACCTTCGCCCGCCGCTCGCGCTCGGCCTCGGCCTGGCGCGCGATCGCCTTCTGCATGTCGACCGGCAGCTCGACGTCCTTGACCTCGACCGTCGAGACCTTCACCCCCCAGGGCTCGGTCTGCTCGTCGATGATCTGCTGCAGGTCGAGGTTGAGCCGCTCGCGCTCGGACAACAGCGCGTCGAGCTCGGCCTTGCCGAGCACCGAGCGCAGGGTCGTCTGCGAGATCTGCGAGGTGGCGAGGAGGAAGTTCTCGATCTCCGTGACCGCCTTGTTCGCGTCGAGGACGCGGAAGTAGGCGACCGCGTTGACGCGGACGGTGACGTTGTCCTTGGTGATCACCTCCTGCGGCGGCACGTTCAGGGTGATCGTCCGCAGGTCGATCCTGACCATCTGGTCGATGAACGGGATCAGCAGGATCAGGCCCGGCCCCTTCTGCGCGATCAGCCGGCCGAGACGGAAGATGACGCCGCGCTCGTACTCGCGCAGGATCCTGATCGCGGCGCCGAGGATGATCAGGATGAAGACCGCGACTACGGCGATGACCGCGATGGCGACTGTCACGAACGGGCTCCTTCCTCGGTCTCTGAGACGACCTCCGCGAGCGGCCGGACCCGGAGCGTCAACCCCTCGACCGCCTCGACCCGCACTCTAGCGCCGCGCTCTCGAACCCGCTCGGCGTCGTCGTCGTCGGCGGCGTCGGCGAGGCTGGCGCGCCAGAGGGCGCCGTCGAGGTAGATCTGGCCGACCGGGGTCAGCGGCTCGCGGACGTCGCCGGAGGCGCCGATCAGATCCTCGCGCCCCGTCTGCACCGGCGCCCTGCCGGCCTCGACCGCCTTCGAGACCGCGAACGTGAGCCCGCCTCCGAGCAGGACCGCGACCGCGATCACGACCGGCGCCGAGACCTCATAGGTGCTCGAGTCCGTGTTGAACAGCAGCAGGCCCGACGCGGCGAGCGCGATCACCCCCACGACGCCGAGGATCCCGTGGGTGGCCAGGTGCGCCTCGGCGATGATCATCGCGATGCCGATCACCAGCAGCGCGATCCCGACCGCGGTCACCGGCAGCTGTGCGGTCCCGTAGGCCCCGAGCAGGAGGCAGACCGCGCCCAGGGTGCCCGGCAGGATCAGGCCGGGGCTGAAGACCTCGATCGCGATTCCGACCAGGCCGACGAGCAGCAGCAGGTAGGCGATCGTCGGGTTGACGAGGATCTGCAGGAGCTCGTACTGGAGGCTCATCTGGCGCTCGTCGATCGTCAGCCCGGACGTCGCCAGCGTCTGCGCCTTCGGCCCCTTGACCTGGAAGCCGTCGAGCTGGGCGAGCAGCTCGTCTTCGCTGCTGGCGACGATGTCTATCGCGCGCCCGTCGAGCGCCTCGGCGGAGGTGAAGTTGGCGGCGTCGGTGACCATCTGACCGGGGAGCGCGCCGTCGCGGCCGTGGGCCTCGGCGAGCGCGCGAATGAAGGCGGCGGCGTCGTTTTCGATCTTCACCCCGAGCGTGCCGCCGATGTCGCCGCCGGTCGAGGTCACGGCGCTGGCCGAGCCGATGTTGGTCTGCGGTGCCATCGCGGCGACGTCGCCCGCCTCGGTGATGAAGGCACCGGCCGAGGCCGCGCGGGCGCCGTCGGGCGAGACGTAGACGACGACGGGCATCGGCGCGTCGATGATGTCCTGGACGATCGCCCGCATCGAGCTCTCCAGGCCGCCCGGCGTGTCGATGCGGATGATCGCCAGCGGCGCGTCGTCGTCGGCCGCCTGGTCGAGCGCCGCGCCGATCCACTTCTCGGTCGCCGGGTCGATCGACCCCGAGAGCTCGATCGATGGGACCGTGGTCGATGACTGTCCGGAGGCCAGGCCGGGGACCAGCAGGAGGAGGCCGGCGAGCGCCGTCAACAGCCACAGGTGAGTGCGCGAGCCCATATCCGGATTATCGCGCCTCGGGTGGTTTAGCTCGCGTACTTGTCGATGTCCGCGTTCAGGTCCGCCTCGGAGGTGTACGGGCCCTGCTTCAGGTAGACGAGCTCGCCGTTGGCGTCGTAGAAGGCGGTGCCCGGCAGGCCGCGGAGTCCGAGCTCGTCCTTGACCTCCGAGTCGGGGTCGCTGACGCTGGGGTAGGGGAGCGGCAGCTCGCTGAGGAACTCGTTCGCGGCGTCGGTGGAGTCGTCGATGTCGGCGCCGATGAAGGCGACCTCGTCACCGCGCTCGGCGGCGACCGCCTGGAAGTCGGGAAACTCGAGCCGGCAGGGCCCGCACCACGACGCCCAGGCGTTGACGACCACCGGGTACCCGCGCAGCTTCTCGAGCTGCGAGTGCAGCTCGTCGGCGCCGCCCTCGATGATCTCGTCCCCGTTCGCGTACAGCTTCGCCAGCGGCGCCGGCGCCCCGGCGAGCGCCTTCTCGTAGTCGGTCGCCTGCGACTCGGGATTACCGGCGCCCGGGTCACCGCCGCTCGAGTCGCAGCCGCCGAGCAGCGCCAGAGCCAGCACGCCCAGTGCGAGCGCAAATGTGCGAGAAGTTGCCGGTCGGTTACTCATTCGCTGCCGTGTGTGGTTCAATAGCCCCTGGTCCCGCAGTTCTTGGACCACGGAGGTACGCCGGTTCGGCTTAAGGGGATCCCGAGCCCGGTGCCCGCCTCTTCCGAGCTTACTTCGCTCGCCGTCTCCGACCTGGATCAATCGGCGGGCGCGGGATCACTTTTTACCCCTTGCCAATGGCTAAGACGACTGACGTAGCCGCGAGCGCGGCTGGCGAGCTGAGTGAGGCCGACCTCGATCGGGTGCGGGAGTTTTCCCGCGAGCCGATCCTGCTCGCCGGTGAGACGATCACCGACCTGGCGCCGGGCACGGCGCGCAGGCTTGCCGTCGACGCCGCCCTCGCCGAGCTCGACGACGGCGCCGAGGTGCCGAGCTTCGAATGGCGCGGCGACTACTCCCTGATGCTCGGCCTCGAGCGCCTGCTCGACGAGGAGACGCCGCGCCTGCTCGACGACGCCGAGCTCAACGACCACCAGGTCGACGCGCTCTCCGGGACACTGGCGGCGGTCGTCACCGAGCTCGAGAACTCCGGCGCCGCCGCCCGTTCGAACGGCCGCAACGGCGCGAAGCCGAACGGCGAAGCGGCCGCCGAGGGCACGGCCGGCAACGGCGCCACGGACCTCGAGGAGGACGCCGACGACGTCCTCGCGCCCGACGAGGAGCCTCAGGACTGGGACGAACCCGAGACCGAGGACGCCGACGTCGTCGCCGAGGCGCCCGAGGACCCCGGCGCCAGCCGCCGCTTCTGGTTCGAGCATGCAACCGGCGCCGGCAAGACGGTCGCCGCGGTCGGTTTCATCGACGCGACGCGAACTGGCGGGGTGCTGATCCTCACCCATCGCCGCAACCTCGTCGACCAGTTCATCGGCGAGATCTCGGACCGCGGCTACAAGGACCGCCTCTCGCCGCCGCTGCTCGACGGCGCCGACCACCCCTACGGCCCGGTCACGGTCGAGACCTACCAGTGGTTCGTCCGCAACGCGGGCCGCGTCTCCGACGCCTACTCGATCGTGATCTGCGACGAGGCCCATACGGCGCTCGGCGAGAAGACCAGCGCCTGCATCCGGACCTGGACCCACCCGGTGTTCATCGGCATGACCGCCACCGGCGCCCTGATCGCCCGCCACGTCGCCGACCTCTTCCCGACCCAGACCTCGCGCTTCGATCTCGCCCAGGCGGCGCGCCGGGGCGTGATCGCGCCGCTTCGCTGCATCCGCATCCCGCCCGGGCCCGGGGTGCGCACGATCGCCAAGGTGCCGCTGCGCCGCGGCGAGGTCGACCAGGACTTCGACCAGGAAGAGCTCGCCGCCCTGCTCGACCAGGAGCCCTTCAACGTCGCCATCGCCGACCTCTACCAATCGCGCTTCAAGCGCGTCCCGGGCGTCGTCTACACCGCCGGCGTCAGGCATGCCAACAACGTCGCCACCGCCTTCCGCAACGCCGGCATCAACGCCCAGGCGGTTTCCGGCGAGACGCCGAAACGCGAGCTGGCGGAGATCCTCGCCGGCTTCGAGCGCGGCGAGGTCGACGTGCTCTGCAACGCGATGCTGCTCGCCGAGGGCTGGAACTCGCCCCGGGCGACGATCTGCATGCACCTCGCGCCAACCGCGTCGCGCCGGGTCTACCAGCAACGAGTCGGTCGCGTCACTCGCCGAAACCCCGGCAAGGAGGCCGGACTGGTGATCGATCTCGTGCATCCGGCAACAACCCACGACGAGACCATCGTGACCCTGCACAGCCTGCTCGACCGCGACGTCTACCGCGGTGGCGCGATCGTCGTCGGCCCCGTGCGACGCGGGCGCGGTCGCCGGGTTCG
>DATBPT010000088.1:0-17276 GCA_036561205.1 Solirubrobacterales bacterium
GGCGGCGCATGGCGGGCGCAAGCATATTCAGTGGCCGAGCGAGGCGAAGCCGAGCCCCCGCCGCTGTTGAGGCGGCCGAGCGAGGCGAAGCCGAGCCCCCGCCGCTGTTGAGGCGGCTTGTGTCTGTTAGCGCGCGAACGCGGCGATCCGCTCGCCGCCGGCGACGCCGAGCCGCTCGACGGCGACGCCGTCCTCGGCGATCTCGCGCAGGCGGGCCAGGGCGCGCTTCCAATCGCGGCGAAAACGCCGGCTGGCGCCGAGCTGATCGCGGATGCGGTCGAGGTGGTTGACCGGCTCGGTCCAGAAGGTGACCGTGGTCTCGCAGGACTCGGGCGACGCTCCCTCCGCCAGCTCCCAGACGGTGAACACCGGCACCCGGTTGGAGCGACCGCCGTGGCCGTGCTCGCGAATCAGGTGCGGGCGTTCGGCGACGTCGATCACCGTGTCCATCCAATGCTCCGCCTCGCGCACGCGAAAGCGGGCCGCGGCGCCGACCCCGACCGGCTGCAGCCGCTGCAGCCGGTACTCGGTCATGAAGTGATCGGTGAACCCGGGCCGCACCGAGAGGTCCGCGAGGAGGTCGAAGACACGCTCGCGGGGAACGTCGATGAGGATGCTGGTGGAGACCGGGCGCATGCCGCGCGATTCTATTCGGCGCGGCGACCCACATACCCCGCAATTTCCGTCCAACTCCGCGCCCGCCTTGTGGACCGTGCGGCCATGCTCGTTAAGATCCGCACTAGGCGGGGTAGGCCAATGTCTGTATTGATCCAAGACGGCCCAGAGATCCACCAATCGGGTGAGCAGCTGACCGAGCCTCAACCCGGCTCGCTCTGCTGCGTCTCCTGCGGCTTCGCATTCTCGCTCGCCTCGATCGGATCGCTGCCTGAATGCCCGAACTGCCACGGGCGCCGGTTTCGCCGCGCCTCGATCTTCGACCGCCGGCCGACGGTGGACTCGGAGGCCGTCGCGGTCCCGGAGGCCGCGCCCGAGTGGCTGACGGAGGCTCGCGCGGAGATCGAGCAGGCCGGTCACTACATCGCCTTCGATGGCGGCGACGACGAATACGCGGTGGTCCGCCTCGAGCCGGGCTGGACCCGGATCGGCCGATCCGGCGCGGCCGACGTTCGCCTCGACGATGCGACGGTCTCGCGTCGCCACGCGCTCATCGTTCTCACCGGGTCCGGGGAGCTGCGGGCGCTCGACGACCGCAGCCTCAACGGCCTCTTCGTCAACGGCGAGCAGGTCGACTGGGCCCCGCTCGCGGACGGCGACGAACTCGAAATCGGCCGCTACCGCCTCTACGTATTGCGGGCGTAAACCCCGACCCGTAAACCCCACGCCCGCCGGCAATAGCGACGAAGTCGCGGTTTACCCGCCCACGACCTGCCTTCCCTCAACAGGACGCGACCCGACGGCAGCGGAGGCGAAGCCGAGCAGCCGTCGGAGTTATTCCGTACTGATATTCGGGTCGGCCTGCACCTTCTCCGGGATCACGACGAGGAACTGGTCGGGGGCCTCGGCGGCGAGGGCGGCGATCCGCTCCGCCTCTTCGTCCTGCTCCGTTTCGCGGAGCTCGCTCGCGTAGTGGCCGAGCAGGTCCTCGATGTCGAGGATGCCCTCGGGATCGAGGTCGGTGAGCGTCACCTTCGCGCCCTCCCCCAGCCGCCGCTGGATCGTCTCGCGATCGAGGTTCCAGGCGGGGTTCTGGCGCACGTACACGCGTCCTCCGGTCATCCCGGCGCAGGCCCAGGGACCGATGTCGCCGAGGACAACGGCGCGACCGGAGGTCATGTACTCGAAGGCGAAGCCCTTGGCGTTGGCACGGTCTGAGACGCACCCGAGTGAGTCGTCGATCGGCTTCGCGGGCTCGCCGCCGAGGACCACGTCGGCACCCGAAAGTCGGATGCAAAAGCGCGAGTCCGCCGATCCCTGGACGAACAGCCGGCCTCGCTGCGCCCCGTAGGCAAACGACTTGCCGACCGAGCCGTTCAGCCGCTGCCCGCCGGCGCCCTTGCCCTTCATAATCGAGACCGTGCCGCCGAGCATCGCCTTGCCGACGCCGTCCTGGGCCCCACCCTCGACGCGGACGACGAGGCCGTAGGCGTTGAAGGCGCCGAAGCCCTGCCCGGCGACGGAGCCGCCGTTGAAGTCGAGCTCGGCGAGCACGTCGAGCGAGCCCTCGGGCGCGCCGTCGTAGATGCGCGCCCGCGAGATCGCGCCGGAGAGCTCGGCGCCGAGCACCCGGTCGTTGGCGTCGGTGGGCCGCGGGAACTCGAGCCGCACGCCGGCGCCCTCGGCCACCCGCCCGGCGAGCTCGGCGATCTGCGCCGAGGCCTGCTTCGGCTCCATCCGGATCGGCCGGGCGCGCACCAGGCCCGCCTCGGCGCGTACCTCGACCGGCTCCGACTCGGCGACCGGGAGGTCGATCGGAGCGAGGTCCAGGTACTGGTCCAGCGGCGTGATCAGCTCGCCGAGGTCGAGCTCGCCGGTGCGGGCGACCTGCTCCAGGAGGTCGTAGCGGCCGACGAGGTCCTGGGTGCGCTCGTAGCCGAGCTCGGCGGTCAGCGCCCTCACCTCCTCGCCCATCGCGGAGAAGAAGCGGGCGCAGTTGTCGGCCGCCGTCGTCACCTCCTGGGGAGTGAACTTCTTCAGCCCGTGCGCGGTCGCCTGCGCCGGGGTCTCGATCTGGGTCGCGATGCCGACGTGACAGGTGTCGAGCTGGCAGCCGCGGCAGATCGTGCAGCCGAGCGAGACCATCGCCAGGGTGCCGAACGCGACCCGGTTGGCACCCATGCAGGTCAGCTTCACGATGTCGTGCGCGTGGCGGTAGCCGCCATCGGCCCAGATCTCGACCCGGTTGCGGATTCCGGCCTCCATCAGCGCCCGGTGGACCAGTCGGGTGCCGATGTCGGAGGGCAGGCCGACGTGCCGGAGGGCGTGCTGGCGGGCGGCGCCGGTGCCGCCCTCGAAGCCGGAGAGGGTGATGATGTCGGCGCCCGCCTTGGCGATCCCGAGCCCGATCGTGCCGATGTTCGGCACCACCGGGACCTTGACCGAGACCCGGAGGTCGGGGTTGACGGTCTTCAGCTCGTCGATCAGCTCGGCCAGGTCCTCGATCGAGTAGAGGTCGTGGTTGTTGGAGGGCGAGATCAGGTCGGTGCCCGGGGTCGCGTTGCGGGCCGCGGCAACCTTCTCGGAGACCTTCTTGCCCGGCAGGTGGCCGCCCTCCCCGGGCTTCGCCCCCTGGCCGATCTTGATCTCGGCGACGTAGGACGAGTTCAGCATCTCGGCCGAGACGCCGAACCGGCCCGAGGCGACCTGCTGGCCGCGCCACTTGCGGTAGCGCCCGTACATGTCGCGGATCTCGCCGCCCTCGCCGTTGATGCAGAGGATGTTGATCTGCTTCGCCGCCTCGGCATACGCCCTGAAGGCCGGCTCGGACTGCGAGCCGAAGCTCATCGACGAGATCACGATCGGATACTCGTGATGCCCGATGGTCGTATCGACCGAGCCCGGTTCGATCGCCTCGCGATCGGACCGGAGGTTGATGATGTGCCGCATCGAGATCGGGCTCTCGGCCTCGAGCTCGCGCACCTTGGCCGCGTAGTCCTCGTAGCTGGCGCCGCCGTTGGCCGCGGCAACGGCGGCCTTGTAGACCTTCGGGTAGAAGCGAAACGTCTTCGCCGGCTTGGCGGCGCTCTCCTGATCGCCGAGGCTCGCGTGGCGCGCGTCGGTGTCGGCGTCGAGGTCGCTGAACCCGACCCCGGCGCCGGCGGAGGCGGCGAAGGCCTCGGTCTGGAAGATCTCCGCCAGCTCCGGCTTGACCCCGATCGAGGAGAACTGGCGGGCGTAGCCGCGCACCTCGTGGATCCCGATCGTCGAGATCACCTTCTCGATTCCCTTCGAGAGCGCGGCGCAGACGTTGGCGATGTCCTGCGAGTAGTCGTCGACGCAGGCGACCTCGAGCATCACGTAGGGGTTGACGCCGTTCGCTCCCAGCCCGAGCGCGAGGACGACGTCGTGGACGTTGCGGATCGCGGCCGAGCGGAGCACGATCGAGCAGCGCCTGCGCAGGTTCTCGGCCCCGGCCTCGAGCTTGAAGTTCTTCAGCGCCTGGTCGATCGCGGAGGTCGCCAGATGCGGGTCGAGGTAGCGGCGCTCGCCGTCGTAGACGGTGCGGTCGGTGAGCACGACGAGCTCGGCGCCGTCGCGGGCGACCTTGGCCGCCTCCTGCTTCAGGCGCTCGATCGCCCCCGCCGTGGTCTCCGATTCCAGCAGCGCGATGTCGAGCGCCGCGGCGCGCCCCCGAAACTCCTCCCACAGGTCCTCCATCAGGTAGGTCTGGTGTGGCCTGGCAATCTCGCGGTAGATGGTGTCGGAGAGCGGCGCGAGCCCGTGGTGACCGCCGAGGATGACCGGGAACGAGGTCTCGACCGTGCCCGTGTCCGCGGCCGGATCGTGCAGCGAGGGCCGGCGGCCGAAGACTGCACGGGTCGAGAAGTGCTCCATCTCGCGCTCGCGGTCGATCGCCGGGTTGGTGACCACGGCGACTGTCTCCTTGAAGTAGTCGGCGAGGTTCTGGCGCTCGGGGCTGAGCGCCGCCAGCGGGCCGTCGTAACCGAGCGAGCCGATCGGCTCGGCGCCGGTCGACGCCATCTGCTGGCAGAGCTTGACGTCATCTCGCTGCCAGCCGAAGCCGGCGAGCAAGTTCTCGGGCACCTTGACCGGCTCGGCGGGGCCGGCGTCGCTGTAGCCGGGGACATCGGTGCCCTCGAGCGGGCCGCCCGTGAACAGCGCCCGATCGTAGGGGGCCACGCTCGCGGCGCCCGTGCGGGCGAGCCAGCGCCGGGCGACCTCGTGCTGCATCTCGGAGTGCGACCAAAGCCGCGAGCGCCGCCGATCGGCGTCGATCGTCACCATCGCCTTCTCTCCCGGGCCGAGCGGCAGCGGCTCGGAGACCATCTCGTGGACGCTGACCACCCCCGGCTCGGAGCTGAACACGTAGTCGTCTGGCGTCTCCAGGGTCCACAGCGGGCGCAGCCCGAGCGCGTCGGCCGAGAACACACACTCGTCGGCATGGCGGGCGATCAGCGCCACCGGTCCCTGGGCGAAGGGGCCCATGACCTCTCGCAGATACATGAAGAACGGGTGCAGCTCGGCCGGCAGCGAGCGGATCTCGTTGACGACCGGCGGCACGACCAGCTCCATCGCCTCGGCCAGCGACAGTCCCTCGGCGCGGATCAGGTGATCGATCGTCCGGTTCAGGTCCTGGGAATCGGAGCCCCCGGCCGGGATCCCGACGCCGAGCGCGCGCGCCTCCTGGCGCAGCTGCTCGATCGTGTTGATCTCGCCGTTGTGGCCGAGCACCGAGAACGGCTGCACGCGCCGGAACGAGGGCCAGGTGTTGGTCGAATAGCGGTTGTGGCCGAAGCAGGCGACGGTCTCGAAGCGCTCGTCGCGCAGGTCCGGGTAGTACTCGCCGAGCACCCGGGGCGCGCCCATCACCTTGTAGACGCAGGTCGTCGACGAGAACGAGGGCAGGTCGAAGCCGAGCTCCGCCTCGAGCTCGCCCGTGAGCTCGAACAGGTCGCGGTCGACGTGCTCGGCCGAGGCGAGCAGGCCGGCGAGCTGCCAGAAGTGCGGCTCCTCCTCGCGGGCGGTCGCGCCGAGCGCCTGGGAGTCAACGGCGCCGAGGCGTTCGGCGAGGATCCGCAGCCCGGCGCGCCCGAGCAGCTCGCGCGCGTCGTGCAAGGCCTGGTCGAGGTCGGCCGACCGCTCGACGAAGACGTGGGCGACGGCGAAGGCGGGATCGTGGACGAGCGCGGGATTGTGGCCTCCCGAGCGCACCTCCTCGGCCCAGATCCTTCGCGGGATGTCGACCAGGACCCCGCAGCCGTCACCCTCGCCGTCGACGTTGCCCGCCCGGTGGAGCATCTTCTGCAGGCTGAGGAGCGCCAGCGCCACCGGCTCGCCGCTCGGGGTCGCGTCCTTGCGGATCGAGGCGTAGAGGGCGCAAGCGTCGTGGTCGTCGACCGAGGGCGGCGAGACCAGCGGGCGCCAGGGAAGGTGCGGGGAGTAACGCTTCAATTGGACCTCCCGGAGTCCGCGCCTTCTTCGAGCGGGCGCGCGACGGGAAAAGGGACGCGGCGATTATACGGCCACCCTCAGCGCCTCAGATCGAGCTCCGAGCCGCTGATGTTGACGCGGATCCACTCGGCCAGGAAGGGCTCCGCGATCTCGTAGCTGCCGCCGTCGCCGACGATCACCTCGCGCTCGACCAGCGCCCGCGCCGCCCGCTGCAGGTTCGACGCCGACGGCAGCCCGTGGCGACGGCGATACTCGATCGTGAACGGCCGCCCCGGCTGCTGGCTCGAGAGCGCCTGCAAGAGCAGTCGCTGAACGGCTGAGGCGGCGTCCCAGAGGAGCGAGAAGTGGGCATGCTCGGAGCGCAGCACGGCGGTCAGCGCCCGCTCGAGCTCGGCGGCGCCGGCCTCCGCTCCGGGCGGCGTCTCCTCCCAGAGGAAGTAACACAGCTCCTGGGTCGCGTAGGGATGACCGCGGGTGCGGCGCAGCGCCTCGGCCGCCACCTTCGCCCCGAGCCTGCGGCCGCTGGCCCGAAAGCGCTCGCGACTGAAGTCGGCGAACAGCTCGGGCTCGATCCGGCCCAGCTCGATCGGCTTCGCGCTGCGCCAGAAGGGCTCGTTCTCATCGCTGAAGATGCGCTCCATCACGTGCCTGCGCGAGCCCAGGTAGACGTGCGCGACCTCGGGCTGCTGCTGAAACACGGCTCGCAGCAGACGCGGCAGCGCCTTGTCGAGCTCGACCACCTCCTGAAACTCGTCCAGGATCAGGGCCACGCGGCGCCCGCGCGCGGCACCGAGCTCGGCCGGCAGCGCCAGCAAACGCTCCAGGGTCGCGTCCAGGTCGGCGGCCTGCTGGGAGGTGGCGAAGGTGAAGGTGAAGGAGCCGTCGTCGGGGCTCACGGTCACCGTCGGCTGGATCCGCAAGCCCCGGAACGGGGCCAGAGCCCGCTCGCGAACGCGCTCCAGCGGCGAGGCGATGTTCTCGAAGATCGACGCCGCGAGCTTCTCCGCCAGTCTCTCCTTGGTCGGGGTCGTCATCAGGTCGACCTGGGCGACCAGCACCCCGGCGCCGAGCAGCTCCTGGACCGCCCTCCAGACGAGGGACGACTTGCCGTAGCGGCGGGGGGCGAAGATGACCACGTCCTGGCCATTGCGTACGTCGGCGACCAGCTCCGCCAGCTCGCGATCGCGATCGGCGAACGCATCGTCGAGGGCCAGGGAGCCGAAGCGGAACGGGTTGGTCGGCGGGCCTACCATATACAAGATCGTATTATACGGATGTGTATATGCGGTTTCCGCGAATCGGAGGCGCCATATACAAGCCTGTATAACACCGCCGCGTATATCCCACCCGACCGCCGCGGATGACTAGGATCGCGTGATGGCCACGACGATCGCGGTGCTCTCGCAGAAGGGCGGCACCGGCAAGACCACCCTCACCCGCAGCCTCACCGACGTCTTCGGCCGCCTCGGGCTCGACGTGCTGGCGATCGATGCCGACCCGCAGGGGAACCTGTCCGACTACTTCGACACCGACCCGGCTGCACAACCGACGCTCGCCGACGTGCTCCAGGGCCAGGTCAGGGCCGCCGACGCCGTCCACGGGCAGGTGATCCCGGCGAACATGCGGCTCGCCGAGGCCGAGCTGATGCTGGCCGGCAAAATCGGCCGCGAGGTCACCCTGCGCAACGCCCTGCGCGACCTGAAGCGCGAGCGCGACATCATCTTGATCGACTGCCCGCCGACGCTCGGCCTGCTCTCCGTCAACGCCCTCGTCGCCGCCGATTACGCGCTGCTGACGACCGAGGCGCAGTACTTCTCCTTCCACGGGGTCGAACAGGCGCTCGAGGTCGTCGACCTCGCCCGCGACTCGCTCAACCCCGAGCTCGAGCTGCTCGCGGTGGTGCTCAACATCGCCAACATGCGCACCAAGCACGCCCGGCAAACGCTGGAGGCGCTCCGCGAGCGTTTCGGCGACAAGGTCTGCCGGACCGTGATCCGCCAGTCGATCGCCTACGCGGAGTCGGCCGAGCGCGCGGTCCCGATCCTCGACTACCGCCCCGACCGCGGAGCCGACTACCTCTCGCTCGCCGGCGAGCTGCTGCGACGGCTGTCGCGGCAAGACCTGCTCGAGCAGCTCGACGAGCTCTCGACCGAGCTCGTGCCGGCGGGCGCAGCCGGGCACTGAATGGCGGATCCACTCGAGCTGCGGGGGGAGCTCGAGTCGGCGCTGGCGCTCGCCTCGCGCGAGGCCGCCGAATACGTCGAGGGGCTTGCCGGCGAGCTGGTGCTCGATCCCGCGTCCGAGCGCCTGCTCGAGGGCTTCGACGCACCCCTGCCCGAGCAGGGCTCGGGAGCGCTGGAGGCACTGGGCGAGCTCGCCGAGCGCGGCCGGGCGACCGCGACCCGCTCCAGCGGCCCGCGCTTCTTCCATTTCGTCATCGGCGGGACGACTCCGGCGGCGCTGGGCGCCGACTGGCTCACCTCAGCCTTCGACCAGGTTGCCTTCGGCTGGGCCTCGTCGCCGCTGGGCGCGAAGCTCGAGGGGATCGCGGTGCAGTGGCTGCGCCAGTTGTTCGAGCTGCCGAGCGAATTCGCCGGCGTGCTGGTCAGCGGCGCGACGATGGCGAACTTCACCGGCCTGATCGCGGCCCGCAACTGGTGGGCCGACGAGCTCGGCTTCGACGCCGACGAAGCCGGCCTGGCGGGCTCGCCGCGGCCGCGGATCCTGAGCAGCGGCTACATCCACCCGAGCGCCGTGCAGGCGATCGGCATGCTCGGCCTCGGCAAGGGGACGGTTGAGCGCCTGACTTGCGACGCCGCCGGCCGTCTCGACCTGGAGGCGCTCGCCGCGTCGCTCGAGAACGGCGACGGGCCGGCGATCGTGGTCGCCAACGCGGGCGAGGTCAACGCCGGCGACTTCGACCCGATCGCGGCGATCGCCGAGCTCACCAGCCGGCACGGCGCCTGGCTGCACGTCGACGGCGCCTTCGGCCTCTTCGCTCGCCTGGCGCCGGAGTCGAGGGCGCTGACCGAAGGGGTCGAGCTCGCCGACTCGGTCACCGTCGACGCGCACAAGTGGCTCAACGTGCCCTACGACTGCGGCGTCTCCTTCGTCCGCGAGCCGGCGCGGCTGGCACGGGCGCTCAACGTCGGCGCCCCCTACCTCCCCTCCCCCGACGACCCTCGCCCCAACCCCGGCTTCCTCACCCCCGAGAACTCGCGCCGCGCCCGCGCGCTCGCCGTCTGGGCGACGCTGCGCGCGTACGGGCGCGACGGCTACCGGGCGATGGTCGAGCGCCACCTCCGACTCGCCCGCCACCTGGCGGAGCGCGTCGACGAGGCATCCGAGCTCGAGCGCCTGGCCGAGGTGCAGCTCAACATCGTCTGCTTTCGCGCCCGGCCGCCGGACGTCGGCGAGGATGAGCTCGACCAGCTCAACCGCCGCCTGGGCGAGGCGCTGCTCGCCGACGGGCGCGTGTTCGCGGGCACCACCGTCTACGAGGGCCGGGTTGCCTTCCGGCCGGCGATCGTCAACTGGCAAACGACCGAGGCTGACGTCGAGATGCTGATCGACGTGCTGCTCGAGCTGATCGAGGAGGAGCGATGAACGAGAACGACTCACCCGAGGCCCTGGAGCAGGCGATCGGGCGCTACAACGACGCCTGGAACGCCCACGACCTCGACGCGATCATGGCCATGCACGCGCCCGACATGGTGTTCGAGAACCACACCGCCCACGAGCGCGCCGAGGGCGAGGCCGTGCGCGGCCACATCGGCTCGATCTTCGAGACCTGGCCCGACATCCGCTTCGACGGCCGGCGCACCTATTGCCGCGACGGGCTCGTGGTCCAGGAGTGGACGGCGACGGCCACCCACGCCAACGAGATGCGCCGCGGCGACCTGGTCGCCGAGCCGACCGGCAAGACCGTGACCTGGGACGGCCTCGACGTGATCCCGTTCGAGGACGGCCTGGTCAAGCGCAAGGACGTCTATTCCGACTCGGTGACGATCCTCAGCGCCCTCGGCTTGCTCTGAGCGCGTGGTCAGCTCTGCCGAGGACCTAGTACGACCCAGCTTGCCGTAGACCGCTAGAGCTCGGGCACGTCGGCGCCGAGCGGGCTGAAGGGAACGCGGCGGACCTCGGCCCAGCCGCTCGCGGCCTCGGTGGCGGCCTCGACGACCATGCCGGTGTCCTGCCAGAAGCACCAGAGCATCACCGAGGGCCCGGCACCGGAGATCGTGGCGCCGATCGCGCCCAGGTCGCGGGCGCGGCCGAGCAGCTCCATCGAGCGCTCGTAGAGCGACCGCCGTGCCGGCTGGTGCAGGCGGTCGGCGAGGCCGCGGCCGATCAGCGCCATGTCGGAACGCTCGATGCCGACCACCAGCTGGGTTGCGGCGGCGACGTTGGCGACCGCATCGGTGATCGAGATCGCCGCCGGCAGCGCCACCCTCGCCTCCGCCGTGGGAACGGTGTCGTCCGGGATCACCAGCACCGCCTCCACCCCTTCGGGAGGCTCGAGGCGCACCGGTGGCGGCAGCTCCTCGGAGCCCTCGGCGACCGGGCAGAGGACGAAGCCGCCGTAGAGCGCCGCGGCGACGTTGTCGGGATGACCCTCGAGCTCGACCGCGTGGCGGTAGATCTGGTCGCGCTCGAGCCCGAGCTCGAACAGGTGGTCGGCGGCGACGAGACCGGCGACGATCGCCGCCGCGCTCGAGCCGAGCCCGCGTGCGAGCGGGATCTCGCTGCGGATCTCGAATCGCAGGCCGTCGGCCGGATGCAGTTGCTCGAATGCCCGCACGCAGAGGTTCGAGCGATCGGTCGGCAGGTCGGGCCCGGCGTCGACGGCGAACTCGCCCGTCTCGGTGACCTCCAGCTCGAGCTCGAGCTGCAACGCCGCCGCGAGCACGTCGTAGCCGGGGCCGAGGTTGGCCGAGGAGGCCGGGACGCTGACCAGTCGCCTTCGCGCCGTCACTGTTTCCACTTGATTGAGCAGCCGACGGGCTCGGTGCTCGCCGGTGGATCGGCTCCGCCGAGGACGGCGTCGAGGGCGTCCCTCAACCACTGCGCCCGCAGGGCCGGATCCTGATGGTCGGCGTCCGGGGCGCCCTCGTAGACGATCCGCTGCTGGGGATCGAGGACGAACAGGTGCGGGGTCGTTCGCGCTCCCCAGGCACGAGCGGCGTCCTGGCCGGCGTCGAACAGGTACGGAAACGGCCACTGCTCGCGCTCGAACCGCTCTCGCATCGCCTCGGGCCCGTCGGCCGGGTAGCGCTCCGGGTCGTTGGAGCTGACGGCGACGAACTGGACGCCGCGGTCGGCGTAGTCGCGGGCGGCCTCGACCAGGCGGTCATGCCAGGCGAGCGCGTAGGGGCAGTGGTTGCAGGTCCAGACGACGACCGTCGCGGCGGCGCCCGTCGGCAACGCCCACGGCTCCCCGGCGGTGTCGAGCAGCGAGAGCGGCGGCGCCGGTCGCGCGCCCGCGTGCTCAGCTTCGCCCATCGACCTCGTCACTCCCTTCGCGAGCCGCCGCCAGCGCGGCGGCGATGTCGGCCGGGTCGGGAAGCGCCGAGACGCGTCCGTCGCGCAGCCGGTAGACGCGGCAGGTTAACCCGCTCGGGTGCTGACCCGGCTCCTGGATGTCGCTGCCGTTGACAAGGATCGTCGGTGAGCCGGGAAAACCCTCGCGCCGGGACTCCTGCTCGTCGACGATCTCGCGCACGACGAGCGTCTCGGGATCGAGCCCGGCAACGGCCATCTGCTCGCGCACGATCTCGATCGCCCGCTCCCACGAGGGACAGCCCCGCCACCAAAGCAGCTCGACTCGCACGCCTAGCCGAGCAGACGCTCGACCTCGGCCAGCAGGGCCTCGGCCTCGAACGGCTTCTTCATGAACGCGTCGGGCTCCACGCCGTGCCGGCGGACCTCGCGCTCCTCGGTCACGGTCGCGGTCAGGATCAGCACCGGGACCGCCGCGGTCCGCTCGTCCTCGCGCAGCGCGCGCAGGACCTCGAAGCCTTCAAGCCCCGGCATCACGCCGTCGAGCACGCACAGATCGGGCACCCGCGTCCGGGCGAGGTCGAGCGCCTCTTGGCCCTGCGACGCCGTCAGCACCTCGTAGCCGGCGCGGCTGAGGACGATCCTGACCAGCTCGACGATGTCGTGCTCGTCATCGGCGGCGATCACGAGCGCGTTCACGGCCTCGCGCTCACTCATTCTCGACCGCCATCCGCTCCCCTTCGGATCGTCCACCGCCGTTCTGCTGCCCGTCCTTGCCGGCGGGTTGCGGTCCCGGGACAGCAGCGCGCAACAGCGGCAGCGTGACCAGGAACGTGGTTCCGCGCCCGAGCTCGCTCTCGACCGCGATCGAGCCATCGTGAGCGTCGACGATCGCCTTCACGATCGTCAGCCCGAGCCCGGTGCCCTGGATGTGGCGTCGCTCCGCCTCGGCGGCGCGGAACATGCGCTCGAACAGGCGGTCGCATTCCTCGGGCGGGATCCCGATCCCCGTATCGGTGACGGCGAGCACCGCATGATCCTCCTCGCGCCCGGCCCGGACCGCAATCCGCCCGCCCCGGGGCGTGAACTTGATCGCGTTCGAGACCAGGTTCTCGACCACCTGGCCGAGGCGATGGGGATCGCCCTCGACCACCGGGGCCTGGTCGAGCTCGAGCGCGATCTCGACCCCGGCCTTGCCCGCGTCGGGGCGCGCCTGCTCGGCGGTCGCTCGGACGATCTCGGCGAGGTCGGCGCGACCGACGTCGATCTCGAAGCTGCCGGCGGTGATCTTGGTCAGCAGCAGCAGGTCGCCGACGAGGCTGAGCTCGCGCCGCGAATTGCGCTCGATCACCTCGATGAACCGCCGTCCCTGCTCGCTCAGGTTCTCGGCCTCGATCTCGGTGAGCAGCTCCGTGTAGCCGATGATCGAGGTCAGCGGGGTGCGGAGCTCGTGTGAGATCAGGCCGAAGAAGTCGTCCTTGAGCCGTTCCGCGTCGCGTTCGGCGGTCACGTCGCGGCTGGTCCCCATCAGTCGCCGGGTGCCGTCGGGATCGGTGACGATCTCGCCCTGAGCCTGGATCGCGCGCACCTCCCCGTCCGCGAGCACGATCCGATACTCGATCTGCAGCTCGGCCTCCTCACGATCGAGCTTGGCCGAGAACTCGTCGAAGATCGCCCTGTCGTCGGGATGGGTGAACTCGCGGATCTGCTCGCGTGTGGGTATCGGACCCGGGGTGAAGCCGAGGTTCCTGAACTGCTGTTCCGACCAGGTGCGCTCGCCGGTATCGAGGTTGACCTCCCAGCTGCCGACGCTGGCGAGCTGCTGCGCGTCGGCGAGCTGCCGGCGCTCGGCGGCGAGCGCCCGCTCGACCTCCAGGCGCTTGCTGATGTCGCTGATCGTCGCCGTGAAGCAGACCTCTCCCTCGGCCGCCCAGTCGACGAGCGAGAGCGAGATCGGGAACTGCTCGCCGTCGCTGCGCTGGCCGACGAGCTCCACGGTCCCCCCGATCACCCGCGGCTCGCCGGTCTCGAGGAAGCGCGCCAGGCCGGCCCTGTGCCGCTCGCGGAAGCGCTCGGGCATCAGCGTCGTCAGCCGGGCGCCCATCGCCTGCTCGGACGGGTAGCCGAACATGCGCTCCGCCGCCGGGTTGAAGTAGATGATCCGGCCGCTCTGATCGGCGGAGATGATCGCCTCGACCGCAGCGTCGGTGACGGCGCGAAACGAGCGCTCGCCGAGGGCGCGGTGGGCCTCCTGCACGCGCAGGTAGCGGGCGCTGACGGTGACCATGCCGATGATGATCACGATCCCCCCGAGCGCAACCAGGGCGACGCCGACGTCGTCGCTGAACAGGCCCGCGTTCTCGCCCGCCAGTCGCGTGCCGCCGAGCAGGGGCGGCAGCAGGATTGCGATCGGGGTGAGGCGGCGGATCAGGCGGGATGCGGGATCGTCGCCGCGGAAGAAGTCGACGATCCCCCGCTGCGGCCGCGCCAGCGCGGTGGCGAGGACAACGAGCGCCAGCGCCACGGCGCCGTGCAGCGGCACGCCGCTGCTGCCCGATCGCCCGTGCACGGTGTCGACGCCGTAGGCGAGTCCGATCAGGGCGGCGAGCACCGCGAATCCGGCCACCAGCTCGAGCACGAGGGCGACGCGGTATCGCGGCGAACCGCGGTCGATCGTCACCAGCGCCAGGCCACAGAGGATCAAGATCACGGCGGTGTAGGCCGAGTCGGCGATCCCGACGGCTCCGATCAGGGCTCCCGAGGCGCCGCAGGCGACCCCGGCGCGGTGGCGAGGTCCCGGGTCCTCGGCCGGCGCCAGGAGCACCAGGGCGCCGCCGAGCGCGATCAGGCTGACCGCGGTCAGGGCCTTCATCGAGGGCAGGTCCGGGCTGATCTGAACGAGCAGGGTGGAGTCGGCGGCCCAGCCGACGAGGACGAGCAACCCGAGCGCGATCACCACCCAGCCCGCGGCGCTCGCAAGGCGTCGTGCCGTCGGGACGAAGGTGCTTTCGGCGGCGGTCATCTCCTCCTCCACCCTGGAGCCTTCTAGTCGTGCACTGCGGGCGCTGGAGAGTCTGCAAGCGCCCCTGCGCTGCCGGCTATCGCTCCGGCGAGCAGACCGTCGGCCGGCACCTCGGCACCGGCCAGCAGCACCGACTCGCGCACCCGCGCCCTGGCCCCGATCGTGGCACCCGGACCGATGACCAGGGGACCGTCCAGATCGGCGCCGTCGCCGACCTCGGCACCGTCGCCGAGCAGTACCGGGCCCTCGATCCGGACGTCGCCCCCCAGTCCGGCGGCGGCGGCTGTTTCGACCAGGGTGCCGGCCGGCTCGACGTCGACCGCTCCGGTGAGCACGTCGAGGTTGCCTTGCAGGTACTCGGGCAGCGAGCCGACATCGTTCCAGTAGGCATCCGTGACGTGGACGCCGAACGGCAGATCGTCGTCGAGCAGGGCCGGGAACACGTCGAGGGCGAAGTCGAGCTCCTCGGCGTCGGGGAAATGGTCGAAGATCTCGGGCTCGAGCACGTAGATCATGCAGTTGGCGAGGTCGGAGAGCGCCTCGGCGGGGTCGGGCTTCTCCTGAAAGCCCACGACCCGTCCCTCGGAGCCGGTGATGACGACGCCGTATTCGGTCGTGTTTGTGACCCGCTTCACGGCCAGGGTCGCGATCCAGTCGTTGTCGGCGTGCGCGCGAGCCAATTCCGCCAGGTCGATGTCGGTGAGCGCGTCGCCGGCCATGACCACGAACGGCTCGGCGCCGAAGAACTCGCGTACGTTGCGTACGCCGCCCGCCGTGCCCAGCAGCCTCTCCTCCTGGCTGTAGGTGAGCTCGATCCCGAGCGACGATCCGTCGCCGAAGCGGTCGCGGATCGTCTCCGGGAACCAGTGCAGGTTCGCGACCACCTCGCCGAACCCGTCGCCGGCGAGCCGGCTGAGGATGTGCTCCATGATCGGCCGGTTCGCGACCGGGACCAGCGGCTTCGGGATCTCGTAGGTGAGCGGCCGCAGGCGCTTGCCGAGCCCGGCGGCCATGACCATCGCTTTCATCGGGGGTTGAGGCTAGTGGGTGAGCACCCCACTACGATTCGCAGGCGAATCCGCGACTCAGGAGCAGCATGACAACCACTCAGACCGCTCAGGACCACAAAGTCGCCGACCTCGGCCTCGCCGAGTTCGGCCGCAAGGAGATCACGCTCGCCGAGCACGAGATGCCGGGACTGATGAAGACGCGTGAGGAATACGCGTCGTCACAGCCGCTGGCCGGCGCTCGGGTGACCGGGTCCCTGCACATGACCGTCCAGACCGCGGTCCTGATCGAGACCCTGGTCGCGCTCGGCGCCGAGGTCCGCTGGGCGTCGTGCAACATCTTCTCCACCCAGGACCACGCCGCCGCTGCGATCGCCGCGGCCGGGATCCCGGTCTTCGCCTGGAAGGGCGAGACGCTCGAGGAGTACTGGTGGTGCACCGAGCAGGCCCTGAACTGGCCCGGGGCCGACGGCCCGAACATGATCCTCGACGACGGCGGCGACGCCACCCTGCTGGTTCACAAGGGGGTCGAGTTCGAAGCGGCCGGCGCCGTGCCCGAGCCGGCTTCGGCCGAGTCGGAGGAGTTCCGGATCATTCTCGCGACCCTGCAGCGCTCGCTGGAGGCCGATCCGCAGCGGTTCACGCGGATGGCCGCCGGGATCATGGGCGTGACCGAGGAGACGACCACGGGCGTTCACCGGCTCTACCAGTTCGCCGAGACCGGCGACCTGCTGTTCCCGGCGATCAACGTCAACGACTCGGTGACGAAGTCGAAGTTCGACAACCTCTACGGCTGCCGCCACTCGCTGATCGACGGGATCAACCGCGGCACCGACGTGATGATCGGCGGCAAGGTCGCCGTCGTCTGCGGCTACGGCGACGTCGGCAAGGGCTGCGCCGAGTCGCTGCGCGGCCAGGGCGCCCGCGTCATCGTCACCGAGATCGACCCGATCTGCGCGCTGCAGGCGGCCATGGAGGGTTACCAGGTCACGACGCTGGAAGATGTCGTCGAGACCGCCGACATCTTCATCACCGCGACCGGCAACAAGGACGTCATCACGTCCGAGCAGATGGGCCGGATGAAGCACCAGGCGATCGTCGGCAACATCGGCCACTTCGACAACGAGATCGACATGGCCGGGATCCTGCGCGACGAGGACGTCAAGCGCGTGACGATCAAGCCGCAGGTCGACGAGTTCGTCTTCCCCGACGGGCACGCGATCATCGTCCTCTCCGAAGGCCGGCTGCTGAACCTCGGCAACGCGACGGGCCACCCGAGCTTCGTCATGTCGAACTCCTTCACGAACCAGACGATCGCCCAGATCGAGCTGTTCACGAAGACCGGCGAGTACGAGAAGCAGGTCTACGTCCTGCCCAAGCACCTCGACGAGAAGGTCGCGCGGCTGCACCTCGACGCGCTCGGCGTGAAGCTCACGACCCTCACCGAGGACCAGGCCGCCTACATCGGCGTCCCGGTCCAGGGCCCGTACAAGCCGGACCACTACCGCTACTAGCGGCCGGCCCGAGCCCGCGCCCGTCCCCGCCCCTCCGTGAGCGCCATCGCCGACCCGGCGCTCGCGGCGGCGGGCGAGGACCGGATCGCCTGGGCCGACGCCCAGATGCCGGTCCTGCGCCTCATCCGCGAGCGCTTCGCGGCCGAG
>DATBPT010000089.1:0-6805 GCA_036561205.1 Solirubrobacterales bacterium
CCTCGATCACGTCGGGGCGGTTGAGCACCAGCGCCTCGTGGCACTTGCCCGCGAGGCCGCCGTAGTCCTCGCTGGTGAGCTCGAACTGCTCCAGGGTCGCACCCATGCCGCCGTCGAAGATGACCGTGCGCTCGCGCGTCGCGGCGAGGAAGTCCCGCTTGTGATCGGATGTGCCTGGCAGTCGTGCTCACCTCCATCGGTCCCGGCTGTCGCACCATGCCTTGCTCCGGGGAGTTCGGTGGTTGCGGCGGCTTCTCAGGTCCGGGTCCCTCGGCCGCTCTGGATGGTCGCCAAAGGATAGCGACGGCCAGGTGAGATCGAGGCGCTGGTCAGCGGGCGTTCTCGGTCGCCCCGGCGGGACGCAAGCGCACCGGGGCGGCGGACAGCGCCCGCAGGCGCATGTCCTGCCAGGTGACGCCCTCGCGCACCAGGGCCGGGAGCCCGAGGGTGACGGCGGTGGCGATCTCGACCGCCTGCAGGATGACGCCGTAGGCGAGCGCGTCGGCGGTCGAGACACCGAAGCCGGTCGTCAGCACGCTGATCGTCGCCAGCTGGAAGACGCCGATGTTCGAAGGCGTCGCCGGAATCACGGCGGTGACGTTGACCGCGAAGAGGACGGCGGCGGCGGCGCCGATCCCGACCCGGCCTTCGAGGCCGAGCGCCGTGAACAGCGCATAGCAGGCGAGCAGCTGCAGCCCCCAGGCGCCGAGCTGGGCGAGCGCCGCGATCGGCCCGCGGCGCGGGTCGCGGAAGACGACCAGCCCGCTGCGGACCTTGAGCAGAGCGCCGCGCACGGTTGAGATCACGCGGGCGACCCGGCCGGAGCCGCTCTGGCGGACCACGGTCGGCGCCAGGACGACGGCGATCAGCAAGAGCATGGGAGCGAAGCTGAGCAGGAAGAGACGTTCCGAGCTCGAGTGGAAGAGGTCGGTGGAGGTGACGATCAGGACGCCGAGCAGGACCAGGGCGCCGATGTTGAGCACGCTCTGCGAGACCAGCGTCCCGAGCAGGACGGGGAAGGTCTCGCGCATCCGTCCGGTGCGGCGGGCGAGGACCATCGCGCGCGCGGGCTCGCCGAGGCGGGCCGGCAGCGTCGCCGACATCAGCACCCCGACCATCGTCGCCGAGGCGACGTCGCGGCGGCGAAGCGGCCGCCGCGGCAGCGCCGACTTGGCAATCGCGTACCAGGAGCTCGCGCGTAGGAACATCGACGCCATCATCAGCGCCGTCGCGACCAGGACCCAGGTCGCATCGGAGCGCACGATGCTGGTCGCCACGCGGTCGACGCCGATCCGCCGCGCGGCTATGTAGGTGAGCCCGAGCCCGACGGCTGCGGCGACGCCGAGGCCGACCCGCCTCGCCGTACGGTGGCGTCCGATGCCCGCGGCGGGGGCCGGATCGAGCGAGGGCAGGCGGCGCGCCGGCACGCGATCGTTGCCGTCCGCCGGAGTCAGGCCCAGGTTGCGGGCGAAGCGCTTGCGGGGGGCCTCCGGCTCCGGGACCGAGAGCGCGCGGTCGTAGACGCCCTCGACCCGCGCGGCGACGCTCGGCCAGGCGTAACGCTGGGCGGACTCGCGCGCCGCCTCGCCCATCCGCTCGAGGCGCTCGGGGGAGCGGCTCAGCGACTGCAGCTCCTCGGCGAGGCGCTGCGGGTCGGCGGGCGGGACCAGGACCCCGTCATGGCCGTCCGTGACCACGTCGGCGTAGCCGGCGATGTTCGACGCCAGCACCGCGGTACCGGCGGCGAACGCCTCGGTCAGGACCATGCCGAAGCTCTCGCCCGCCAGCGAGGGGGCGCAGAGCAGGTCGGCGCTGTGCAGGCGGCGCCAGAGCTCGTCGTCGTCGACGCGGCCGAGGGCCTCGATCCGCTCCATGCTCTGGGGCTCATCGAGGCAACGCAAGACCTCGTCGCGGTCGGCGCCGATCACGGTCAAGCGCGCGTCCTCGTGCTCGATCAGGGCTTCGAAGGCGGTCAACAGCACCGGCAGGCCCTTGCGCTCCTCCGGGCGGCCGATGAAGATCAGCCGCAGCTCGTCGGCCGGCGGCTTCGGGCCGGCCGGCGCGGCGGCGACGTCGACCCCGTTGGGGACCACGTGGTAGGTGCCGCCGAAGAAGCGGCGCCCGGTCCAGGCGGCGGCCTCGGAGACCGCGATCCGCCCGGCGAGCTGGTTGAACTTGCGCCGCGCACCGGCGAGCGTGGCGACGTGGTTGAGCAGCGGCTTGGTCGAGTAGGCGTGGAAGGTGGCGACCACCGGCGCATCCGCGAACGAGCACGCGTCCCAGCTCAGCGGGCCGGCCGGGGGCTCGTGGACGTGGACGACGTCGGGGGCGAACGCGCGCAGCTCGCGGCGCATCTTCGTCACCCCGTCGGGAAAGATGCCGATGTTCGAGATCGAGCCGTTGGCGCCGAACGCCTTCGTCCGTGAGAGGCCGACCACGTACTCGGGAAGCCCCTCGATTTCGGGCTCGCCGCGATGCAGCGCGCGACTGAGGCGGCCGGGTGGATCCGTGGGGGCGAGCACGCGAACCTCGTTGCCGCGAGCGCTGAGCTCGGCGGCGAGAGCATCGACGTGTCCGTTCACGCCCCCCGGATATGTCCATGAGTAGGGCGTGACTACAGCTACGCGCACGCGATGATGGTAACCGGGCTCAATCGCGGGCGGCTTTTTCGGCGCCGATCGCCCAGAAAAAGCCCGCGCAGACGGCGAGATAGATCGTCCCGATCACGAGCAGCACCGAGCCCGAATCGTTGGCGACCGTACCCACGAGGACCCCGGCGAGAGCGCCCATGTAGCCGGCGCGCGCCGGCCAGCGGTCGCCGAACCAGGCGATCAGCTGCCGGCGGCGGATCGTCGCGGCGATCAGCAGGCCGACGCAGGCGACGAGCAGCTCCGGATATACGGGGTGGATGAAGGTGTGGGCCATCAGCGTCACCCGGCGGTCGAGCACGTCGGCGACGTCGCCGGCGTCGCCGGCCCCGAGCACCGAGCGACTCAGGTGGGCCCCGCCGAGGACGAGGTCGGCGCAGAACAGAGCCGCCAGCGCCAGCGCGCCGCCGCCGGCGACGATCAGAATCGCCCGGCGGCGCTCGAGCCCGAGCGCCACAACGGCCGCGGTGCCCGCACCGACGCCGAGCACGATCGCCGCGCCGACGTCGGCGCCGAAGCGGCCGGGAGCGAACGCAGCTGCGGCCGCGAGCCCGATGGCGACGAACCAGGCCGCCGCCCGCCGCGGCTCGAGCCCGTCGCCACGGCGGCTCTCGAGCCAGGCTCCCGCCCCGATCAGGGTCAGGGTCGTGAGGATCGCCTCGAGCTCGTTGCCGATGCCGAAGAAGCGCACGCCCCCGCCCGGGTTCGGGCCGAGCACGGAGAGCGACGTGAGCGGTGAGCCCGCGATCACGTCGACGGCGTAGGCGGCGACCGTGAGCCCGCAGGCGAGCGCCAGGCCGCCGCAGGGACTGAGCATCCGAGCCGTGAGCAGGGCGAGCGCCGGGGCTCCGAGGCCGACCGCGAGCGGGGAGGCCAGCGGCCCGGCGTCGGCTGCCGCGAGCGGCAGCAGGATCAGGGGCGCCCAGATCGCCGCGAGCGCCAGCAGCCGCAGGGCGATCCGCGCCGCCGACGCCCGCCCCAGCAGCGCCGCGAGCGCCGTCAGCAGCAGCCAGACGCCGAGCGGGAGCAGGACCACGGTGTCGCGGCTCGGGCGGTGGTCGAGGCGCGCCTGGAGGTCGGCGACCTGGCCCGGGTCGCGCTCACCCGTCGCGGTGATCTCGCTGCCGTTGACCTCGTCGGGGACCTCGACGCCGTAGTGCTCGAGCACCGTCGGGGCGATGTCGGTCGAGACCACGACCCCGTCGGTGCGGGTCGAGGCCGAGGTCAGGTTGCCGTCGTAGCCCTCCCCCGCGATCCCGGCCGGCAGCAGCTCCTGCTCGGCGCCGGAGCCGGCCGCGAGCGCGATCAGCAGATCGTCGGGCCCGAGTCCCTGGACGAGCGCACCGAGCTCCCCCACCCGGGCCTGGACCAGGCTCAGACCGGGTCCGCAGCCAGAGGCGCACGCCGCCTGGTCGGCGATCCGCACGACCCCGTTCTGATCGACTGCCGCCAGGGTCGCGAGGCCGCTGTCGGCCTCGGCCGCGACCGAGACGCCGGCAGCCTCGAGCGTCGACGCGAGCAGGCCCGGGACGATGTTCGCCGGGGCGCTGTCGGCTCGCGACACGGTGCGATCCCAGAGCCGCTCGGGTACGCGGCCGTCGCGCACGTAGAGGCGCGGCAGCTCGCCGTCGTAGAGGCTCTCGTTGACGCGGTTGCCCTGGCTGATGTCGAGGAACGTCTGCGCCACCGGCACCGCCCCGAGCCCGGCGCTGACGACGCCGGGGGCGAGCTGCGGGACGGCGGCGACCTCCTCGACCGAGGTGCCGAACGGCAGGACCGCGATCACGACCCTGGAGTCGCCCGGCGCCGGCGCACCGGCATCCGCATCGGCGCCTGCGGCGCCGATCAGCAAGGCCGCCAGCAGCGCGGCTGGCGCTAGCATCGCCGTGATGGCAGATCGCACGTTTGCCAAGTTCACCTTCTTCAAGCTCGATCCCGCCTGGCAGCGTCGCGACCCCGAGGCGCGCGCTGAGGATAAACGGGAGTTCCTCGCCGCCTGCGACGACTACGCCCTCGACCGCAGCCTTCGTGCCTATTCGACCGTCGGCACGCGCGGCGACGCCGACCTGATGCTGCTCTCGCAGAGCCCGGTGCTCGCCGACATCCACACCTTCCACGTCGTCCTCGCCCAGAGCGGCCTGGCGCAGTGGATGTCGATCCCCCACTCCTACCTGGCGATGACCAAGCCGTCACCGTACTCGGACTCGCAGGCACGGCCCGAGATCTGCACCTCGGAGCGCAAGTACTGCATCGTCTACCCGCTCGACAAGAAGCGCGAGTGGTATCGGCTGCCGCTCGAGGAACGCCGCCGGGTGATGGCCGAGCACATCGAGATCGGCCGCCGCTATCCGGAGATCACGATCAACACCGCCTACTCGTTCGGCCTCGACGACCAGGAGTTCGTGGTCTCGTTCGAGTGCGACGACCCGGGCGAGTTCCTCGACCTGGTCCAGGAGCTGCGCACCTCGGAGTCGAGCGCCTACACCCTGCGCGACGTCCCGATCTTCACCTGCATCGCGATGTCGGTCGGCCGCGCACTCGACGCCCTCGACGGCGCCGCCACCTCACGCGCCGCGCTGGCCTGAGAGCAGCGAGGGCCAAGCCGGGGAAGGAAGCAGGGAGCGTGGCGTGCTCTGCACGCGAGCGACCGATGACGCCGCCCGGCGCCGGCAATCGCTGCTCTCAGAACAGACGCACTTCCTGTGCGGAGAGGAAGAAGCCGTGGTCGTTGTCGCGGTTGACGCAGCGCGTGCCCTTCTGCTTGCTGGCGCAGCGGAAGCGCTTGATCTTGATCTTCTCGCCGTAGGGGAGCACCTCGGCGCTCGGGTCGAGCACCGTGTCGCCGGCGCAGACGAAGTTCGCCGGCACGTCGCGCTTGCCGACCGCGACTCCACCGCCGTAGTCGACGTCGCAATCCGCGGGCTTCGGTGGCGTCGGCCACTGGTGGTTGCGGATGTCGCAGCGCACCCCGCTGCCGTTGATCAGGCAGCCGATGTTGCCGCTCGGGCTCTTGAAGAAGGTGAGCTTCGCGGAGGTCGTGGGGGCGAGGATGGCCAGCGCCGCTGCGCCGACGACGAGGGAGATCGCAAATCGCTTCATGAGCGGCACCCTACTTGACGCCTGGGAGGCGTAGCCGACCCGCGCCGCCTCCGATCGCGGAGCCCGTAGGGCGAAGCGGAGGTGCGCCGCCGTTGAGGCGCCACGGGTTGAGGCGCCTTATTCGGCGACCTCTATCCCCTACCCTTTTGCGCCCTTGACCGCCCTCGCAACAGCCGAGAATCCGCTCCGCGTGGCGATCGTCGGATCGGGCCCCGCGGGCTTCTACGCCGCCGAGCACCTGCTCAAGCGCGACGACCTCTCGGTCGAGGTCGACATGTTCGACCGCCTGCCGACCCCGTTCGGGCTCGTGCGCGCGGGCGTCGCCCCGGACCACCCGAAGATCAAGTCGGTGATCCGCATGTACGAGAAGACCGCGGCGCGCGAGGGCTACCAGTTCTTCGGCAACGTCGCCATCGGCACCGAGATCACGGTCGCCGAGCTCGAGCAGCGCTACCACGCCGTCGTCTCGGCCTACGGCACAGCCACCGATCGCCAGCTCGGGATCCCGGGCGAGGCCCTGCCCGGCTCGCATGCGGCGACGGAGTTCGTCAACTGGTACAACGCCCACCCCGACTTCGCCGACCACGACTTCGACCTCTCGGTCAAGCGCGCGGTGGTGATCGGCAACGGCAACGTCGCCGCCGACGTCGCCCGGATGCTCGCCCTGCCCCGCGCCGAGCTCGACGTCACCGATACCGCCGACCACGCGATCGACGCCCTCTCCGGCTCCGGGATCGAGGAGATCGTCGTGCTCGGGCGCCGCGGCCCGGCGCAGGCGGCGTTCACCAATCCCGAGGTGCGCGAGCTCGGCGAGCTCACCGACGCCGACATCGTCATCGATCCGGCGGAGATGGAGCTCGACCCGGCGAGCCGCGAGTACTTCGAGTCGGAGGACTGCGACCCCACCCACCGCCGCAACGTCGAGATCTTCACCGAGTTCTCGACCCGCGAGCCGGAGGGAAAGCCGAAGCGCGTGGTGATGCGATTCTGCTGCTCGCCGGTGGAGATCAGGGGCGAGGGCAACGTCGAGAGCATCGTCATCGGTCACAACGAGCTCT
>DATBPT010000090.1:0-2054 GCA_036561205.1 Solirubrobacterales bacterium
TGGGGTCGTAGCGGATCAGCCCCCCGGCGTAAAGGCGATGTTGTGCCGTGTCCATCTCGACATCTCCTGTTCCTGAACCCCATATCGGCGACGGGGTGCGTAGCCATTAGGATTTCCGGCGATTTGGAAGCCGGCACCCAAACGCTGAGCTCGATCGCCGAGCGTGAGGACTTCCTCGCGACCGGCGACCCGGCCCTGTCCGCGAGCGCCGACAGCGGCAGGTTCGAGCTCCTCGACTACGCCGAGCTCTACAACCTCTGGGAGCGCCAGCAGTGGGCGACCCAGGACCTCGACTTCAGCCAGGACCGCGTCGACTGGCACGAGCGCTTCTCGAAGGAGGAGCGCTTCACCCGCATGTACGGGCTCTCGGCCTTCTTCATCGGCGAGCAGCGGGTCACCGACGAGCTCGGGCCGATCATGCGCGCGGCGCCGACCGAGGAGATGCGGATCTTCCTCTCGACCCAGATCGCCGACGAGGCTCGCCACGTGCAGTTCTTCAACCGCTTCTATGACGAGGTCGGGGTGCTCGAGGGCGCCGACGACCTCGCCGAGCGCCTCGGGCGGGTACAGAGCAACCTCAACCCCGAGTTCAGCGAGCTCTTCGACCAGATGCTGAAGTCGCGCGTCGACAGGCTCGCCGCCGAGCCCGAGGACACGGTCACCCTGGTCGAGGCGATCACGCTCTACCACATGGTGATCGAGGGGGTGCTGGCGCTCACCGGCCAGCACTTCATCATCGGCTACAACGAGGAGCAGGGGACGCTGCCGGGATTCGTCGAGGGGTTCGGCAACGTCGCCCGCGACGAGCACCGCCACGTCGCCTTCGGGGCCAAGTTCCTGACCGAGATGGCGAGCGCCGACGACCGCTACCGCGAGGCGATCCAGCGCACGCTGGTCGAGTCGCTGCCGGTCGCCGAGGCCGTCCTGCGGCCGCCGTTCGCGCCCCCCGACGACGACGACTTCGAGCTTTTCGGCGTCTCGATGCGCGAGACGCAGGCGTTCGCCGCTCAGTGCCTGACCCGCCGGCTGAAGGTGATCGGGCTCGCCGCCTGAGGTCCGCGCCTCATGTTGTGTGCGGGTTAATACTGAGGTCATCGGGCGATCGGACAGTCGATCGCTCATCCGATCGGCCAGCAGCAATTTCCAACTGGTATGCGACCGATCGACCGTAGCGAAACCGCCGCATTTACGTGACGATTTGTCTCCCCCCTAACCCCCCACGTCGTGGGAGCGGAGAGGGCCTCATATGGGAGAGATGGATGTCAACCCAAACGCATTCGCAGAAACGTCGGGGACGGATGTCCTGATGGCGATGCGCGAGGCCGGAACTGCTTCTTTCGACGTTCTGGGCGCCGGCCCCACCGGTGCCTGGTCCCGTTCCCAGTCGTCTCAGTTCGAGGTCACGGAGGGCCTCGAACTGGGGCACTGGGGCATCGAGCCGCCCCGGGCGGCCGTGACCTGAGCCGGCTCCGCGCTCAGCGTCTGCTCGAGCTCGCCGGCGTCCACCTGGCGCCGGCGCTGACCGCTGGAGCGATCGTCGCCTCGCACAGCGGGCGGATCGGCGACGGCGTGCTGGTCGCGCTCGCGGTCCTGCTCGCGGCCCGCGTACTCGACCCGGGCCGCCGCCTGGCCCAGCTGCTGCCGCTGGCGAGCCTCGTCACCAGGGCGCTGGTCCCGATCGCCGGCCTCGCCCTTGCCTGGGCGGTCGCGCTTCCGTTCAAGCCGATCCCGATTGCCGACCTCACCCCGGCCGCGCTCGGTGGTCTGCTCGTGCTCCTGCTCGGCGCCTGGCTCCTGAACCGCTTCGAGCACCGGGTCGAGACCCGGATCGCGGTCGCCGGGCCGCCGCAGGTTGCGCGCACCCTGAGCCGCGAGCTGGCGCTGACCGGGCTCCCCGGATATCGCGTCGTCGGCTGGGTCGACGGCGGCGCGCCCGACAACGTCCCCGAGATGCGCCGGCTCGGCTCCTTCGCCCAGATCGGGACGATCGTCGAGCGCGAGGGCATCGACCTGATCGTCAACTTGGGCGGCGACCAGATGGCCGTCGCCAAGGT
>DATBPT010000091.1:0-4595 GCA_036561205.1 Solirubrobacterales bacterium
AGGTCGCCTCCGCGCCGACCTTTGCCTTCGTCGGCCCGGTCAGCGTGACTCCGAAGTCGACGCTGGTCGTCGCCGCGCCCGCGTCTCCCGAGGTGACAAGCGCGAGCGTGACCAGGACGACGGTTCGTGCCTTGGCCGACAGCGACCAGTTCATGGGTCAGAAACCTAACCGACCGCGACGCTCCCGTCACCATCTCGCTCGAGACTCGCCTGCAGCCACTCTGCCACCGGGCCGAACGCGGAGCCGAGGTGATCGAGGAAGAGCTGGTGCCCGGCATCCGGTACCTCGGCGTAGGTGGCATGCGGCGGCCGCGCGCGCTCGAGCGAGCGGCGGGTGAACTCCGGCGTCACCATCCGGTCCTCGGCTCCGATCAGGACCAGCACCGGCGTCGTCACCGCCTCCCAGCCGATCCCCGGGCGAAAGCCGATGTAGCTGGCGAGCGAACGCGCGCTGACGCGGAAGTTGAAGAGCCCGTCGAGCTGCTCGTCGAAGTAGCGCTTGGTCTGCGGATCGATCGCGACGTGGTCGTAGTCGGCGATCTGGCTTACGGGCACCGGCGCGTAGGGCGCCAGGCGGCCGACCATGCGCATCAACGGCGCCTTGCGCGCGGTCGCCCGATCCGGGTACTCGTCGGGGTGGCCGATGCAATGGCAGACGACGGCCTCGACGTCGGGCTCACGCGTGAGCAGGTACCAGCTCATGATCCCGCCGAGCGAGTCGCCGAGCAGGATCACGGGACCGCTCGAGCGCGAACGGGCGAGGGCGATCGCCAGCTCGAGCACTCCCAGATCGGACTCCAGCGTGGCGTCACCGCGGCGTCCTTCGGAGATCCCGTGGCCGAGCCGATCGACGAGCAGGGCGTTGAATCCGAGCTCGCTGAGAGCCGCCGCGAGGCCGAGCTGCCGACGAGCGTGATCGCCGAGCCCGTGAGCGACGACGACGGTCGGCGCCTGCGGGTCGTCGCCGTGGCGCTCGAGGTGAATCGCCTTGCCTCGATACGGAGCCCACTCGTGGTCGAGGTTTGCGATCTGGCGCTCGAGGTCGAGCGCGGCGAGGGCCTCGTTGCGCTCGCGGGCGTCGAGCAGGATCCCGGTCGAAACGGTGAGCAGGCGTTCGGCGTCGGCTCCCCGTGGCGGCGTCGCGCCGTGACGAAAGCCCTGTTTCGGCGGCGTCGGCGGGCTCACCGACGACGCTTGCGCTTGCGCTTGCGGGCGCGCTCGCGGCGGGCCGAGTGATCCTGAGGCTCCGGCTCGGCGAACACCTCGCTCGCGTCGCCGTCGACGACCGCCTCGGCGGCCGGGGCGGGACGCGGTTCCTCCCCCGGCTTCGGCCATGGAATCGCCTCGCCCGCCGACCAGGCCGGTGGACGGCCCCTGGGGACCCGGTCGAGAATCGTGAAGCCGAGCCAGCCGAACCAGATCATCAGCGCCAGCAGCGAGAGCGCCGGGACGATGAACAGGGAGGAGACGCCGAGCGCCATCCCGAGGGTGGCGAAGAAGCGGCTCAGCAGGCCCACGCGCATCGACTGCAGGGGCACGTAGATCATCGCCACGATCAGGCCCAAGAGCGCCGGGAAGAGGAGGTTCTGGGCGACGACGTAGGCGGTGTTGTCGTTGATCAGGTCGTCGAGCAGGGTGTAGATGTCGCCGCCACGACCCACCTGGGCGACGAAGTCCGAGGCGACCGCCGTCTGTGCGATCCAGGCGATGATGCCCTGGACGCCGAGCAGCACGGGGCCGATGAAGACGAAGCCGACCATCGACCCGTTGACCCGCGCGCTGCGCGCCTGAGCGGCGCGAAACAGGTACAGCAGCGGGATCGCCATCAAGAAGAAGGCGATGCTTCGCAGCGCCACCGAGGCGAGCAGCTGACCCGCGGCGTCGTCGATCGCCCGATAGCGCTCGGTATCGACGCCGGCGAGCGGCACCGAGCCGCCCTGGTCGAGGATCACCGAGACGATGTAGAGCGGCGCGGCAGCGATGCCCGCGTAGCCGGCGAGGCGCGCTCCGCGACTCTCGCGCTCGAGGATCTGCTGGCGGTTCATCGCCGGGTCAGTCGCTCTCCGCGCTGGGGGAACGCCGGGCCGCGGGCTCGAGCTCGAGCCGGTCCGAGGCAGCGCGGATCGGGATGTAGTCATCCTCGCGTCCGGCCACCCGCGAGACCCGCTCGCCGACGGCGAGGACGAGATCGAGGATCGGAGCCCCGAGGCCGATCAGGGCCTCGAAACGCCCGCGGGTGCGCAGCTGCTGTGGGGTCGGGGGCGCCATCTCAGCGGTCAATCAGCCGCGCTCGTGGAAGAAGAAGCCCGGCAGGGCCCCCTCGATCACTTCCTGGGTCATCCGCTGGGCGACCTCGAGATTGCCTGTGCGCACGGCGATGTCGTCGAGCGTAACGATCCCGACCAGCCGCTCCTCCTCGACCACCGGCAGCCTGCGGATCCGGTGCTGGACCATCAGCGCCGCCGCCTCCTCCAGGTCCATCGCGGGTTCCCCCGTGACCAGGGGCCGCGAGCAGTGCCGGGCGACCGGCTCGCCGGGCGAGCGCTCATCGGCGAGCGCTCGCACCGTCAGGTCGCGATCGGTGATCATCGCCGCGGGCTCGCCCTCGGCGTCGCAGATGACGACCGATCCGACCGCGCGGTCGCGCATCAGCTGGGCGACGGCCAGCACGTCGGCCTCGGGGCCGGCCGTGACCACGCCGGCGGTCATGATCTCGCGAAGCTGCATCGAGGCGAACGATATCCGGGCGACTACGATCCGGCGTCCATGTCAGCCCGAACCCCCCAGACCGAAACGGCGCCGGCCGGTGCCTGCCCGCTCTGCGAGCAGCCGCTCTACGGCTGGATCGCGCTCCCGCCGGCCGGCGGCGAGGCGAGCATCGGGGTGCCGATCGGAGACACCGAGCACGAGCGGGTGATCGACCGCTGCGAGAACTGCGGCGTCGCGGTCGAGCGTGCCCGCGCGGTCGACCTCGCCGACGAGTGGGAGGCGATCTGTCGCCCGGGCGAGCCCGGCGAGCGCCAGATCTCGATCCCGAACAGAGCCAGCCTCCAGGCCTGGATCGGCGAGGTCGGCTGGGCCGGGATCGACAGCTACCCCGGGCGCCTGATTCACACACCGGCGAGCCTCGAGCGCCTTGCCGAGCGCAACGGTCACACGATCGAGCGCAGCAGCTCGCCGCCCTCGCGCCGCGCCCAGGCCTGGATGTGGCAGACGATGCTCAACGGCCTCACCTTCCACCCCAACTTCGCCCGCGAGGTTCGCGCCGGCCGGCTGCGGCCCGGTTCCGGCCGCGGCAAGCTGCGTTACGCCGTCGACATGGTCGTGACCGTGCTCGGCGCGCCGCTCGTGCTGCTCGTCTCGGCGCCGTTCGAGCTCGGCGCCGCGATCGGCCGTCGCGGCGGCGAGCTCGCGGCCACCGCGCGCCTCAACGGGTGACGGCTCAACCCCTGCCGAGCACGCCGCGGCTCTCGATCCCCCCGCCGCTGAACTCGTAGCGCAACCGGTCAGACCCGCTCCCGTTCAGGGGGGCGACCGTGGCTGTCCCGACGCCCTTGCACTTGTCGCCGGCGCCGCTGTTGATCCGCTCGCGAAAGCGCACGTCGGGGCCCTCGGCGTCGAGGTAGGTCCAGGTCCCCGAGCAGTCGATCTCGCCGCCGTAGTGGACGGGGTTGCGCTTCGGATCGGTCGCCGAGGCGATCGTCACCCTGATCGGGAACGGCTTGATGCCCTTCTGGTCGAGGGTTCCGTGCCAATGGCCGATCACCGCCTGCGGCAGGCCCTCCGGCGGCGCCGGTGGGCTTGGCTGCGGCGGCGGCGGGATCTCCGAGAGGTCGGGCTCCTGCTTCTCGCCGCACCCGGCGGCGAGCAGCGCGAGCGCGGCCAGAGCGATGGCGAGCGGCGCGGTGCGGAGTGGCGACACGCCGCCCAGCCTAGAGAAATGACGGCCCTCTCTATGATCAATCCGATGGAAGGAAGCGACCCCTTCGGCCTCTTCGGTGACCCCGACGAGCTCCGCGCCCGGCTCTCCGAGATGGCCGAGCAGATGCAGGGTGCTCAGAAGGTGGCCTGGGCCGACAACGCGATCAAGCTCGCGGTCGACATGACCGTCGCCGCGATCGCCCGGCTCGAGCTGCACGGCTCCAGCGACGAGCAGGCGATGCAGGTGCGCGACGCGATCCGCGTCGTGTTCCCCGAGTCGGTCACCCTCGTGCGCGAAGCGCGCGAGGGTCTTTCGTAGTCCGGCGCTGAGCCGGCACGCTCGCCGCGCATCGGGTCGGCCGCTGCGGCCTACCGTCGGCGGCCATGCGCGCCCGCTCGCAATCCGGCGCGGCCACGGTCGAGCACGCCGGGATCTCGCTACTCGTCGCCCTGCTGCTTGTCGCAGCGATCGCCGCGATCGCGGCCGGCACCGATCGCAGCGGCGCCGAGCTTGGCTCGACCCTGGGGCGGAAGCTGCGCTGTGCGGCCGTCGGTCCCGGCCCCTGCTGGCGCGATCCGCTGACCGAGGCCTACGGGAGGCCCGTCGCGGGGACGGTGCGCGCGCTGGCGCCGGAGCCGGATGCGGTCACCGGGCCATCGGGGCTTGCACTGCT
>DATBPT010000092.1:0-14601 GCA_036561205.1 Solirubrobacterales bacterium
TGCGTCGACGGCCGACCCGTACGCGCTCAACATCACGCCCGACGGCAAGTACCTCTATATCGGCGACCGCGCCCTCGACCGGGTGGTCGGCTACTCGATTGCCGCCGACGGATCGCTGACCGCGCTTGGAGGGGGTCCGTACCCGACCGGGGGCAACCCCTTCGGGATGACGATCACCCCGGACGGCAAGCACCTGTACGCGATCAACTACGACTCGGGCGTAACCGGATACGCGATCGGCTCGGACGGCTCGCTGACCGCGATCCCGGGTTCGCCGTTCACGGCTCCCGACAACCCGGCCGCGGCGACCGTCAACGCCGCCGGTACGCGCCTCTACGTGCCCAACGGCGACCGCACCGAGGTCGACGTGTTCTCGATCGCCGCCGACGGAGCGCTGACCGCGATCGCGGGCTCGCCGTTCAGCACCGGCGTCAGCGGAGACTTCGAGGCGGTCGCGCTGACGCCCGCACAGCCGCCGAGCGCGGCATTCACGGTCACGGGTGGCAAGCAGAAGACCTTCAACGCATCAGCCTCGACCGATCCCGACGGCACGATCGCCCGCTACGACTGGGACTTCGGCGACGGCCAGACGCTCGCCGACGGCGGCCCGAACCCCACGCACACGTACAGCGCGGGCGTCTATGAGGCAAAGCTGACGCTGACCGACAGCGACGGCTGCTCGGCCGCGTTCGTGACCGTCGGCCAGACCCCGTACTGCAGCGGCTCGGCCTCCGCGACCAGCTCGAGCACGGTCGACGCCAAGCCGCCGAAGCTGAAGCTGTCGGGCGCCAAGACACAGGAGCTCGGCAAGCCGGTCAAGGTCAAGGTGAGCTGCGACGAGGCCTGCTCGGTGAAGGCGACCGGCAAGCTCACGGTCTCCGGCAGCTCGGAGAACGCGAAGAAGCCACTGAAGCTGAAGCCGGCGAAGGCGAAGCTCGCAGCGGGCCAGCGCAAGACGCTGAAGCTGAAGCTCTCGGGCAAGGCGCGCAAGGCGGCGAAGGCGGCGGCAAAGGGCAAGGCCAAGCTCACCGTGACCGCCACCGACGACGCCGGCAACGGAGCCAAGGCCAAGCGCAACGTCAAGCTGCACTGACGCCGCGCCGCGTCGGCGAACCGACGCGGTCAGAGCGCCGCCAGCACCGCCTGCAGCTCGTCGACCACGTCGCCGTCGAGCTTGATCGTCGCCTCGCCGTCGTACGGCGTCGGGCCCTGGGTGACGATCGCCAGCCGGCCGCCGCTGCCGAGCGTCAGCTGGGGCAGGCCGGCCACCGGGTAGACCTCGAGCGAGGAGCCGACGCAGAGGATCAGGTCGGCGGCCGCGCACAGCTCCTGCGCCTCGGCCATCGCCGCCTCCGGCAGCAGCTCGCCGAACAGGACCACGTCGGGCTTCACCTTGCCCATGCAACAGGCGCAGGTGGCGACGCCGTCCTCGTCGAAGAGCTCGCCGACGTTCTCCAGCGGGTAGCTCGAGCGGCAGGTGGTGCAGCTCGAGGTCGCGATCGAGCCGTGCACCTCGATCACCCGCTCGGAGCCCGCCTTCGTGTGCAGGCGATCGATGTTCTGGGTCACGATCGCGTCCAGCCTCCCACGGGCCTCGAGCTCGGCGAGCGCGTCGTGGGCGCCGTTCGGCAGCTTCCCGTCGAGATCGGCGAAGCGCGGCCGGTAGAAGCTCCAGAAGCGCTTCGTGTCGCGATGGAAGGCGTCGATGTGGGCGACCTCCATCGGATCGACGTTCTCCCAGAGGCCGGTCCCGGGCGAGCGGAAGTCGGGAATTCCGGACGGCACCGAGATCCCGGCTCCGGTCAGCGCGACGACGGAGTCCGCGTCGCGGATCAACGCGGCGAGCGAGCTCGCCGCGCCCTGCCTGCTGCCCACCTCCAAGCCGCTACTTCCCCTGCCAGTTGGGTGAGCGCTTGCCGAGGAAGGCGCTGATCCCTTCCTTCGCGTCCTCGCTCGTGAACGCGGTGGCGAAGCCCCGCTTCTCGTTCTCGATCCCCTGGTCGAGGTCGGGATCGTCGGACGCCAGCTTCACCTGCTCGACCGCGACCGGCGCCTGGCCGGCGAGCTTGCGCGCCCACGAGAGCGCCGTGTCGAAGAGCTCGTGATCGGGGACGACCCGGTTTGCGAGTCCGTAGGCCTCGGCCTCGCCGGCGGAGATCGCGTCGCCGATCAGGTTCATCTCCAGCGCCTTCTCGTTGCCGACCAGGCGCGGCAGCCGCTGGGTGCCGCCGAAGCCGGGGATGATCCCGAGCTTGATCTCGGGCTGGCCGAAGACCGCGGACTCGGCCGCGATCCGGAAGTTGCACGCCATCGCCAGCTCGCAACCGCCGCCGAAGGCGAGCGAGTTGACCGCGGCGATCGTCGACACCCGGCTGAGCCCGAGCTCGCGCAGGAGGGCGTGCCCGGAATGGATCAGCTCCTCGCCCCCGGACTCGTCCATCTGGGTGAAGGCCTTGATGTCGGCACCGGCCGAGAAGACGACCGGAATCGAGGAGGCGATCACCAGCGCCCCGATCTCGCCCGAGGCCTTGACCCGCTCCCAGACGCTGCCGAGGTCCTTGATCACCTGCGGCGAGATCGCGTTCATCGGCGGGTTCGCGAGCCAGGCGATCGCGACGTCGCCGCGCGTCTCCAGCTTCACCGTCTCGGCCTGCTCGCCCTCGTCGGCCTGCGGGTAGGCGTAGAAGCCCTGGCCACTCTTCATCCCCAGGCGTCCCTGTGCGACGAGGCGCTTGAGCACCGTCGGCGGCGCGAAGCGCTCGCCGTGCTGCTCCTCGGCCTGCTCGAGCTTCTCGAGCACGACGTCGAGCCCGAGCATGTCGGCGCCCATGAACGGCGGGAAGATTCCCCGCCGCGGGTCCATCCCGGCCCCGGCCATCATCCCCAGGTCGATGTCGCGAACGGTGCAGACGCCCTCCTGAAGCACCAGGCACGACTCGACCACCGCCTTCAGCTTCAGCAGCTCGGCGAGCGCCTCCCCGTCGGGCTCGGCGTCGCCTGGTAGCTGCGGCTCGCCGTTCTCGTAGAAGCCGCTGCCGCCGGTCTTCGCTCCAAGCTTGCCGTCGGCGACCAGCTTGCGCATCCCCTCGTGGACGTAGAAGGAGTCGCCATAGGACTCGCGCAGGTGCTCGGCGACGTGGAAGATCGTGTCGAGGCCGAGCAGGTCGCCGAGGAAGAAGGGACCCATCGGGGCGACGTTCGCCGCCGTGATCGCCTCGTCGATCTTCTTGATCGACAGTCCCTGCTCCTCTTGGGCGCGCCAGATCTCGCCGACCGCGGAGTTGAGGATCCGGTTGACCACGAACCCCGGCACCTCGCGGCAGGTGATCGGCTGCTTGCGAATCGCCTGGGCGAAGTTGTAAGCGGCCTGGACCACCTCGGGGTCGGTGTCCTCGCCCTCGATGATCTCGACCAGCGGCATCACCGATGCCGGGTAGAAGAAATGGAAGCCGACGACCTTCTCCGGGCGCAGGGTGGCGTCGCCCATCTCCGTGATCGACAGCGAGGACGTGTTCGAGGCGAGGATCGCGTGCCCGGGGGTGACCTCGTCGAGCTCGGCGTAGACCTTCTCCTTGATCTCCATCTTCTCCGGCGCCGCCTCGATCACGAAGTCGACATCGCCGAAGGAGTCGTAGGAGGTGGTGCCCTCGATCAGTCCCATGACCTGCTCGAGCCGTGCGTCCGCCTGTTCCTGGGTCAGCTTCTCCTTCGTCACCAGGCGGTCGAGCTGACCCTTGGTCACCTCGCGGGCCTTGTCGAGGCCGTGGTCGACGAACTTCTGATCGATGTCCTTGAGCACGACGGGGATATCGGACGAGGCGATCGCCTGCGCGATCTCGCCGCCCATCGTGCCGGCGCCGACGACGCCGGCCTTGGAGACGAACATTCGGTTTGGATCCTCCGGTTCGCGGGGTTAGGGGCGCCGGAGGCTACCTGTCGGCGGGCGGCGAGGAGGCGGCCGCGGCGTTCAGCTCCGCCAGCTCCTCCGCCTCGAGCCGAAAGCGCGCCAGCGTCCGCAGCAGCGACTTGGCTACCTGGCTGCGGACGAAGAGGCGCTCGGTGAGCCAGGCGAAGACACCGGAGCCGGCGAGCGCGTAGGTGAGCTCGAGCGTCACCCGGGTCGACTCGCCCTCGACCGCGAACCGGGTCGTGAGCTCGCCACTGGACTCGGGATCCTCGAACGCGATCCGGTGCAGCTTGCGCGGCTCGTGGGCGAGCACTCGCTCCCTGACCGTGCCGCGCCCCGCCCGGGTCGAGCGCCAGACGAGCGTTCCGCCCTCGTCCGGGTAACCGCTCGCGGACTCGACCGCGTTGAAACCGTCGACCCACGCCGGCCAGCCGCTGGGCTCGAAGTAATAGCCCCAGGTCTCGGCGAGCGAGGCCTGGACCAGGACCGACTCGGTGAGCGTCGCCACGCCGCCCAGGGTACGCGAGGGGCCGGGCCACCCAGGCCCGGCCCCTCTCCCCCGGTTACGGAATCGCCACCATCGACTCGCAGTTGACGCCGGTGTCGACCCCCTGGTCGCCACGGCACTCGTCGGTCTCGGTGCCGCCGTCGAGCGAGTCGTCGCCACCGCCACCGCTGAGCGAGTCGTCACCCGCGCCGCCCGCGATCGCGTCCGTGCCGACGTCGCCGCGGATGATGTCGCCGCCGTCGCCGCCGCCGATCAGGTCGCTGCCCTGGCCGCCGTCGATCGTGTTGCTGACCGCGTTGCCGATCAGCGTGTCCTCGAACGGGCTGCCGACGATGCCCTCGACCGTCGAGCCGACGTTGTCGCCCTCGCACTGCTGCGGGCAACCGCGACCGTCGTTGGCGAGATCGTCGAGCGTCACGCGGGCCGCGGCCCCGTACTCGGCGTAGCTGATCTGGTCGCTGCCCTCGCCGCCGGTGAAGACGTCGCCGCCGGTCGAGTCGTAGGACGCGAACAGCGCGTCGTTGCCGATCCCGCCGTCGACGGCATCGACGCCGCCGCCATCGGTGAGGTCGTCGTTGCCCTCGCCACCGAGCACCTCGTCGCCGCCGTCGCCGGCGTCGATCTTGTCGCGGTCGTCGCCGCCGTCGAGGTGATCGGCGTCCTTGCTGCCGTCGAGCTGATCGGCCCCGGCCTCGCCCTCGAGGGTGTCCTCGCCCTCGCCGCCGTCGAGGTCGTCGTCGTCCTCGCCGCCGGACAACTGATCGTTGTCGTCGCCGCCCTCGAGGTCGTCGTTGCCGTCGCCGCCGACCATCCGGTCGTCGCCGTCGTCGCCGTCGAGGTAGTCCCGGTCTTCGCCGCCGGTCAGCCTGTCGTCGTCGACGCCGCCGTCGAGATAGTTGCGGCCGTTGCCGCCGCTGATCTGGTCGGCGCCCGCGCCACCGTCGATCTCGTCGACCGCCGGGCCGCCCTTGATCCGGTCGTCGCCCTCGTCGCCCTTGATCTCGGTCTCGCCCGAGCCGGCGCAGACGAGGTCGTCGCCCTTGCCCGCCCGGACCTCGTGGTAGCCCTTGCCGGCGTAGATCACGTCGGCCTTCGGCGTGCCCTTGATCGTCTGCTTCTTGCCGCCGACGATCGTCGGTGCCTTGCCGAAGCACTTAGGCGCCGCCGCGGAGGCCGTCTCGGCGCCCGCGAGCGCCAGCAGCAACGTCAGCATCGCCGCCAGCGCCAGCGCGATCCTCGTCAACGGATTGATCTTCGTACGCGTCATCTCTGTCTCCTGTTCGCTCGCCGCGAGCGGCGAGGTCGGGTTGTCGTTCGAGATCAGCTTCGGGCGCCGCCGCAGGGCCGGCCAGGGGTACAAGGTGTGGGCACCGCGCACCGAGGTGTCGACTTCCCCACCCTGGGTGTGAGCGCCTCCGCGGGAGGCACTAAGTTGGGGGTCGATGGAGAGCCCTGCCGCAGGTCACTCGGCGTCCCCGGCCGAGCTTCAGCAGAGGCTCGAGGCGGAGCGCTGGGGACTTCCCTTCCTCTTCTGGCGCGACGCCGAGGGGCAGCGGATCCTCGCCCTCGAGCAGGGTCTCGAGCGGGTCACGGTCGGGCGTGGTCCGGAGGTCGACGTCGGCCTCGACGCCGACGAGCAGGTCTCGAGGCTGCATGCCGAGATCGAGCGCATCGGCGGCGAGTGGACGGTCGCCGACGACGGTCTCTCGCGCAACGGCTCCTTCCTCAACGGCGAGCGGATCGGCGGCCGGCGCCGGCTCAACGACGGCGACGAGCTGCGCTTCGGGGCGACGATCGTCGTCTTCCGCGCTCCCACCCCGTCGCCCAGCTCGGCGACCCAGGCCGCTCCCGAGAGCGTCGCCGCCCCGCAGCTGACCGAGACGCAGCGGAAGATCCTGGTCGCGCTCTGCCGGCCGTTTCGCGACGGCGGCCAGTACGCGACCCCGGCGACCAACCAGGAGGTCGCCGACGAGGTCTTCCTCTCGGTCGACGCGGTCAAGGGCCACCTGCGAACGCTGTTCGAGAAGTTCGGGATTGGCGGCCTGCCCCAGAACCAGAAGCGAGTACGGCTGGTCGAGCTGGCGCTGCGCAACGGCGTGATCTCGGTCCGCGAGCTCGGATGACGAACGGTCGGCCGGGAGGCCCGGCGCTCGGCACCGAGTTCGCCGGCCACCGGATCGAGGCGGTGATCGGCGAGGGTGGGATGGGCGTCGTCTACCGGGCCCGCAACCTGGCCCTGGACCGCGTCCGGGCGCTCAAGGTCCTCGCCCCCGGCCTCTCCGCCGACGCCCGCTTCCGCGAGCGCTTCCGGCGCGAATCGAGGCTCGCGGCCTCGATCGAGCACCCGAACGTGATCCCCGTGCACCAGGCCGGCGAGGAGGACGGCCAGCTCTACCTCGCGATGCGCCTGGTCGAGGGCCGCGACCTGCGGCAGCTGGTCGCGCTCGAGGGCCCGCTGAGCCCGGGCGAGGCCGGGGCCGTGATCGGCGCCGTCGCCGGCGGCCTCGACGCCGCCCACGCCGCCGGGCTCATTCACCGCGACGTCAAGCCCGCCAACGTGCTCGTCGGCGACGGCGCAGACCAGGGCCTCGTCTACCTGACCGACTTCGGGATCAGCCGCACGACCCGTGGCGGCGAGACGATGACCGGTACCGGCGAACTCGTCGGTACCGCCGACTTCGTCGCCCCCGAGCAGATCGCCGGCGATCCGGTCGACCACCGCGCCGACGTCTACGCGCTCGGCGCCGTCCTTTACTTCACGCTCACCGGCCAGTCGCCGTTTCCGCGCGAGACCGATCTCGCGACCCTGTTCGCGCACGCGAACGCCCCCAGGCCGCGGCCGTCCGAGCGCCGCGCCGAGCTCTCGCCGCGGCTCGACCCCGTGATCGCGAAGGCGATGGCGATCGACCCGGCGCAGCGCTTCCAGTCGGCCGGGGCGCTCAGCCGTGCCCTCGATGCGGTGCTCGAGGGCGAGCGGACGCTGCCGCTGTCGAGACCGAAGCGGGCCGCGTCACCGCGAACCACGGTCGAGGGCGAGCCGGTGCGAAAGCGCCGCCGCCTGTGGCCGCTCGCGGCCGCCGCCGGGGCGCTGGCCGCGGCGGCCGTCGCCGTCGCCCTGCTCGCGGGAGGCGGGGACGGCGGTTCCGGCGCGGCCCCCGCGGTGACCGTCGGCGCCCCGATCGCCGTCGGCCGCTCGCCGACCGCGGTCGCCGTCGGCCCCGAGCGCGCCTGGGTCGCGGCCCGCGACGGCGACGAGATCGATGCGATCGACCAGGTCACGAACAGCGTCGCCTTCGAGATCCCGGTCCCCAGCCCGACCTCGGTCGCGGTCGGCTTCGGCTCCGTCTGGGCCGTGAGCAAGGCCACCGACGCGCTCTATCGCCTCGACCCGGTCGAGGGCAAGGAGCCGCTCGAGATCCCGCTCGGCGACGGAGCCGACCCCTCGGACGTCGCCGTCGACAACGACTGGGTCTGGGTCGCCGACGCCGGCGCCCAGAACGTGGTCCGCCTCGACCCCGAGACCAACGCCCTCGCCGGCAACGTCCCCCTGGGCACCGAGCCACGCGCGATCGCGACCGGAGAGGGCTCGGTCTGGGTGACCAACATCCGCTCCGCCTCGGTCTCGCGCATCGATCCGGACGGGCCCGAGCGCGTCGGCAGCTCGATCGCGGTCGGCGAGCTTCCCAACGACGTCGCCGTCGGCGAGGGCTCGGTCTGGGTGACGAGCAACCTCAACGGCACCGTCTATGAGCTCGACCCAGAGAGCGGCCAGGTCGAGGGCGAGCCGATCCGGGCCGGCGACCTGCCGCGCGCGGTCAAGGCCGGCCTCGGCTACGTCTGGGTGGCGCTCGGCGGCGAGGACGCCGTGGCGCGGATCGATCCCGCCACCGGCGAGCTCGCCGGAGACCCGATCGAGGTCGGCGACGACCCGGCCGACCTCGCGCTCGGCGTCGACTCGATCTGGGTCGCCAACGAGGGCGACGCGACGGCCCGCCGGATCGGCCCGTAGAACTCCGGTCTTGGCCGCCCGCCTCCGACACCTCGGCCCCGCGCTAGCGTTCGCCCTGATCGCGATCGTGGCGCCGCCCGCCGGCGCCCACGCGGACCGCGCCGCGGTCGACGCCGCCAGCTCCGGCGTCGACTCGGAACTGCGCAAGACGGTGCCGATCACCCGCCGCCCGCAGGCCCGGCCGCGGGTCGTGCTCGCGATCGGGCCCGGCAGGCTCTCGGGCCTGCGCCGCCGCGACCGCCTCGAGCTGCTGAGCGAGGTGCAGGTGACGGTCGACTGCGACAAGCGCTCACCCCGCTGTGCCGGGCGCCCCTACGACTTCGACCCACGCTTGGTCGTCTCACTGGAGATCGCCCGCCGCGCCTCGACCGACGCGCGCTCGCGGGTGGTCGCACGCCGGTCGCTGACCTGCCGCCAGCAGCTGCCCAACCGCCAGCACCACTGCCCCGTGGTCTTCGACAAGACGACCCGCGTTGGCGACAACTTCCCCTGCCGTCTGCACCGCTGCTTCGCCAACGTGGTCGTCTCCGCCTCGAGCCCGCAAGCGCGCGGCGGCGAGCGGATGATCATCGGGTCGAACAAGCCGAACGGGCGCATCGTCCAGAACAAGAGCCGCCTGAGCGCGATCCGGCTCGCCCCCGGGACCACGGCGCAGCGCCTGCAGTCAACCGACCTGCGCCGCAACTCGCTGCGCCTGCGCCCGCGACGGAAGGTGGTGCTCTCGCAGAAGGTCGAGGAGCCCGAGCGCGGCGACGTGCTCGCGGTCTCGGCGGCGCTGCGCTCGGACGTGCGCCGGCTCGGCTACAACGCGCTGGTCGGCGGCGAGCTGATCGTCGCCCGGGGGCCGCGGGCGACACAGCCCAGCCACCTGGTGCGGCGCTCGGTCTGGCAGCAGGGCCGGATCAGCCCCACCAACGGAACCAACTGCACTCCGATCCAGTCACCGTGCGGGACGCGCAAGGTCGGCGTGGTCAAGGTGCGCCGCGACGTCCGCGGCAGCTCCGGGGGGCCGGCTTCCCTGTTCATCAACCTGGTCATCCGCACGAAGCAGAAGCGTGTCGCGCGCGAGCACGGGGCGCGCCTGCGCCTCCGGGGCGGCAAAATCGAGGTCCGCAGCTACTCGCCGTAGAGCTCGCGCTTGATCAGGGTCACGGAGCGGATCACCGAGTCCAGGAACGGCTCGAGCTCCGCCCGCAGGCGCTCGTGCTCGCGCCGGCCCGCGGCCGTGATCGAGTAGTAGCGGCGGGTGCGGCGATCCGGGTGCTCCCAGTTCCCCTTGATCATCTTTTTCGCCTCGAGTTCACGCAGCAACGGGTAGATCGTGTTCGGGTTGACCGAGATCACGCCCTCGGTGATCCGCTCGATCTCCTCGATCAGCCGGTTGCCGTAGTGGGGCTCGCGCTCGATCAGATGCAGGACCAGAAGCGGGAACAGGTCGCGCCGGCGGATCTCGCCGCCGAAGACGTCCATCGAACGGCCACCGCGGCGCCCGCGCGGCGCCGCAGCACCGCGCTCGCGGGCCGACCGGGCCGCCTCCGCGACCGCGTCCGCGACGGGCTTGCGACGGCGTTCGGCCATCGCGCGAGCCTAGCGTGAGTGACCACCCTCACTGACAGCGACGCCACGCGGGTCTAGGTTGAACTAGTTCCGTCTGCCACGAGGAGAGATCAGATGTCCAACATGACCGTCAACCAGCGCTCCCAGTTCGATCGCGTCGACCTCAGCGTCCCGACCACTGGCGTCCGCGTCCGCGACAACCGCCCGGTGATCGCCTACACCCTGATCGCGACCGCGATCGTCGCCGCGCTCGGCTACGCGACCGTGACCCTGATCGACGGCTGGGCCCAGGCGATCGTCTTCGGCTTCATCCTCCTGACCGCGGTCGGCGCGATGATCGCCGTCAGCCCAAGCCGCCGCGCGTAGACCGCTTGCACGATCGCGAGTCGTCGCATAGGGTGGGCTCGTGTCTCGAGTCGCGTGCGGGCTGGCCGGACTTGGCGTCGTCATCGCCCTGACGGCGGGGCCGTCGACCGCGACCTTCAGCGGCGAGAACGGACGGATCTCCTTCGCCCGCGATCACGGCAACCACGTCGAGATCTTCTCCGCGAACCCCGACGGCAGTCACATCACGCTGTTGACCGCGAGCAAGCCGCGGGGCGCTGTCTCCTTTGAATCCGACTGGTCCCCCGATGGCCAGCTGATTGCGTTCGACAGCGACAGGACCGACATCGACGGCCGCAAGCAACCGGTCCAGGTCTACCTGATGGCGGCGGATGGAACCGGGGTCACCCAGCTCACCCGCGGCGGGGGATTTCACGGTAGCCCGGGCTGGTCGCCGAGCGGCACGAGCATCGCGATCGACTCCGACTGGGGCAAGGGCTCGCTGAACGGGATCTGGATCATCCCCGCCTCCGATCCCGACGGCGTCACCGCCGCGGAGGCTCTGCGCGTCACCGCCACGCCGGACCGGGCCGATTTCGACAGCGAGCCCGAGTTCTCGCCGGACGCGACGACGATCGTGTTCTCGCGCTTCAAGTCGGCCAGGCGATCGGCGATCTACCGGGTGAACGTCGACGGCACCGGCCTCGAGCGGCTGACCACCTACGGCCTCAACGCCTCCCACCCGGACATCTCGCCGGACGGGCGCTGGATCACGTTCGACTCCGGTGACAGCGGTAGGCCCGGAACCAAGGGTGACATCTACGTGATGCCAATCGAGGGGGGCAAGAAGGTGGCGCTCACCGACATCCCGCGACTGACAGCGGACGGGCCGTACGAGGTGGCGCAGAACCCGGTCTTCTCGCCGAACGGGCGGAAGATCCTCTACACCCAATTCCACACCGGCAGCACCGACCTCGTGGTGATGAGGGTCAACGGCTCGGGGAAGCACACCATCCTCGGCGGCCGGCGGTTCCCGAACAAGGCCGACTGGGGGACGCACCCCTAGGGCGCTGCCCCGCGGCGGCTAAACCGCCGCGGCCGCGGTCTCTGACTCCTTCGCCGCAGCGTCGGTCTGCGTCTTCACCGACTCCGGCAGCGGCTCGTTGACGTTGCGGCCCATGAGCACCTCCTTCGCGATCACGAGACGCTGGATCTGCGACGTGCCCTCGTAGAGCTGCATGATCTTCGCGTCGCGCATCAGCTTCTCGACCGGGTACTCCTTGATGAAGCCGTAGCCGCCGTAGACCTGGACCGCGTCGACGGTGATCTCCATCGCCGAGTCGGCGGCGAAGCGCTTCGCGTGCGAGCAGGCGAGCGTGTTGCGGACCCCCTGGTCGAGCAGCGCCGCTGACTGCCAGGTGAGCAGGCGGCCGGCCTCGACCTTGGTCGCCATGTCGGCGATCATGAAGGCGACCGCCTGGTGCATCGCGATCGGCACCCCGAACTGGACCCGTTCCTTGGAGTACTCGCAGGCGAACTCGAACGCGGCGCGGCCGATCCCGACCGCCATCGCGGCGACCCCGGGACGGGTGCGGTCGAGGGTCATCATCGCGAGCTTGAAGCCCTTGTTCTCCTCGCCGAGCAGGTTGTCCGCGGGGATCTCGGTCTCGTTGAAGACGACCGTGGCGGTATTCGATGCCCGCTGGCCCATCTTGTCTTCCTTCTTGTCGATCACGATCGTGTCGTCACGAGGGACGACGAAGGCGGAGATCCCGCGGTGGCCGGCGTCCTTGTCGGTCTTCGCGTAGACCGTGTACCAGTCGGCGTAGGTGCCGTTGGTGATGAAGCACTTGGAGCCGTTGAGGACCCATTTGTCGCCGACCTTCTTCGCCGTCGTCTTCATCCCCGAGACATCGGAGCCGGCGTCGGGCTCGGTGAGGCAGAAGGAGGCCAGCTTCGGCTCCTCGGTGAGCATCCCGAGGTACTCCTTCTTGATCGCGTCCGAGCCGCCGAGCGCGACCGGCGTCATCGCCAGGCCGTTGGCCGCCAGCGAGGTGCCGATCCCGGAGCAGCCCCAGCCGAACTCCTCCTCGATCAGGCAGCCGGAGAGGAAGTCGAGCCCGGGCCCGCCGTACTCCTCGGGGACGTGGGTGTTCATCAACCCGACCTCCCAGGCCTTCTCGATGATCTCCTGGGGCCAGGTGCCTTCCTTGTCGTAGTCCCAGGCGACCTCGCGGATCTCCCGCTCGGCGAAGTTGTGCGCCAGCTCGCGGAGGTCCTTCTGCTCGTCGCTCAGCTGAAAGTCCACTGTTTCAGGTGCTCCTTTGTGCGTGGAAGAATCGATTGACTGATCAGTCAATCACCTGGAAAGCGTAGCTCATTTACTCTGTGGTCGTGGCAGTTCTCTCGTCCGTCGTCGCGCCCGCCGTCTCCAACGGCGAGGTGATCCTGATCATCGTCTTCGTCACGATCCCGGTCGCGGCGATCGCCTTCATCGCCAACGCCGGCAACGCCTTCCGCTCGATCGGCAAGGGCGGCCTCTCGGTCGAGTTCGAGTCCGACAATCCACAGGGGATGCGGGACTCCGGCGCAGAGGCCGAGCCGGCGGGCGCCCGCGAGGACGAGCTGCGCCAGATGCTCGAGGCCAAGGCCTACCGCCAGAGCGCCCGCGGCGAGACGCCGCTCGACGTCGAGCAGGAGCTGGCCCGGGTCCTGGCCGAGAAGCCGGCCGCGCCGAGCAACGACGATCCGGCGCTGCGCGAGGAGGTGCGCCAGCTCGTCGTCGCCCGCAACCAGCGCCGCGCCCGGCAGGGCAAGGAACCCCTCGACGTCGACGCCGAGGTCGCCCGCCAGCTGCGCGAGCTCGAGAACCTCGGGCAATAGCTGACGTAATACGCTTGGGGGGTGAGCAAGGACGCCGACGATCCGGTGGTCGAGCTGGACGATCTGCTGGTCCGGCCGGGCACCTATTTCAATCCTCAGACCGAGGTCGTCGTCGTCGTTGACGATTCGACCTCGATCGATCAGGAGGTCTTCAACATGGAGGTCTTCGAGGGTGCGGACTGGGTCCGTGTCTCGGACGAGGTCCCGGTCGACTCCGACGCGCTGGACATGGCGATGGAGCGCTTTCAGACCCTCCGCCACGCTCCGGTCGGGGTTTCGGTCGAGGCGACGCGGCTCGAACCCGATGACGACGACCTGGTCGAGGAGGAGGACGAGCTCGAGCCCGACCCGGATCCGGAAGAGCAATGAGCTACTCCGTTGCCACTCGCGAACAGGCGATCGACTTCATGGCCGACTTTCCGGGCTTCGGCGAGATGCGCCACTACTCGGCGGCGCTCGGCACGGAGCAGGTCTCGTTCAGCTGGCGGGCGATGCCGCCGGGAACCGGCGGGCGGGGCAGCTACGGCCACCGCCACCCCGGCCAGGAGGAGGTCTACTTCGTCATCTCCGGGACGCTGACGTTCAAGGTCGGAGACGACGTCTTCGAGGCGGGCCCGCAGACGGCGGTGAAGATGTCCGGCGACTCCTTCTACTCGGTCCACAACGACACCGACGACGACGCCGAGCTGCTGATCTTCTCGACCCGGCTCGCGGAGCCGCCGGCCGAGCAGCAGGACGACTTCTGGCCCGACGACTGAGCACGCCGTCCAGCGAGCGCCTCGAGGCCGAGCTTCCGGACCCCGGGAGTCACCTCGATTTCGCCACCGATCACTTTGCCGCCCCGTTGATCGCCCCCTGGCACGGCGGCGGCCCGGAGAACCCCGAACGGATGCTCCTCGCGCAGGCCGCGCAGGCCGCCGACACGGGTTATTGCCTCTGGTGGTGGCGGGAGCGCAGCAGCGGCGAGCTGGTCGGATACTGCGGCCTCAACCGCGACCGGGTCGAGGGCGAGCCCGTGGTCGAGGTCGGTTGGTCGATCACGCCGCGGCGCTGGGGCGAGGGACTGGCGCCCGAAGCCGCGCGGGCCGCGGTCGACTGGGGCTTTCAGCGGGCCGGCCTCGACCGGATCGTCTCCTTCACGATGGTCGACAACCTGCGCTCGCAGCGGGTGATGGAGAAGCTCGGCATGGCCCGGGTGCGCGAGTTCGAGCGCGGCGGCCTCCCGCACCTCTTGTACGAGCTCCGCGCCGGCTAGATTTCCCGCCGTGCTCGAGCCCGGCGACGAGGCGCCCGACTTCACCCTCGATGACCAGAACGGCGAGCCGCTGACGCTCTCCGACCTCCGCGGCCAGACCGTCGTCCTCTACTTCTACCCGCGCGCGGATACCCCCGGCTGCACGACCCAGGCGTGCG
>DATBPT010000093.1:0-17847 GCA_036561205.1 Solirubrobacterales bacterium
CGGTCGACATCTACGACGACTTCCAGCGCCACGCGCTTGCCTCGATCGACACCGCCAGCGTGAAGCCACTCAAGGTCGTCGTCGACGGCGGCAACGGGATGGCCGGGCCGATGGTCGGGCCGATCCTGGCCAAGCTCGGACTCGACCTCGAGGAGATGTACTTCCAACCCGACGGCAAGTTCCCCGACCACGAACCGAACCCGCTGCTGGAGGAGAACCGGCGCCTGATCATCGAGCGCGTGCGCGGCAGCGGCGCCGACCTGGGGATCGCCTGGGACGGCGACGCCGACCGCTGCTTCTTCATCGACGACACGGGCGAGTTCGTCGACGGCGACTTCCTCACAGCGCTGCTCTCGCGCCTCGTGCTCAGCAAGCAGCCGGGCGCCGAGATCATCTACGACGTGCGCGCCAGCCGCGCCGTCCCCGAGACAGTCACCGCAGCCGGCGGCACCGCCCACATCAACCGGGTCGGGCACGCGTTCTTCAAGCAGGCGATGCGCGAGTACGGCGCCGCCTTCGGCGGCGAGGTCTCCGGCCACTACTACTTCCGCGACTTCTGGTGCGCGGACTCGGGCACGCTCCCGGCGCTGTTCGTGCTCGAGCTGCTCGGGGTCGAGGGCAGGCCGCTGTCGGAGCTGGTCGGTGACTTTCGCAGCCGCTACTTCATCTCCGGTGAGATCAACTCCGAGGTCGCCGACCCGGACGCGAAGATGAAGGAGATCGCAGCCGCGCACGCGGACGCCGAGATCAGCTGGCTCGACGGGGTCTCGGTCGACTATCCCGACTGGCACTTCAACGTCCGCCCGTCCAACACTGAGCCGCTGCTGCGCCTCAACCTCGAGTCGCTGGTCTCGCGCGAGGACATGGAGGCCAGGCGTGACGAGGTGCTGGCATTCATCCGCTCCTGACCCCTGACGAGGCGCTTGCGGCGGCCGAGAGCGCCGGCATCCGCCGGCTGCGGATCCCGACCCCGTTCGCGGTCGGGCGGGTCAACTGCTACCTGCTCGAAGATCAGCCGCTGACCCTCGTCGACACAGGCCCGAACTCGGGCAAGTCGCTCGACGAGCTGCAGCGCCAGCTCGACGAGGCCGGTCACGCGATCGAGGAGATCGAGCTGATCGTGATCACCCACCAGCACATCGACCACCTCGGACTGGTCGAGATCATCGCCTCGCGCTCGCGAGCCGAGGTGGCCGCGATCGACGTCGTCGTCCCTTTCGTGGAGAGCTACGGCGCCGACACCGAGCGTGACGACGAGTTCGCCGGCGCGCTCATGCGCCGCTACGGGATCCCCGACGACGTGGTCAGCGCCCTGCGCAGCGTCTCCGCCAGCTTTCGCGGCTGGGGCTCGGCGGCCACCGTCACCCGGCCCCTCGCCGACGGCGAGCTGCTGGAGCTCCGCGACCGCAAGCTCGAGGTCCAGCACCGCCCCGGCCACAGCCCCTCCGACACCGTTTTCTGGGACGCCGAGCGGGCGATCCTGATCTGCGCCGACCACCTGATCGCCCACATCTCCTCCAACCCGCTGCTCTCGCGGCCGCTCGACGGGTCAAACCAGGCGCCTCAACAGCGGCGCGGCTCGGCTTCGCCTCGCTCCGCCTCACAGCAGCGACCGCAGGCGCTGGTCACCTACCTGCGCTCGCTGGCGCGCACGCGCGAGCTCCCCGCCCGGATTCTGCTGCCGGGCCACGGCGAGCCGATCACCGACCACGTGGCGCTGATCGATGAGCGCTTCGCGATGCACCGGCACCGGGCCGAGAAGCTCCGCAAGCTGATCGGTGAGCGGCCGAGGACCGCGTACGAGCTCGCCCAGGAGCTCTGGGGCAACGTCGCCGTGACCCAGGCCTTCCTCACACTGTCGGAGGTGGTCGGCCACGTTGATCTGCTCGTCAACGCAGGGCTCGTCCGCGAAGTCGCCGATGGCGAGCTCGTGCGCTTCGAGGCGACAGGGAACGAGGGCGAGGTTACGATCCCGCCGTGAGCGCGCCGACCGCAGTCAGCGAGCGAATCGAAGCCTCGGCCAACGGCGGCGGCGAGCCGCTGCGCCCGCGCAAGAAGCGAATGCTGATCATCGTCAACCCGTACGCGACCACGGTCTCGGATCGGCTCAAGAACCTGGTCGTCTACGCGCTCCAGGGTCGTTACGAGGTCGAGGCCGTCTCGACCGAGGCCCAGAACCACGCCACCGAGATCGGTCGCGAGGCGATCGACGGTGGCTACGACCTGGTCGTCGCCTTCGGCGGCGACGGCACCCTGAACGAGATCGCCAACGGGCTCGCGGGCACCGACGTCCCGGTCTCGATCCTCCCGGGAGGCTCCACCAACGTCGTCGCCCGGACGCTCGGGATTCCCAACGACGTCGTCGACGCGACCGAGCACCTGCTCGGGCTCGCCGACCGCTTCGAGCCCCGCCGGATCGACCTCGGGATCGCCAACGGAAGGCGCTTCGTCTTCAGCTGCGGCTCCGGGCTCGACGCCTCGGCGGCGATGCGGGTCGACCAGAAGCCGAAGCTGAAGGCGCGAGCGGGGCCCTACTTCTACACCTGGGTCGCCGTCTCGGCCTTCTATCGCGAGTACCTTCGCAACCCGGTCCGGATGCGGCTCGAGACCGGTGGCGAGACGGCCGAGGGGGTCACGGTGCTGGCCCAGAACTCGGATCCGTTCACCTACTTCGCCAGTCGGCCGGTGCGCGTCTGCGAGGGGATCGAGATCGACGACGGCACGCTCTCGATCGCGGTCCTGCGGCGTGCGGCCCAGCGCGACATGGCGCCGATCATCGCCCGTGTCCTCTCCGAGGGGCTGCGCGCCAGCCGCCATCGCCAGATCGATCACTTCGACGACGTCACCGAGGCCCGCGTGACATCGGTCTCAACCGACGATGCCGGCGCCGCGCGGCCGTTTCCGATCCAGGTCGACGGCGACTACATCGGCGCCCAGGCCGAGCTCGAGCTGGCGATCGACTCGGGTGCGCTGACGATCGTTGCCTGACTGTCGCTTCTGCTCGATCGTCGCCGGCGAGACCGCGGCCGAGATCGTCTTCGAGGACGAGGTCTCGCTCGCCTTCCTCGACATTCGCCCGGTCTTTCACGGCCACACCCTGCTGATCCCGCGCGAGCACTTCGAGACTCTCGGCGATCTGCCCGACGAGCTGATCGAGCCCTACTTCCGCAACGCCCGCATGCTCTCGCTCGCGGTCCGCGACGCGATGGGCGCCCAGGGCTCGTTCGTGGCGATCAACAACGTCGTCAGCCAGTCGGTGCCGCACCTGCACACCCATGTCGTCCCGCGGGTGAAGAAGGACGGCCTGCGCGGCTTCTTCTGGCCGCGGACCAAATACGAGGCCGACGAGCACGCGGCGGAGACGGGCGCCAAGGTCCGGGCCGCCGTCGCCGCCCTCGCCGCCTAGAGATGTAGGATCCAGCCGTGGCGCAACGCATGGATGCGAGGCCGCAGGAGGTGAGCGCACGGCGGGACCGGCGACTCGGCCGGCGTCGTGGGATTTTGGCGTTCGCGCTCGCCGTGGTCTTGGCGTCATCCGTTGCGGTCCCCGCCACGGTCGCCGCGAAGAGCACAGTGGGAAACCCGGCGCGGACGTGTGGCGGCGCCGTCCGCTTGCTCTCCGACTCCTTGGTGATCAGCGGGATTTCGAACTCGATCCTGGGGACCGTGATCCTCGACCTCAGCGGACCGCTCGACGACCTCGTCATCTGCCAGCCGGTTGGACTCAGATCCGGGGGCGCGCGAGCGAAGGCGGCCGGCTGCCCGAACGCGCGGGTACCCGCTCCACGGCTGCGTCCCAAGGTCGCAGCCGAAGCGATCCGCTGCATGATCGACCGCGAGCGGCTCAGTCGCGGCCTGTCCCGGCTCGAGGATCGCGGCGAGCTGGCGGATGCGGCGAAGTACCACACCCATCGCATGCTTGCCGACGGCTGTTTCTCCCATCAATGCCCCGGGGAGCCCGATTTGGTTGCGAGGACGACCGCCGCCGACTATCTGCCCTGTGAGTGCTCATGGACGGTTGCCGAGAACCTCGCTTGGGGGCTGAGGGCCCAGAGCAGCCCCGCGGCGATCGTCGACGCTTGGATGCATTCCCCGCCCCACCGCGAGACGCTTCTGCTCGGGTCGCTCGAGGATGTCGGGGTCGCGGTCCGCGACGGGCGACCCGGAGACCGCAGCGCCCGCGGCGCCACGGCCACCGCCGATTTCGGCGTCAAGCGCTGAGCTCAGCCGACCTCGTTGCTGGCCCGGTAGCCGAGGTTGTGGGCGACGAGGCCGAGGCCGTCGAGCACCCGGAAGGCCGCCGGCTCGAGCCGGCCGCGAACCAGGTGGGCGCCGACGTCCCAGGTCGTGCCGACGAGGCCGTGGACGAGAGGCCAGCGCGGGGCCGTCCCCGGGTGGCGCTCGTTCAGCCAGCGGGAGCCGGCGCCGTAGCGGGCGATCATGCCGAGGAACGAGGCCAGGTCCTCGCGGTGGTGGTGCTCGACTCGCGCCTCGGGGCGTTGCTCGAGCGTCCAGCCGCGCTTGCGCATGCGCCAGCAGAAGTCGACGTCGCCGCCCGAGCGGATCCCGTCGGCGAAGCCGCCGAGCTCGGCGAACGTGGTCCGGCGGATCAGCAGGTTGCCGGTCGCAGCCGCGACCCCGGCCGACCCGTGCATGCCCTCGGCCTGGTCGAGGAAGTTGCGATCGCGCGCGTACCGGGTCAGCAGCGAGTCCTGATCGGCGATCCCGACGATCCCGCCCGCCACCGCCCCGCAGCGCTCGCCGATCGGCTCGGCGAAGTAGCGGTCGAGCAGGTCGGCGACCGGGACGCAGTCCGCGTCGATGAACAGCAGCCAGTCGGCACCCGCCGCGGCGACGCCCGAGTTGCGGGCGAAGTAGGAGGACGGCTGTCCGGCGGCGCTGACGACGCGGGCGACGCTGCCGAGCACCGGCGCCGCCACTCCCTCGGGCGTGTTGTCGGCGACGATCAGCTCGTCGCCGGGCCGCAGCTCGAGCCGCCGCAGGGCGACGAGGGCGCGCTCCGCGTAGTGGCGGTCACCCCGCAGCGGCACGATCACGCTGACCGCCGGCCGGGTCAATCTGTTGGCGTCACCCGGTAGGCGTCGAAGACGGCGTCGAGGCTGCGCAGGCGGTTGACGCACTGCTTCAGCTGCTGCGAGTCGCCGACCTCGACCACGAATCGGTTGCGCACCATCGGGTGCTTGGTCGAGCAGTTGGCCTCGAGGATGTTCACGCCCGCCTCCGAGAAGGTCCTCGAGAGGTCTTCAAGGAGGCGCGTTCGGTCCCAGGCGTCGACCTGAAGCTCGACCCGGTAGGAGGTCGCGTTGTCGCCGGCCCAGGAGACGTCGGTGAACCGCTCCGGCGCCTTCATCAGCGCCTCGACGTTCTTGCAGTCCTCGCGGTGGATCGTGATTCCGCGCCCGAGTGAGACGTAGCCGACGATCTCGTCGCCCGGCACCGGGCGACAGCACTTGGCCAGCCGGACGACGACGTCGTCGACGCCCGCGACCTTGATCCCGTAGCTGGACGCGTCCTGGGTCCGGCGCTGGCGCTCGTCGCGGCCCTCGAGCACACCGGCAAGGCGGGCCTCGGTCTCGTCGCCGGCGACGGCGTCGCCGGACTTGAGCCGCTGCATGACCTTGTTGACGACCGTCTTCGTCGAAATCTTGCCCTGGCCGAGAGCGATGTAGAAGTCATCGGCCTTGCGGAAGCCCATCTCCCGCGTCAGGTCGGCGAGCAGGGGCGAGCCGGCGATCCGCTGCGGCGGCAGGCCGTTCTTCTTCATCGCCGTCTGCAGGTCCTCGCGCCCGCGATGCTCGGCGTCCTCGCGGCGTTCGCGCTTCAGCGAGGCGCGGATCTTGTTCCGCGCCCGGCTCGTTCGCACCAGCGCCAGCCAATCGCGCGAGGGTCCGCGGTCCTGCTTCGAGGTCAGGATCTCGACGATGTCGCCGCTGCGCAGCGAGTAGTGCAGGGGCACGATCTTGCCGTTGACCTTGGCGCCGACGCAGCGGTGGCCGATGTCGGTGTGGACCGAGTAGGCGAAGTCGAGCGGGGTCGACCCGGCGGAGAGGTTCTTGACCTCGCCCTTGGGCGTGAACACGAAGACCTCGTCCTCGAACAGGTCGACCTTCAGCGCCTCGAGGAACTCGGTCGGGTCCTCGTCGCCGTCGTTGTCGAGCAACTGGCGCAGCCAGGTCATCTTGTCGCGCTCGCTGTCCTTGCCCTTCGGGCTCTCCTTGTAGATCACGTGTGCGGCGATCCCGTATTCGGCGGTCTCATGCATGTCGGGGGTCCGGATCTGGATCTCCAGCGGCCTCCCCTCGGGCCCGATCACGGTCGTGTGCAGAGCCTGGTAGAGGTTCAGCTTCGGGGTCGCGATGAAGTCCTTGAAGCGCCCCGGCAGCGGCTTCCAGATCGAGTGGATGATCCCGATCGCTCCGTAGCAGTCCTTGACCGAGTCGACGATCACCCGCATCGCGGTCAGGTCGTAGATCTCGTTGAACTCCCTGCCCTTCTTCGTCATCTTCGAGTAGATCGAGTAGAAGTGCTTGGCGCGCCCGGAGATCTGCGCCTCGATCCCGACCTTGCGCAGCTCACCGGCGAGGAAGTCGCCGGCGTCGGTGACGTAGGACTCGCGCTCGTTTCGCTGCTGCGCGACGAGCTTCTTGATCTCCTCGTACTTGCGCGGGTGCAGCCGCTGGAACGAGAGGTCCTCGAGCTCCCACTTGATCGCGTGGATGCCGAGCCGATGGGCGAGCGGGGCGTAGATCTCGAGTGTCTCGCGCGCCTTCTCGATCTGCTTCTGCTTCGGCAACGCCTCGAGCGTGCGCATGTTGTGGAGGCGATCGGCGAGCTTGATCAGGATGACCCGGACGTCCGTGGCCATCGCGACCATCATCTTGCGGTAGTTCTCGGCCTGGTGCTCGTCGCGACTCTGGAAGGTGATCTCGGTCAGCTTCGTGACGCCGTCGACGAGGCCGGCGATCTGCTCGTCGAACTGCTCGCGGACCTCGTCGAGACTGGCCGAGGTGTCCTCGACCGTGTCGTGCAGCAACGCCGCGCTCAGCGTCTCGGTGTCGAGCCGCAGGCCGGCGCAGATCTTCGCCACCTCGACCGGGTGGGTGATGAAGTCCTCACCCGACTTGCGCCGCTGGTCGGCGTGGCGCTCGCAGGCGAAGGCGAAGGCGCGCTCGATCGTCTCGCGGTCGATGCCGTCGTCGCCGTTGGTCGTGTGCTCGCCGACGACCGCGAACAGGTCGCCGAGCAGCGCACGATCGTCGTCGGTCAGGTTCTTGGTGACCTCGTTGACCGGTGCGGCGGGACCGTGCGCCTCCTCGGCTCCGACCTGGATGTGGCCACGGCGATCCACCGGGGCGGCCACCCCGTCGTCGGGCGCTAGGTCTGTGTTCGCTCGCTCAGGTATCGCCGACCCTCCTCGTAGCGGTCACGGTAGGCGACGAACGCCTCGGATCGCTCCAGGTCCGTGCCAGATGAGGATACGACCCTGAGCACACGATTTGGACCAGATCCCGCCCAGCGCACGAGCTCGAGCTCGGCGAGCACGCGAGCGCTGCGCGCGGCGACCTCGGGCGAGAGCGGGTGAGCCCGGCTGCCGCCGCAGAGCAGCTCTCGCGCCGCCTCCTGGCCGAGGCCCACCGAGCCGCTCCCGCCGAGCTCGCGGTACAGAGCGGCCAGCGAGCTGCGTGATGGCCACTCGTCCGCATGCACGCGGAGGGCGAAGTCCGTCTCCGGGCGGCCGCCGAGCTGATGCAGGTAGCCGTCGCCGACCTCGATCAGCCGCTCGAGGTCGGCGAACGGCGGCGGGTCGATGACGACCAGGTGGCGATACCGGGAGGCGAGGGCCGGATTGCGCGTCAGCGCCCCCCAGTCCGCGAGCACCACCCCGGCGCCGGCGACGATCACCCGCCCCTCGGCCGCGGCCGCCTGCTCGTCGCCGAGCCGGGCCGAGACGATCGCCAGCTCGCCGCCGCCGAAGCGCGCCGGGCGGGCGGCAGTCTCGACCAGCTCGCGGCGGCGAACCGCGTCCGCGCACAGGGCGAGGACCGTCTCGCCGCTGGAGGCGAGGGCCGCGATCGCGGCGATCGCCGAACCGTGCCCGTGCTCGATCCGCTCGCGGCTGGCGCCCGAGGCCGGCGCCTGGGCCAGGGCGGAGAGCGGCGACTCGAGCTCGAGCTGGTGACGGCGCCAGAACTCCTGCTCGGGGATCCGGCTCTCTTCGGCGCCCGCCGCCGCGGATGGTGCCTCCCGCGCGTAGACCTCGCCCAGCACCACCCGAGGCTCGACCGCGCCGTTCCACTCGTTGAGCTCGAGCTCGAGCGAGACGTCGATCGGCCCCTGCTCGGCGACCTTGGCGAGCGCACCGTTGACCCCGAAGGCGACCCCGAGCGCTCGCCGCGAGCCGCTCGTGATCGTGAACCGGGCGTGGCGGTCGCCCTCGCCCATCGGCCGCACGTCGCCAACCTTCGCCGCCGGCACCAGCAGCCTCACCTCCGGGTTGCCCTTGCCGAACGGCGCCAGGCGCCTGAGCTGCTCGGCGACCTCGTGGCCGAGGCTCTCGCCCCCGACCACGGCGTCGACGACGTCGGCACCGACCGGCGGCGTGCCGGCGAGCGCCTCGGCGCAGTACGCGGAAAATGCGGCGCGGAAATCGGCGACGTCGGCGGCCTCGATCTCGAGCCCGGCGGCGGCCCGGTGACCGCCGTAGCGCTGCAGATGGCGCTCGCAGGCGCGCAGGCCGGCGAGCAGGTCGAAGCCGGGAACGCTGCGCCCCGAGCCGCGGCCCCTGCCCTCGGCGTCGAGCGCGATCAGGATCACCGGGCGGCGATGGCGTTCGACCAGCCGCGAAGCGACGATGCCGACGACGCCGGGGTGCCACCCCTCCCCCGCCACCACCAGTCCGGCTGCATCGGCGAGCTCGGGCTCCAGCTCGCGCCGTGCCTGCTCGGCGGCGGCGGCCACCTCCCGCTCGACCATCCGGCGCTCGTTGTTGGCGCGTTCGAGCTCGGCCGCGATCTCGTCGGCGCGGGCCTGGTCGGCGGTCAGCATCAGCTCGACCCCGGCGTCGGCGCGATAGAGACGCCCGGCGGCGTTGATCCGCGGGCCGAGGCGGAAGGCGAAGTCACCCTCGTCGAGCCGTTCGGGCGCCAGCGATGAGGATGCGAGCAGGGCGCGGATCCCCGGCCGACGCGCCTGGCGGGCGACCTCGAGCCCGCGCCGGACCAGGGAGCGGTTCTCGCCCCGCAGCGGCACCAGGTCCGCGACCGTCGCCAGAGCGACCAGGTCGAGCTCGGTTGCGGCCGCCTCGGCGCCGCGCAGGGCAATCGAGAGCTTGTAGGCGACGCCCGTGCCGCAGAGCTCGGCGAACGGGTAGCCGTCGATCGCCGGGTGCAGAATCGGGCACGCCGGCAGCTGGTCGCCGGGCTGGTGGTGGTCGGTGACGATCACCTCCAGCCCCGCGGCCTTGGCGGCATCGACCTCGGCCACGGAGCCGATCCCGCAATCGGTGGTCAGAAGCAGCGAGGTGCCCCGGGCGGCGAGACGTTCGACCGTCGCCGTGCTGAGCCCATAGCCGTCCTCCTGGCGCCCCGGGATCAGCCAGTCGCACTCGCCGCCGAGCTCGCGCACCGCCCGAACCGCGATCGCCGTCGAGCAGACCCCGTCGACGTCGTAGTCGCCGTGCACGGTGATCCGGCGCCCGGCCGCGATCGCCGCCCGGATCCGCTCGCAGACCTCGGCCATGGCGCCGAACAGGAACGGATCGTGGTCGTCATCGGCGTCCAGGAACGCGCGCGCCTCGGCGACCGTCCGGTAGCCGCGCCGCACCAGCGTCACCGCGACCGGCTCGCTCAACCCGAGGCCTTCGATCAGCCCCCGCGCCTCGGTGTAGTCGAAGGGCTCGAGGGTGAACGTCTTGGCGACAGACTGCGACACGTTGCCAGGCTGGCAGGCACGATGGACGGAACTTCGCGCTCAACCGACGCCAGGGCCATACAGTGGGCTCCGCCGGCAACAGAGAGGATCGAATGGACTTGCGCGAGCGGCAGGCACCACTGAAGGAGGGCTATCGCGAGCGACCCGAGGACGCACGGATCTCGCTCAGCGCCCGCGGCAGCGAGACCGGCGAGGCGGTCGCCTGCTCGGTCGACCTCGGGCGGCTCGTGCAGCAGGCCGAGGCCCACGGAGGGGTGGGTGGCCCGGGCACCGGGGCCTGCTCGGGTGACCTGCTGCTCGGGGCGCTCGCCGCCTGCGCCCAGATCACCTGCCAGATGGTCGCCGCCGCGACCGGGATCGAGACCGAGCGGATCGAGGCGATCGCCGAGGGTGAGATCGACCTGCGCGGGACCCTCGGAATCGATCGCGAGGCGCCGGTCGGCTTCGAGTCGATCCGCCTCCGGCTCGAGGTCGAAGCCCCCAACGCCACCGCCGAGGAGCTCGAGGGATTGCACGCGCGAACCGAGCGCTACTGCACGGTCCTGCAGACGTTGCTCGAGCCGCCGCCGATCGAGACCAGCCTGGTAGCGATCTGAGCGCCTGGCTCAGGCGGCCTCGGCGAGCGGCTCCTCCTGGCGGACGCCGATCGCGTAGATCACGGCGAGTCCCGCCAGGGTGCCGGGGATGGCGAAGAGCACGGTCTCGATCCCCGTCTGGCCGATCGAGTCGCCGGTGACGATCTGGGCAATCGCGCCGGTGATCATCGCTCCGGTGACCGCACCGACCAGCGCCCCGACGATCCCCGCCCACCAGCGGTCGGGGATGAAGACCGTGAAGTGCCAGAGCGCGACGCCCGTCGTGAACCAGACCAGCGCTGCCATCTACCTCGACCTCCCGTGCTTTCGCCGCCGTCGCGACTGCTTCTTTCGCTGCGGCGGAGGCTTGGTTCGCTCGGCGCCCGCGTCCGGTCGCCCGGCCACGCCTTCGCCCGACTCCTCCACGGTCGGCTCGACCGGCGCCGAGCGCTCGACCGGCGGCTCGGCGATCGCGACCGGGGCCTCGACCGGCTCGGCCGCGCCCCCCGCGTCGCCCGGGCCGCCGCCGTTGCCCGCGGTGGCGCCGGCGACGTGGCGCTCGACCTCGTCGATGCGTGCGACCACGTTGTCCTCGGGGAAGGTCGGGACCCTGCCCATCGCCTCCTCGATCCGCGCGCGCCGTGAGCGGTAGGCGGGCTCTCGCTCCTTCCACTCGGTCAGCACCGGCGCGGCGATGAAGATCGATGAGTAGGTACCGGAGGCGACCCCGACCATCATCGCGAAGGCGAAGTCCTGCAGGGTCTCGCCGCCGAAGACGAGCAGCACGCCGATCAGGAACACGGTCGAGAGGCCGGTGATCAGCGATCGGGTGAGCACCTCGCTCATCGAGCGGTTGACGATCTGCGAGAAGGCGGCGCGCGGCATCCGGGGGACGTTCTCGCGCACACGATCGAAGACGATGATCGTGTCGTACATCGAATAGCCGAGGATGGTCAGGAAGGCGGCGACCGTGCCGCTGGTCACCTCACGACCGACGAGCGCATAGAGGCCGGCCGTCAGCAGGATGTCGTGGATCAGGGCGATCAGGACCGGGACCGCGTACTTGGCCTCGAATCTGATCGCGACGTAGGCCGAGATCACGAGCAGGCTGAAGATGATCGCGATCAGCGCCTTGTTGGCGACCTGGGCGCCGAAGGTCGGCCCGACCGCCTGCGAGTCGAAGCTCTCGTCGCCGTTCTCGAGCCCGAAGGTGTTGTCGAGCAGGGTCTGGACCCTGGCCACCTGGTCGGGCGGAATCTGGGCCGAGATCTGGATCACGTTGGCGCCGAACTCGGGGTTCTCCGCCGCCTGGATCTTCGCCGACTGGGCGTCGTCGATGCCGCCGTCCTGGAGCGCCGTTCGCACCTCGTCGACGCTCGCGTCCTCGCTCAGCGCGACCTGGATCCGGGTCCCCGACTCGAAGTCGATCCCGAGGTTGAGCTGCTTGGTCGCGAAGGCGATCGCGCCGATCGCGAGGATCACCCCGGAGAGCGAGAAGAAGTACTTCGAGGCGCGGGTGAAGTCGAACTTCCACTGGCGGCCCTCGCCGCTGGCGCCGAGCATCGACGGCGAGCTCAGGATCTGCGAGCGCCCCAGCAACCCGAGCACCGCCTGGGTGAAGAGCACGGCTGTGAACAGGGAGACGATGGTGCCGATCCCAAGCGTGAAGGCGAAGCCCTTGACCCCGGCGGTGGCGAGGCCGAAGAGGATGAACGCGGTCAGCAGGGTGATCACGTTCGCGTCGATGATCGTCGCGATCCCCTTGCGATAGCCCTCGGAGATCGCCGAGAGCATCGAGCGGCCGGCGCGCACCTCTTCCTTGATCCGCTCGAAGATGATGATGTTGGAGTCCGCGGCGACGCCGATCGTCAGGATCAGGCCGGCGATGCCCGGCAGCGTCACCGTGATCGGCAGCGCCTTGATCATCGCGTAGTAGAAGATCGCGTAGACGATCAGCCCGAGGCCCGCGATCACGCCGAGGAAGCGGTAGTAGAAGATCAGGAAGAGCAGCACCAGTCCGAGGCCGACGAGGCCGGCCTTGAGGCCCTGGTCGAGGGCCTGCTGGCCGAGCGTCGCCGAGACCGTCGACTGGCTGATCAGCGCGAGCTTGATCGGCAGCGCACCGATCTTCAGCACCTCGGCCAGATCCTGAGCCTCCTGGGCCGTGACCCCGGAGATCTGGGCGCCGGTGCGGCCGTCGATCCCGTTCGGGTTGTCGACGAAGTTGATGATCGGCTTCGAGACCAGCTCGCCGTCGAGCACGATCGCGAACGAGCCCGAGAACTGCTCGGCGTCGGCCGAGGAGACGCCGCCACAGGGACTGCCGGTGGCGGCGAAGCAGGCGTCGGCGCCGCGCCGGGCGATCGCCGCGGTCACGTTGGCGAACGCCTCGCGGCCCGAGTCGGTGAAGTTGAAGTCGACGGTCGGCTGGTTGAACTGGTCGGTGCCGGGCTTCGGGTCGGTGATCTGGTCGCCCGAGAGCCCCGGCTTGTCATGGAGGACGAAGAACTGCGACGGGGCCTGCGACTCGTCGACGTCCTCGGTCGCCGGATCGTCGTCGGGCTTGTCCTCGACCACGATCGTCCCCCGCGGGACGGCGATCACCTTCGTGTCCGGAGGCTGCCGGCCGCCCTGGAAGTTGGCGAACAGGTCGCTCTTGGTCTCCGACGGATCGCCGATCGGCTGCAGCGTGTTGGCGTCGAAGAGGTAGTAGGTGTCGCCGCTCGAGGTGCACTTCTGCTTCTCGCACTGGGCCTCGGAGACCTCGGGCTGCTTCGCCGCCGCCTCGACCGCGTCGATGAGCCGGTTGTAGGGCCGGTCCTCGGGGTTGGCGATGTCGGGGTTCGGCGGGATCACGTTGGGCTCGAAGTCGTAGAGCGAGAGCTGGGCCGTGGTCCCGATCTGGTCGGTCGCCCGCTTGGTGTCGGAGACGTTGGGCAGGTCGACCTGGATCTGGTCCTTGCCGACGCGGGCGATCTCGGGCTCGGAGACGCCGAGCGAGTCGACGCGCTGGCGGATGATCTCGATCGCCCGGTCGATGTCCTCGGGCGTGACCTCGGGCACCTGCGGGGTCGGGCGCCCCTGGTAGACGAGCTCGGTGCCGCCCTGGAGGTCGAGGCCGAGCACCGTTTCCTTGCTCGTGATCACGTAGATCGAGGTCGCCAGCAGCGCACAGACGAGCGTCAGGACGATCAGGTTGTTGCGACGCTTGCCCATGCGGACGCTCTACTGCGGGGTGAGCACGAGCAGCAGCCCGCCGTCGTCGTCGTAGGCGGGGAACAGGTCCGCTACCGCCTCGGCCGGCAGGTCGCCCTCGGCGTTGACCGCGACCCGCTTGCCGAGCGAGCGCACGCCCCACTCGAGCGTCGTCTCGATCGGATCGGTGCTGCCGTCCTGGTCGACGTCGGCGCTCTCGCCACCGTCGCCCTCGTCGATCCACTCGAGCCCGAGCACCTCCCGCACCGGGCGGCCGATCACCTGCTCGTCCTTGAGCCCCGTGAGCTCGAACCCGTTGCGCCCGACGTCCAGCAGGCGTGCGTCCTGATCGCAGATGAAGAAGGCCGCGTCGGGCGCCGGGTAGTAGTCGTCGAGCAGCTCGAACAGGAACGGAGCGCCGCATTTCGAGCATGCCTTGGGCCGCGGGCTGAGACCGGTCCGCTCGCCGGAGAGCTCGCGGTTACCGCAGTTCGGGCAGATGAAGAAGGGCACGCGGGTGAAGCCTAGCGATGGGCAGTCGATGGCCCGGTGAGCGCGGAGCCGATGCTCAGAACAGCGTCGCCGCGCCCTCGGGCACCGGCAGGCCCAGGTGCTCGAAGCCGCGCTCGGTGATCACGCGGCCGCGCGGCGTCCGCTTGATCAGTCCCTGCTGCAGCAGATAGGGCTCATAGACGTCCTCGATCGTCTCCTGCTCCTCGTCCACCGACGCCGCCAGGGTCGAGAGCCCGACCGGCCCGCCGGAGAACTTGACCGCGATCGTCTCCAGGATCGTGCGGTCATGGCGGTCGAGGCCACCCGCGTCGACCTCGAGCAGGTCGAGGGCTTCGCCGGCGACCGCCGCCGTGATCACGCCCGCGCCGCGGACCTGGGCGTAGTCGCGCACGCGCTTGAGCAGCCGATTGGCGACCCTCGGCGTTCCCCGCGCGCGCTCGGAGATCACCCGCTCGCCCTCGGGTTCGATCTCGACCTCGAGGATCCCGGCGGAGCGGCGGACGATCTCGGCCAGATGGTGGGGTTGGTAATGCTCGAGCCGCTGCGAGACGCCGAAGCGGTCGCGAAGCGGAGTGGTCAGCAGCCCGGCCCGGGTGGTGGCGCCGACGAGCGTGAACGCGGGCAGATCGAGGGTGACCGTGCGCGCCCCGGCGCCCTGGCCGAGCACGATCGGCAGCTGGCGGTCCTCCATCGCCGGGTAGAGCGTCTCCTCGATCGCCCGGTTGAGCCGGTGGATCTCGTCGATGAAGAACACCGACCCCGGCTCGAGCGCGGTCAGGAAGGCGGCGATGTCGGCCTTGCGCTCGAGCGCCGGGCCCGCCGTCTGCACGATCGGCGAGCCGAGCTCGGCGGCGATGATGTGGGCGAGCGAGGTCTTGCCGAGGCCCGGCGGGCCGGCGAGCAGGACGTGGTCGAGCGATTCCTCGCGCCCCTTCGCGGCCTCGATGAAGACCTCGAGCTGGGCGGTCACCTGCTGTTGGTTGACGAAGTCGGCGAGCCGCCGCGGTCGCAGCGAGCGGTCGAGCTCGTCGTCGCCTCCGAGTCGCGCCTCCGCGATCGCGTCGGCGGCGATCGGGTCATCGAGGTCGCCGCTGAAGTTCGAATCGCGCGAGATGCTCACGCTGCCTCCCGGCTCCCCGCGGCCCGCAGGGCGCTGCCGATCAGCTCCTCGGGCGTCTCGCCGGCGGCGCCCTCGAGCAGCTTCTCCGCCTCGATCAGGGTGTAGCCGAGGTGCATCAGCCCCTCGCGGGCGAGCGAGCGCGGATCGTCGTCGGGCCCCGAGGCGAGCGCCGGTACGCCCTCCTCGAGCTCGCCGGCGACCTTCTCACGCAGCTCGACGATCACCCGCTCGGAGGTGCGCTTGCCGATCCCGGGCACGGCCTGAAAGCGCTTTGCGTCACCGGCCGCGATCGCGCGCAGGAGCTCGCGTGGCGTGCCCCCGGAGAGAATCGCGATCGCGACCTTGGGGCCGATCCCGGACACGGACGTCAGGTGCAGAAAGAGGTCGCGCTCTTCCTCGGAGGCAAAGCCGTACAGCTGGATCGAGTCGTCGCGGGCGACCAGGTGAGCGTGCAGAATCGCGTCCTTGCCGCTCGCCGGGACCGCCTTCAGCGTCTCGGCAGAGACCGTGAGCCGGTAGCCGACTCCGGCGGACTCGATCACGACGTGGTCGGGACGGCGGACGAGGACCTCGCCCCGAACCGAGGCGATCATCAGGCGGTCACCGCGCGCGCCCCGGCCGCCTCGACCGCCTCTGCGGTGCGCGCGTGGCCGGCGTGGCAGATCGCGACCGCGAGCGCGTCGGCCGTGTGGTCGGACTCGGGCGGCCGGGCGAGCCCGAGCAGGGCGCCGACCATGTCCTGAACCTGACGCTTGGCCCCCGCGCCGCTCCCGCAAACGGCCATCTTCACCGCCTGCGGCGTGTAGTCGAAGCACGGGATCTGGCGCTGGGCGGCGGCCAGCATGGCGACGCCGCGGGCCTGGCCGACGGCGATCGCCGAGCGCACGTTCTTGCCGAAGTAGAGGTCCTCGAGCGCCACCGCAGCCGGCTGGTGCCAGGCGATCAGCTGCTCGAGCTCGGCGTGGATGCGGGCGAGCCGGGTCTCGATCGGCGACTCGGCCGGCGCCTCGATCACGCCGCCATCGACGGCGGTCATCTGGCTGCCCGCCACCCTGACGACGCCGAAACCGGTATTCGCCACGCCCGGGTCTATGCCCATGACGAGGATCACGGGTACTGATTCTGCGTCGCGCTTCGGACGCCTCCCCAAAAGTGGCGCTAAGCGGCCACTTGCTCCAGCAGGGCTTCGGGGATGTCGAAGTTGGCGTGCACGGCCTCGACGTCGTCGTGGTCGTCGAGCGCCTCCATCAGCCGCACCAGGGCCCGCGCCTCGCGCTCCTCGCCGATCTCGACCACGGCGTTGGGCTCCATCGCCAGGTCGGCCGACTGGACCTCGACCCCGGCTCCCTCGAGCGCCGAGCGGACCGCCGAGAGGGCCGTCGGGTCGGTGGTCAGCTTGAGCACGTCGTCATCGAGGACGACATCCTCGGCCCCGGCGTCGATCGCGGGCATCAGGTCATCCTCGGAGAAGCGGTCGCCGTCGACCAGGATCACGCCCTTCTTCTCGAACTGCCAGGCCACCGAGCCGGGCTCCCCAAGGTTGCCGCCCGACTTGTCGAACAGGTTGCGCACCTCCGCCCCGGTCCGGTTGCGGTTGTCGGTCAGCGTGTCGACGAGCACCGCGGCGCCCCCTGGGCCGTAGCCCTCGTAGACGACCCGCTCGATCTGCTCGTCCCCGGCGCCGGCGCCGGCGCCGCGGTCGATCGCTCGCTGGATGTTGTCCTTGGGCATCGAGTAGCCCTTCGCCTTCTCGATCGCCGCGGCGAGGGTGAAGTTCGAGTCCGGGTCTGCGCCGCCCTCGCGCGCGGCGACCGCGATCGCCCGCGCGAGCTTCGTGAACAGCTGGCCGCGCTTCGCGTCGGTCGCAGCCTTCTTGTGCTTGATCGACGCCCACTTCGAATGGCCGGACATGCGCCCAGTCTACGAACCGTTAACGCGGCCGCGGCCGGACCCCCGAGTCCGGCCGCGGCACCGCGTCGGCATCCCATCGATGGCGCCGTCTTCGATACCCCCATGCGCCCTGGCGCAAGGTTGGGGTGACGACGCGCTTAGGTAAAAACAGCGGCGCGCAGAGGAAGTTGCGCGCCACTGTGGGTTTGTTTCACGGGCCGAGCGTTGCCTTGACCGTCACACTGCCGAACGGGATCCCCTTGTGGAACAGGAACGCGAACGTGTCGCTGAGCACCTGCGCCCCGCCCTTTGCCAGGCTCGCCTCTGCGCCCTTGATCCGCAGGTCGGTACCGGCGCTACCGCCGATCGTCGCGTTGGAGAGATCGAGGTCGAGAAAGCGGACGGCTGAGTGATCGGACTTCGCGAACAGCTTCGTCTTGTTCTTGCCGATCTTGACGATGAACTGCGTGAACTTCACGATCCCGCCCTCGGCGGTGTTTCGCGCGAAGACCAGCCCACCCTTGTGCTCGACCGTACCCTTGGGCCCGTCGCCGACGTCACCGCCGGAGATCGGGAAGTTGATCCCGCGGTGCTTGTCGGCCG
>DATBPT010000094.1:0-15957 GCA_036561205.1 Solirubrobacterales bacterium
TGTCGTGGCGCCGCTTTGTCTGCCACGGCCCCGAATGGTCAGAGAAATGAGCACGCGGTCCCCGGCGTCGGTCAGTTCGGTGACATCAACGTGCGCATCCTCGAACTCGTCCTTGATCCAGCTGCTGAACCGCTTATAGCCCTCCGGTCCCCGATACACGCCGCGGCCCCCGGGAAGCGTTCCCGTCGGGACGAACTCGCAATCCGCGGCAATGTCGGCCACCGCGGCGGCAAGGTCCCCGCGCTCGAATGCGGCGAACGCACGACGCACCATCTCCACGTTCTCCTGCGACATCGCCCGCGCAGTATCTCCCAGGAACTAGCTCTCCCCATGCAAAGCGATACTTCTGATGCGCGTGCGCGGGGCGGTCTGTCAAGCGCCGCCGGAGGCGCGCTCGGACCACCGCGAGCTTCGGGAGCCGAGCAGTTGCACAGTCGCCGGTGTCCGAGGTCAGCCACGCACGGTGCGCTTAGAGCCTGGGGCCCGGAGAAATGGCACCCAAGCAGGTCTTTCTCGATCTAAAACGGAGGGGGAGGGATTCGAACCCTCGATGGACGAGAAACGCCCATAACGGTTTTCGAGACCGCCGCATTCAACCGCTCTGCCACCCCTCCAGGTGACCGAGGCCAAGGCTAGCGATGGACGCCCGAGCGGGGTCGCGAGTCAGGCGCGGACGCCGGGGCCGCTGATCGCGTAGCTGAGAATCTCGACCACCTGCTCGGGGGTCTCGGCGACCGCCATCGCGGCACGGTCGACCTCCTTCAGCGCGTGCGTGAGCTCGGGGTCGTGGAGGGTGATCAGCGGCTTGCCCAGCGCCGCCGCGTAGCCCGCCTCGAAAGCGGCGTTCCACTGGCGGTACTTGTCGCCGAAACGGACGACGACGAGATCGGCGCGGCGCAGGAGGGTCTGCGTGCGGACAGCGTTGACGCCGGCGCCCTTGTGGTCCTTCCAGAAGCCGTCGTCCTCGGGGCCGAGGATCTCAACCCCGACATCGTCGGAGGCACCGTGGTCGGTGACCGGCGAGAGCAGCTCGACCGCGAGCCCCGCCTCGCGCACGCCCTCGGCGATCCGCTCGCGCCAATCGGAGTGGATCTCGCCGGAGAGGTAGACGGTCCAGGTGCCGGTCCCGTTCGCAGCCATCGACTCGATATTAGCCAGGCCCGGTCAGCCGTTGACGATCCGGTCGCGACCGCTCTCCTTGGCCGCGTAGAGCGCCTTGTCGGCACGGCCGAAGAGGTGCTCGGCCGACTCCTCGCCGTCCCAGCGAACGAGGCCCGCCGACGCGGTTTGCTCGGCGGGGGTCGCCGCGCGCAGGCGCTCGACCAGGACGCCGGCATCGTTGAGGTCACAGCCGGGCAGGGCGATGGCGAACTCCTCGCCCCCATAGCGGGCGAGGACGTCGGTGGCGCGCAACTCGGCCCCCCAAGCGGCGGCGAGCTGCTTCAGCAGCCGGTCGCCGGACTGGTGGCCGTGGATGTCGTTGTAGTCCTTGAACCGGTCGAGGTCGACGATCCCGATGCACAGCGGAGTCGAGTCGCGCTTCGCGCGCGCCAGCTCACGATCGAGCGCCTCGTCCCAGGCGCGCCGGTTGTGCAGCCCGGTGAGCTCGTCGGTGCGCGCGACCTCGGCCAGGGTCGCCATCAGCTCGGCGCGCTCGCGGGCGATCGATGCGGACTCGCTTGCGATCCGCCGCACCCGGCGCACGAGCGAGTCGATCAGGAAGGCGGCGAGGGCGATCGTGCCGATCGTCGTCACCCAGCGTGCCAGGGCCGCGTTCGCGTCGTCGATCAGCAGCAGGACGGCGTAGGCGAGTGCGACTGCGGCGAGGTAGAGCAGGGCGATGCCGCGGCTGAAGAAGAAGACCGTGTAGAGGCCGATCCAGACGTAGAACAGCGTGTAGAAGCCGCTCGGGTCGTGGCTGTAGTAGGCCGCCCTGGTGACCGCGAGGACGCCGAGCCCGACCATCACGTACAGCGGCCACACGGGCCAGCGCCGGGCGCCGTAGAGGCAGATCAGCGAGGCTGCGAACGCCAGCGCCTCGTTGCTCCACAGCGCCGTGGTGTTGAACGAATCCGGATGCGGGACGATCAGCGACAGCGCCCCGATGCTCGCCCCGGCGCCGAAGAGGACGGCCAGCATCACCCACATGAAGCGCGGGCTTTCGATCGAGCCTTCAACGCCCGTTTCAGTGAGGGCTGAAGGACCCTCCCCCATACGCACGATCGTCCGAGACTAACGCCGCCGGCGGCCGCTGAGAAGGGGCAATCCGTCCGTCATACAATCGCCTTCGCCGCCGCCGAGGAGAGGAGAAGCGTGAGCGCCAGCGAGAGCACCCAGTTCCACCTGCCCGAGTCCGCGATCCCCACCCACTGGGTCAACCTGCTCCCCGACCTCCCCGGCGAGGGCCTGCCGCCGCTTCATCCGGGGACCAAGGAGCCGCTCGGGCCGGAGGACCTGGCGCCGCTCTTCCCGATGGCGCTGATCGAGCAGGAGGTCTCCGGCGAGACCGAGATCGAGATCCCGGAGGAGGTGCGCGAGGTCTACAAGCTCTGGCGGCCGACCCCGCTGCTGCGCGCGCGCCGGCTCGAACGGGAGCTGGGGACGCCCGCGCACATCTACTACAAGTACGAGGGCGTCTCGCCCGCCGGCTCGCACAAGCCCAACACCGCCGTCGCCCAGGCGTTCTACAACAAGCAGGCCGGAATCCGCAAGCTGGCGACCGAGACCGGTGCCGGCCAGTGGGGCTCGGCGCTGGCGCTCGCCTGCCAGCTCTTCGGGCTCGAGTGCGAGGTGTTCATGGTCGGGGTCTCCTATGACCAAAAGCCGTTCCGGCGCTCGATGATCGAGACCTGGGGCGGCACCGTCCACCGCAGCCCCTCTGATCTCACCGATGCCGGGCGCTCGCAGGCCGAGCACGCGTCGGGAAGCCTCGGGATCGCGATCTCGGAGGCGGTGGAGGTCGCCGCCAAGTCGGAGGACACCAACTACTCGCTCGGCTCGGTGCTCAACCACGTCTGCCTGCACCAGACGGTGATCGGCCAGGAGGCGATCGCCCAGCTCGAGCTCGCAGGCGAATACCCGGACGTGGTCGTCGGCTGCGTCGGCGGCGGCTCGAACTTCGCCGGCGTCGCCTACCCGTTCGTGCGCGAGAACCTGCGCCACGGCAAGGCGACGCGGTTCGTCGCCGCCGAGCCGGCCGCCTGCCCGACGCTGACCAGGGGCGTTTACCGCTACGACTTCGGCGACACGGTCGGGCTGACGCCGCTGATGCCGATGTACACGCTCGGCCACGACTTCGTGCCGCCGCCGGTGCACGCCGGCGGCCTCCGCTACCACGGCGATGCCCCCAGCGTCTCCGCCCTGGTCAAGGCGGGGATGATCGAGCCGGTCGCGATCCAGCAGACCGCCGCCTTCGAGGCCGCGGTCCGGTTCGCGCGCTGCGAGGGGATCATCCCGGCGCCGGAGCCCTCGCACGCGCTGCGCGCCGCCTTCGACGAGGCCGAAGCGGCGAAGCAAGCCGGCGAGGAGCGGGTGATCCTGGTCAACCTCTGCGGCCACGGCCACTTCGACATGTCGGCCTACGACGCTTACTTCGCCGGCAAGCTCACGGACCTCGAGTTCAGCGAGGAGGAGATGGACGAGGCCCTGACGCGGCTGCCGGAGGCGCCGATCCCCGCCTAGCACGGCGCCCCGGCGGTATCGTCAAGCCGCTTCGGGACAGGTGACCGAGTGGCTTAAGGTGCGCGACTGGAAATCGCGTGGGCGGTGCAAGCTGCCTCGTGGGTTCGAATCCCACCCTGTCCGCTGAGATGGCCGGAGGAGTCTTCATCTCATACCGCCGCGAGGACACCTCGGGGGAGGCGAATCACCTCGCCGCCGACCTCTCGGCCGAACTCGGGCGCGGGAGCGTGTTCATCGACATCGACACGATCGCTCCCGGCGTCGACTTCGCCGACCACATCGATCAGGCGCTGAGCTCGTGCAGCGTTGCGCTCGTCCTGATCGGCGATCGCTGGTTGTCGGCGGAGGGCGCGAGCGGACAGCGGCGCCTCGACGACGACGGCGACTTCGTCCGCATGGAGGTGGCCACGGCCCTGGAACGCCCGGACGTCACCGTCGTGCCGGTGCTGGTCGAGGGCGCCAGGATGCCCGCCGCCGCCGAGCTGCCGCCTCAGATCGCCGGCCTGGCGAAGATCAACGCGCTCGATCTGAGCAGCAAGCGGTGGCGATACGACGTCGAGCAGATCACCAAGCTGGCCGCGCGTGGCGGCTGGAGGAGCGTGCTGCGCGGGCTGCCGGGCTGGGTGAGGCTCGGGGTTCCGATCGCCGCACTGGTCGCCGCGGTCCTGATCGTGGTCACCTCCGGAGGGGGGTCCGAGCGGCTGGTGCTCTCACCGGCGACGGTGCCCCCGGTCGTCGACTTGTGCTCCGAGCAGCTCCAGCACGGGGCGGACGGCAATGTCGGCCCGATCAGCTGCGAGGACGGCAGGCTCAACCAGCTCGCCTGGCAGCACCTGGCCGCCAACTCGGACCCGCTGACCTTCACCCTGGGCCCGAACGCGACTCCGGAGCAGGTCACCAAAGCGCTCTGCAGCGACCTCGACTCTTCGACGATCCCGATCATCACGTCGATCTACGAGATCGCGAAGCTGTACTACGGCTGGGAGTTCGGAATCAATCCGCTCCCGAGCCCGGTGGCGGGCGGGCAGCAATGCTGAGTCAGGTCGCTCGGCGGGCGGCGAAGAACTCGCGCAGCAGCGCCGACGCCTGCTCGGCGAGCACTCCGCCGACGACCTCCGGCCGGTGGTTGAGGCGCGGCTCGCCGAGCACGTCGAGGACGCTACCGGCGGCGCCGGCCTTCGGGTCGGCCGCGCCGTAGACGAGGCGCGGCAGCCGGGCGAGGACGATCGCGCCCGCGCACATCGCGCAGGGCTCGAGCGTCACATAGAGGGTCGCGTCGGGGACGCGCCAGCCGCCGAGGTGCTCGGCTGCGGCGCGCAGGGCGAGCACCTCCGCGTGCGCCGTCGGGTCGCGGCGCAGCTCGCGTTCATTACCGGCCGCCGCGATCAGCTCGCCCCCGCGCGCGACCACGGCGCCGATCGGCACGTCGCCGTGCTCGGCGGCGTGCTCGGCCTCCGCCAGCGCCCGGCGCATCAGCTCCTCGTCGCGTGAAGTCGGCGGCTCGTGCATGGGCGAAGTATCGGCGAGCGGCAACTTCCGCAATCCTGCCGTGTTTGTGAGAGGGCCAGGAAAACTCGGCCGGCCCTCGTCGCGGATGAACTCTCTTGGACTCAGATCGGTGCTCGCGAGCGCCAGCTGCGCGCTGGCGCTCGTGGCCGTGCCCGCGCAGGCGTCGACGACCGCCGGCGGGCCCGCGTACCGGCCGGGCGAGGTCGTCGTCGGTCTCGCCGGGGGCGGATCCGAGGTCGCCGAGCTGCCCGCCGGGACCTCCGTCGCCGAGGGCATCGCCGAGCTCAGGCGGGCGCCGGGAGTTCGCTCCGCGGCCCCCAACTGGACCGCCCGCGCCGCGTTCACCGCCCTCGACCAGGGAACCTCCGGCACTCCCGGAGGGTGGGTCGACGACCAGTGGAGCCTGCGCGGGCGACCGGGCGGGATCCGGGTGCCCGGCGCCTGGGACCGTCTGCTTTCACTCGGCAAGCCGGGCGGCTTCGGGGTCACGGTGGCGGTCGTCGACACCGGGCTCGCCTACGAGGACGCGCCCGGCTATGCGGCCAGTCCCGACTTCTTCGCGACCCAGTTCGTGCCCGGAATCGATCTCGTCGACGACGACGAGCAACCGCTGGACGAAAACGGTCACGGCACCCACGTCGCCGGCACGATCGGCGAGCAGGTGACGGTGGGCCAAGCCTCGCCGGCCCCCGACTACCTGACCGGGGTCGCCTACGGCGCCTCGCTGATGCCGGTTCGGGTGCTCGATCAGGATGGCGTCGGCAGCACCGACGACGTCGCCGCGGGAATTCTGTGGGCGGCCAAGAACGGCGCCGACGTCGTCAACCTCTCGCTCAACTTCGACCCGGCCGTGACCAGCTGCCGGCAGGTACCAACCGTCTGCGCGGCGATCCGCAAGGCCGACAAGCTCGGCGCGATCGTGATCGGCTCATCGGGCAACGCGCTCGGTGGCGCGGGGCGCAAGCGCTCGCTCTTCCCCGCCGGTGCGCCGCGCGCGTTCTCGGTTGCCGCGACGACCGAGAACGGCTGCCTCGCCGCCTACTCCTACTACGGCAAGCGCACCGACCTGGTCGCCCCCGGCGGCGGCGCGGCCCGGCCCGCCGCCGCTCGGCCCGCGTGCACCGATGACGCGGTCCCGATCCTGCAGCTCACCTACGCGTGCTTCCCGATGGAGTGCACCGGCGGACGGCAGCGGTTCGCGATCCGCCCCGACGTCGGCACCTCGATGTCGGCCGCCCACACGAGCGGCGTCGCAGCCCTGGTGATCGCCAGCGGCGTGGCCGGGCCGGACCCGGATCCCGACCGGGTCGCGCTGCGGCTGCAATGCACGGCGCGCCCGGCAACCCCGGAGCGCTTCTACGCAGCCGGGCTGCTCGACGCCCAGCGCGCGGTCGATCCGGCGCGCCACTGCGACGCGCCGGGCTGAGCAAGCGCCCGGGCCCCGATTCCCGCGCTAGGTCGTGCGGGCGATGTAGACGCTGCAGGGTGCGTGGTGGGAGATCTTGTTCGGCACGCTGCCGAGCAGGAAGCGCCTCGCCCCGGTCATGCCCTTGTTGCCGACGACGATCACGCTCGCCTTGATCTCCTCGGCGACGTCGAGGATCGCGTCCGCGGGGTCACCCTCGCGGGCGTGGGTGGTGACCTCCACCCCGGCCTCCTGGGCCGGCCCTGCGGCGCCCTCGAGGATCACGTTGACGTCCTCCCTCGGGCCGACCGCGTGGGCGACGTCGCCAGGGATCTCGCCGCTCTCCTCGCGCAGGCGCGCCGCGGGCACGGGCTCATAGGCGCTGATGATGTCCAGCTTCGCCCCGGTCGCCCGGGCGAGCTCCGTCGCCTGGCGCACGGCTTCCGCCGCGGTCTCTGAGCCGTCGGTACCGACGATGATCCGCTCGAACAAGAGGCCCTCCTTCGCTCCCGGGTGCGCGCCCATACTATCCCGGGAGAGTCTCGATGCCCGCCAGTTGGCGCTACATGATCATCGTCCTCGTCGCCTGCCTGATCGCCTCAATGGTGATCGCGATCGTAAAACTGACCTGACGCTCAGGCGCCGGGCAGGGCGGCGAGGCGGGTGTCTGGAACCCGCGACAGCTCGCGGGCGACGGCCGCCGCGCCGATCAGGAACAGGCCCGAGCTGCCGACGAAGTACGCGTTGCTGGCGATCGTGCCCTCGATCGCCACCGCCAGCGCCCCGAGCCCGAGCAGGGCCGCCGCCCACCGGCTCACCCAAGCTCCACGCGCCAGCCCCCAGGCAAGCGCCAGCATCCCGCCGACGAAGCCGACGACGGCGAGCGCGTAGTAGGGCAGCGACCAGTTCGACTGCTGGATCTCGCCCAGCGCCGCCTCGATCGTCGCCGGGTCGCTGCCGGCACGGCCCGAGACCTCTCCGAGCACTCCCCAGGTGTAGCCGTCGAGGGCGAAGGCGAAGGCGAAGCCCAGCGCCCCGACGACCCCCGCGGCGCCGGCCCAGAGCCCGAGGACCGGCGAGCTGCGGCGGGCGACCCAGGCGAGTCCGAGGACCGCGGCGCAGATCGCGATCAGGCCGAGGAAGCCGACCAGGTGGGCGACCTGCCAGCGGTCGGCGTCGGCGGCGATCAGTCGCAGCTGCTCGGCCTCGTTGCCGCGCGCGACCTCCTTCGGGTGGATCAGGTTGTCGAGGAAGAACAGCCCCGGGCCGATCACCAAGGCCGACGCGGTCGCCCGGCGATACAAGCGCGCGTCGGCCATCGACATAGACTAAGCCGCGATGGCCGCCATCGAGACCGTCAGCGGGCCGATCGACGCCGCCGACCTCGGCACGACACTGATCCACGAGCACCTGCGGACCCGCGACGAGGCCGTCCACGAGCAGTGGCCCCAGGCCAAGGCGTCCGGCGGGATCCCGGAGCGCGAGCACCCCGGCGACGGCTATGACGCGGCGGTCGAGGTCGCGTCTGCCGCGGTCGAGCTCGGCGTCAAGTCGATCTGTGATCCGACCGCGATGTTCCTCGGCCGCGACGTCGGCTTCATGCGCCGTGTCTCACAACAGACCGGCCTCCAGGTGGTTCCGTGCACCGGGATCTACACCTACGACCACCTGCCGCCCTTCTTCGTCGGTCGCGACGCCGACCAGATCGCCGAGCTGTTCGTCGCCGACATCGAGGTCGGCATCCAGGGGACCGAGATCAAGGCCGCGTTCATCAAGTGCGCGGCCGACGAGCCCGGGGTGACGGAGAACGTCGAGAAGGTGCACCGGGCGGCGGCCCGGGCGAGCATCCGCACCGGGAGGCCGATCATGGCCCACTCGCGCCCGGCGAGCACGACCGCCCCCCGCCAGGTCGAGATCTTCCTCGAGGAGGGTGTCGACCCGGCCAAGGTCCAGATCGCGCACACCGGCGATACCGACGACCTCGACTACATCGAGGGGCTGCTCGAGACCGGCGTCTGGATCGGGCTCGACCGCTATGGGCTGGAGATGTTCCTTCCCTACGAGCAGCGCCAGGCGACCACGATCGCCCTGCTCGAGCGCGGCTACGCGAACCGGATCTTCCTCTCCGCGGACTCCTGCGGCACAATCGACTGGTTCCCGCAGGAGACGATCGAGCAGATGCTGGCCGCGGGCCTGGCGAAGGACTGGGACATCCGGATCGTCCACCAGAGAGTGCTTCCGGACCTCCGCGAGGCCGGCATGACCGAGGAGCAGGAGCGGGCGATCATGGTCGCCAACCCGGTGAGCTGGCTTACGAGCTAGGCGCTGCCCGGAAGACGCGGTGGGTGCCGGCGAGCCCCTTGAGCTCGAGCTCGCGGCCGCCGTCGAACTCGATCGCCGGTGACTCGCCGTTGCCTGCCAGGGCGCGCTCCTTGAGCGCCTCCGAGACCAGGATCTCGCCTCCGCGGGCCTGGGCCGCGATCCGCGCGGCGAGGATCACGCTGCGGCCGAAGAAGTCGCCCTCCTCGCGGATCGCCTCGCCGGCGTGCATGCCCATTCGCACCCGGATCCGCTCGCCCTCGACCGGCGCGCCGTCGGTGAGCTCGCGCTGGATCGCGGCCGCGCACTCGATCGCCCGGCGCGCGTCCGGGAAGACGAGCATGAACCCGTCGCCCTGGTTCTTGACCTCGAAGCCGCCGTGGCCGGGCACCAGCCGCCGGAAGAGTGAGTTGTGGGCCCGCAGGACCTGCAGCCAGCGCTCGTCGCCGAGTCGCTCGGTCATCAGGGTCGAGTCCTCGATGTCGGAGAAGAGGATCGTCACCTGGCCGTCGGGCGCGGCGTGGGCGGCGATGTCGGGCTGCTCGGAGGCGACCTCGTCGATCATGAAGTCGATCGAGGTGCTGACGTCGAGCGAGGACAAGCCCTGCGCCGCGAGCCTCGCCGTGAGCGCCTCTTGCACCAGCCGCACCATGCCGATCTCCTGGGCCGAGTCGAGCGTCGCCGCGAGCAGCTCCAGCGCCCGCTCCCGGTCGCCCTCGGCGTCGCGGGCGAGCAGCATCTGGGCGAGCTCGAAGCGGGCCCTGGCGGTGAACGGCCGATCGCCCATGCCCTCGGTCAGCGCCAGCGCCTCGGTGAAGTGGCGCTCGGCCTGATCGAGGCGACCGTCGGTGGCGGCGAGGAGGCCGAGGATGCGGGCGACCGGTCCGTAGGAGGCGGCCCCGCGGCCGGCGATCACGTTGAGACCGTCGAACGGGAGCAGGAGCTCGTAGAGACGCCGCGACCGCGGGATATCGCCGAGGAAGACGGCGGCCTCGGAGAGCAGGGTGAGCGAGATCGCCCACTGGGCGTCGAGCGGGACATCGGCAAAGTCGGCGCCGGCGAGCGACTCGAACACGGCACGGCACTCGCTCTCGTGGCCGAGCTCGGCGTGAGTGGCCGCCAGCGACGAGCGCCAGGCGGGGATCGCCGGATAGAGCTCGGCGAGCTCGCCGAGCCGGACCGTGAGCCCGACCAGCTCGGCCTCATCCTCCGGCGACCGGCGCAGGCGCCGCAGGAGCGCGATCTGGATCGCGTAGAACTGCGCCGATACCTGCTCCTCCGCTCTCCGGCCGGCGGCGAACGCCTCCTCAGCGAGCTTTTCGGCGTCGTCGAAGCGCCCGTCGACGAGTGCCCGCATCGCCCGCAGCAGGGGCACGTTCCAGAGCCATTGCGGCTGGCGCAGCTCGGTCGCCAGCCGCTCGACCGCCGCCAGGTCGACGTCGAGGCCGCGCATCTCGCCGAGCTGGAGCCTGCAGGTGAGCCGGTAGACGTGCGCCCGCAGCTCGAGCTCGCGATCGCCGAGCCGCTTGCTGAGGTCGTGTAGCTCGTCGCTCTCGGAGAGCCGGCGGCGCACCTGGTCGGGCTCGACCGTACCCGTGAACTGGCGCCGGACCAGCGCCAGCGCGAGCGAGTGCGAGTCGTCGACCCGGCGCGCCATCTCGAGCGCCTCGAGGCCGAGGTCGTTGGAGCGACCGGCGGCGTCGACCCAGTAGAGCTCCTGGGCGAGGCCGCTGAGCAACTGCGAGCGCAGCGGGCTGTCCTGCTGCCCGACCGCCTCCAGCGACTCGGTGAGCAGCTCGATCAGCGGGTCGTCGACGAGCCCGGCGATCGAGAGCATCGCGATCCCGAGCGCCGCCCTGGCCATATCCTCGGGCCGCTCGAGCTCACGGGCCACGGACGCGGCCAGCTCGAGGGTCGCCCGGGCATTGCTGACCTGCGCCGCACGGGTCTGCGCCGCGCCGAGCTCGAGCAGCAGCTCGAGCCGCCGGCCGTCGTCGCGCTCGGGCGCCAGCTCCAGGGTGCCGAGCGCGCGCTCGTAGAAGGAGGCGGCGTCCTCATAGGCGAGCCGCTCGCGCGCCTGGGCCGCGGCCCGGGTCGCGTAGTCGACCGCGCGATCGACGTCGCCCAGCGGCGCGGCCTCGATGAAGTGGTGGGCGAGCTCGCCGAGGTGGCGGTCCAGCTCGCCGGCGTAGACCTGTTCGAGCGCTTCCGCGATCTCGCGGTGCAGCGGGACGCGGCGCGACGCCGGAACCTCGGCCTGCAGGGTCTCGCGGACGAGCGCGTGCGAGAACGAGTAGCGCCCCGGTGCGCTTCCTGACTCGTCGACAAGCCGGTCGCCGACCGCCTCGGCGAGCGCTGCCTCGACCTCGGTCTGGGACAGCTCGCAGACGTGGTCGAGCACGTCGAGGCGGAAGTCGCGCCCGCAGACGGCGGCGATCCGCAGCACATGGTTGGCGTCGGCGGAGAGCCGGTCGAGCCGACGGCCGACGACCTCGCGCACCCCCTGCGGGATCGCCACCTGGCGGCGAGCCTCGTCCTCCCCGAGCTGGCCCTCGGCGGCCATCAGCCGCACCACCTCGCCGAGGAAGAACGGGTTGCCGCCGGTCTGGTCGCGGATCGCCTCGGCGAGATCCGCCGGCGGCCGGTCGACGCCGGCGGTGAGCTCGATGTACTCGGCGATCCCGCCCGGCTCGAGCCCGTGGAGGGTGACGCGCCGGGCGCCGTCGACCCCGGCGAGGTCGCCGAGCGTGTCGGCGAGCGGATGGTGGCGGCCGAGCTCGACGTCGCGGTAGGTGCCGATCAGCAGCAGTCCGGTGTCGGCAAGGCGCCTGGCGACGAAGCGCAGCAACAGCAGCGAGGGCTCGTCGGCCCAGTGCAGGTCGTCGAGCACGATCACCAGCGGGCGGGCGCTCGAGGCACCGCCGAGGAAGCTCGCGAACGAGTCGAAGACCCGGAAGCGCGCCTGCTCGCTGTCCATGTCCGGCGGCTCGCCGACGTCGCCGAGACGCTCGGCCAGCTCGGGAACGATCTGGGCGACGTCGGCGGCGCGGCTGCCGAGCTCCCAGCGCAGGCCGACCGGGTCGGCGTCGAGGACATAAGAGCGCAGCGCCTCCGACCAGGGCCAATAGGGCGGCTGGCCCTCGCCCTCGTGGCAGCGGCCCCAGTAGACCCGGGCGCCGCGGACGCGGGCGTAGGTGGCGAGCTGCTCGGCGGTGCGTGTCTTACCGATCCCGGGATCGCCCGAGAGCAGCAACAGCCTGCCCTGCCCGGCGAGGGCGTCCTCGAGCAGGCCCCGCATCTGATCGAGCTCGGCCTCGCGTCCGACGAAGACGCCGCCGGCGAGGCCCTCGAGCGGGTTGTCCGCGGCCTTGTCGGCAGGCGGCTCGGCCGGGGCGCTGGCGGCGGCGTCGATCGCGCGGCGCGCCTCGGCGGCGCTCTGCGGGCGGTCGTCCGGCGACTTGGCGAGCAGCTCGAGCACGAGCCGGTCGATCGCCGGGGAGATCTCCGGCCGGTGGCGGGAGGGCGCGACCGGCTGCGCGCTCAGGTGCTGGGCGATGATCGCGACCGCGTCCTCACCCGGAAACGGCGGCTCGCCGGTGAGCAGTTCGTAGAGCATCGCCCCGAGCGAGTAGAGATCCGAGCGCGCGTCCGACGTGCGCCCGAGCGCCTGCTCGGGCGGCAGGTAGGAGACGGTGCCGACCAGCATCCCCTCGACCGCTTCGCGGGAGCGCCGGTCGGTCGTCGCGAGGCCGAAGTCGCCGAGGCGGGCGGCGCCGTCGTCGCCGAGCCAGATGTTGGCCGGCTTCAGGTCGCGATGGATGATCCCGCGCGAGTGCGCGTGCTCGAGCGCCCGGCAGACATCGATCGAGATCGCGATCGCCTGCTCGATCTCGAGCCTTCGGCCCTCGGACTCCTCGAGCGTTCCGGCGAGGTCGCCGCCGCCGACGTACTCGCTGACGATGAACGGCACCTTGTCCTCCTCGCCCGAGTCGAGCACGCGGACGATGTGCGGGTGCTCGCCGAGCTTGCCCATCGCCTGCGCCTCCCGCCGGGCCCGGGCGAGCACCGTCTCCTCGATCCCCTCGGTGTCGAAGACCGCGACGGCCACCTCGGAGTCGTCGGACTCGGCGTCGCGCGCACGATAGACGCGCTTGCGGCCGCCGCGACCGAGGAATCCCTCGACGCGGTAGCGACCCGCGATCAGCTCCGGCGCGTCGGCCGGCGGTGCCTCGGCCGGGGCCGGCGCCGACTCCGAGGGCGTCGCAAGGCGCGCTCCGCAGGAGTCGCAGAATCGAGCGTCGGGGCGGTTGAGGTTGCCGCACTCGGGGCAGCGCATGCTCCGCTGAGGATAGGTGGCCGGGGCGGGTTGTTAGAGTCGCCGCGATGTCTGAAGCAACACTTCACACCAACGCAGGCCCGATCACGATCGAATTCTTCGACGACGCCGCCCCGAAGACGGTCGAGAACTTTCGCAAGCTCGCCGCCGACGGCTTCTACGACGGACTCGGCTTCCACCGCGTGATCACCGACTTCATGATCCAGGGCGGCTGCCCGGAGGGCACGGGGACGGGCGGGCCCGGCTACACCTTCGACGACGAGTTCAACGAGAACAAGGTCGTCCGTGGCGCGCTCGCGATGGCGAACGCGGGTCCGAATACGAACGGCTCGCAGTTCTTCATCGTCACCACCGAGGCCGCCCCTTGGCTCGACGGCAAGCACACGGTCTTCGGGCGCGTCACGGACGGGATGGACGCCGTGGACGCGATCGAGCAGACGCCGACCGGCGCCGGCGACAAGCCGGTCGAGCCGCAGGTGATCGAGCGCATCGAGCTCAGCGAGTAGCGCCGCGGCCAAGCGCGGCGGCGACGAGCGCCACCGCGCGCTCAGGAGCGACGTCGGCGTCAAGCCTGAGAACGGCGTAGCCAAGCTCACCTAGATGTGCGTCGCGCTCGTGATCACGGCGCCGGTCAGGACGCGCGGAGTGAAACGGCTGGCCGTCGATCTCGACGACCAGCCGCGCCGAGACCCAGAGGAAGTCAACTTCGTAGCCGGCGAGCGAGGCGTTGGTACCGGGCTCGGGAAGAGCTGCTCGCCGGAAGGCTTCGAGCATCCGCCGTTCGGATTTGGATCGGGTGAGCTTCGGCTCGCCGGGACCCTGGAGCACGGTCTTGAGGGCTGGCGTTCCGGGACGGCGGGGATAACGGGTAATGAGGGAGTCGAGCTGTGCCGCGGTGGCGAGGTTCTTGCGGTGAGCCTGGGCGAGGACCTGCTCGAGGGCGGCGATCTCGAGATCAGGGGCGAGGTCGAGGATCGTTCGGGCGGGGGTGGTGATCGGGATGCGGTGGCGGGAGGTGAGCTCGTCGCGGCGGATTGCTGGTCGGTGGACCCGAATGCCCGGTTTCGGGCCTCGGTCCGAGCCGGTGACGGTGACATGGATGAGCCCGGGTTGGGCTGGGTGGGGAAGAAGTTGATGGATTCCGGCGGCGGTGTGATGGCTGATGGCTGCGCCTTCTCCGCAGGCGAGGATCGCAGCCATCTCCAGCGACAGTGGCAGCAGGGTCGGGCCAACCAGGTACACCGCGCGACGCAGGCGCCGCAACCTTCCGGCATTGACCCTGTGCTTGATCGCCCCGTAGCCAAGGCCCAGCTCACGCAACTGGCGCCCGCTGACGACGCCATGCTGCTGCGCCGCCAGACGAGAGATCGCAGCATCCATAACTCCGCGCGCACCTCCACCGGCGGAACGAGTGCGAGATTTAGGCGGCATACCAGCCCTAATCCCGCAACCGTCGGCGGCGCCCCTCACGCGTGCGAGGAAACGGCTGCGATCCGCCCAGCCCCCTCCCCTACCCAGCCTGACGCGGCCGGAGTCAGGACCAACGCTGCTGAAGGGCGCTACTTCTGCTCGCCCTCCGGCGGCTGGACCTGGAAGTTGATCGAGGAGCCGGCGGCGTTGGGGTCGACGCCGTGCTTGGCGAGCGCCTCGAGGATCTGCTTCTGCATGTCGCCGTAGTCGCCGGCGTTGACGTTCGACGCGGTCCCGGCCTCGGCGTCGATGCCGTGCTGCTGCATGATCCCCATGATCTCCTCGCGCAGGCCGGAGCCCCGCATGTCGATCACCTCGGGCTGACCCTGGGAGATCTGCACGTTGCCGGTGGCGATCGCCTGCTGGATCATCGGGCCGAGCTGCGAGAGCGCCGCGAGGCCGTCGGTCAGGCCGAGGCCCTGGAGGTCGATGGCGCCAGGCTGGCCACCGGCGACCTGCTGGCCGACCACGGGTTGCCCCTCGGGATTCGCGAACGCCCCCAGCTCCGGCTCGTTGACCGAGTCCGGGATCGCGCTCTCCTTCTTGCGCCGACGAGAGAAGAAGCCCACGGCCGGATGCTAACGGCGACGGCGGCTCCTTACCAGCGGCCGGTCAGACCTCGTCGACCGAGAACGTGTCGCAGCTCGCCGGGTCGCCGGACTCGTAGCCGGTGTCGAACCAGCGCCGCCGCTGCTCGGAGCTGCCGTGGGTGAAGCTGTCCGGGTTGACCGTGCGGCCCGCGTCGCGCTGGAGCCGGTCGTCGCCAACCGCTTCGGCCGCGTTGAAGGCCTCGTCGATGTCGCCCTGCTCGAGATCACCGGCCTTGAACACCGTGGCGGCCCAGACCCCGGCGTAGCAGTCCGCCTGCAGCTCGGTGCGGACCGAGAGCTCGTTGGCGCGGTCGGGATCGTCCCGGGTGAGGCGGGCGACCTCCTGCTCGGTGCCTCGCAGATTCTGGACGTGGTGGCCCATCTCGTGGGCGATCACATAGGCCCAGGCGAAGTCGCCCGAGGCCCCGAGCTGGGTGCGCATGTCGTCGTAGAAGCTGAGGTCGAGATAGACACGCTGATCGGCGGGGCAGTAGAACGGCCCCACGGCTGAGGTCGCCGACCCGCAGCCGTCGGTGCGGACGGCGTTGGCGTAGAGGTAGAGCGTCGCCGGCTCGTAACCGGCCCCCTCCTGCTTGAAGATCTCAGCCCAGGTCTGCTGGGTGTCGTTGAAGACGAAGGTCGAGAAC
>DATBPT010000095.1:0-6767 GCA_036561205.1 Solirubrobacterales bacterium
GGTGACCAGGCCGCGCCTGCGTGCCTCGGCCAGGGCGACGATCAGGTTGCGGGAATTGCCGCTGGTCGAGAGTACGACCAGCACATCACCCTCGCGCCCGTACGCGATCAACTGCCGCTGGAAGATCTGCTCGATTCCGACGTCGTTTGCGATCGCGGTCAGGATCGACGCATCCTCGGTCAGGTCGATCGCCCTGCGCCTCGGCCAGCCGCGCGGGGGGTCGCGCAGATCGGCGACCAGATCCATGGCATCGGTGGCCGACCCCCCGTTGCCGCAAGCCAGAAGCCGGCCGCCGGAGTCGAGCAGGGCACGCAGTGCCACGCCGGCCGCCAGCAGCTCCTCACGATTCTCGGCCAGGGTCTGCTCGCGCAGCTCCGAGACCTCCGCTGACTTGATCAGCACCGAGCGCCGGACGTCGTCGACGACCTCTTCGAGGTCGTCCTGGGCCTCGGACAGAAACGGGTAGAGGAAGCTCGACGCGCCCGTGTCGTGCACCGCGCGGGCCTCGCGGCCGCTGAGCAGGCCGCGCTGGTCGAAGAAGACGTGCACCAGCTCCCAGAGCAGGTGGTAGAGGGTCTCAACCAGCTCCTGGCGCACGAACGGGTCGTCGCCGGCCGGCTCGAACTCCCACTCCGCGCCCGCGGCGCCGAAGGCGATCGTCAGGCAACCCCACTCCCGCGCCAGCACGATCGCGGCACGGGTCTCGCGATCGGACTCGGCCTCGAAACCGATGACGATGTCGTCGGGCTCGGCGACCGCCTCGACCTGGGCGGCCAGCGGGCCCCCTTCGGCGGCCAGTCCCAGCGCCGGCAGCGCCCGCTTGCCGACGATCACCGGGTGCACGAACTCGACTGCGACATGGCGGGCATCCGAGCGGGCCGCGGGCGAACGGCCGAGCGCGACGAGGCGTCCGCCCCGGGCGAAGCGCTCGGCCATCAGGTGGCAGCAGCGCGCCAGGCGCTCGGCCTCCGCCTCGAAGAATCGCTCGCCGGCCGCGAGCCGGGCGCTGATCAGCTCATCGACGTGGGTGGCGAGGTCGTCGGTGGCCGCCGCCCGCATTCAGGTCGCCTCCAAGCCCCGCGCTAGGCCGCCGCTGCGGCGCGGTCGGGGACTCCGGCGAGCCACTCGCACCACTCGTCGATGCCCTCGCCGCTTCGGGCGCTGGCGATGATCACCCGCGCCGCCGGGTTGACCGCGTCGATGTTCGCGAGCAGGCGCTCGAGGTCGAACTCCAGATGGGGCAGCAGATCGACCTTGTTGACGACGATCAGCTCGCAGGCGCGGAACATCAGCGGGTACTTGAGCGGCTTGTCCTCGCCCTCGGTGACCGAGCAGATCATGATCCGCGCGTCCTCGCCGACCCGAAACTCGGCCGGGCAGACGAGGTTGCCGACGTTCTCGATCACCAGCAGGTCGAGCTCGGCCAGAGGCAGGTCGCCGATCGCCGCGCGGACCATGTTCGCGTCGAGGTGGCACTCGCCGCCGAAGCCCGACTCGGTGTTGAGCTGGACCACGGGCACGTGCAGGGCGGCGATCCGGTCGGCGTCCATGCTGCCCTGGATGTCGCCTTCCAGCACGCCCACGCGGAGGCCGTCGAGATCGGCCAGCGCGCGTTCGAGCAGCGATGTCTTGCCCGCGCCCGGGGCGCTCATCAAGTTGACCACGGCCACGCCGGCGTGATCGAAGTCGTGGCGGTTGGCGTGCGCGATCGTCTGGTTGGCGTCGAGCGCGTCGGCGGCGACCTTCACCTTGGTGCGATGCATTGCTCCTCCTTCTCGAGCTCCTCGACCTCGAGCTCGGCGCCGCGTACGACGGCTGCGTCGGCGGACTCGCAGGCAGGACAGCGGAAGACCGGCAGGACCGGCGCCAGCGCCTCGTGACCGGCAAGCGGCTCCGGCGCCGGGTCCCACTCGTGAGCGCAGGCCGGGCAGCGCATCCAGCCACCGACCAGCTCGAGCCCGAGCGCGGCGCCGGCGCAGGCGGTGTCGCGGGAGACGATCTCGAAGTAGAAAGAGAGCGACTCCGGCACCACCTGACGCAGCGCTCCCACCTTGACGTCGACCCGGGTCACGCGCCGCTCGCCCGCATGTCGAAGGGCGGTGTCGACGATCGCACTCGAGATCGAGAGCTCGTGCACGGTCAGCCTCCACTCCCGGCGTAGGCCTCGTCGGAGCGCAGCTCGGCAATGGTCTCGAGAACGAGCTCCGTGGCCCGCTCGACGGCGCCCGCGACCTCGGGCGAGAGCTCCAGCCCCATCTCCTCGCCGGCTTCGGGCTCGCAGGCGACGACCACGACCTTGCCGGGCCAGCCGCCGACCGTCTTCACGAATCGGAGCACGGTCTTCGGGTCCATGCCGTGCGGGCTGACCAGCTCGCCGTCTTCGATCGTCGTGATCTCGGCCGGATCCGGCTCGAGCACATAGAGCGTTCCCGGCTCGCCGCCCTGGCGGCTGACGTCCACCAGCACGAGGGCGTCGTAGCCGCGCATCACCTCGTAGGCGAGGTCGAGGCCGCCGGTGCCGAAGTCGAACACGCTCACCCCGGCCGGCAACTCGCGTTGGTCGAGAGCCTTCGCGACGTGGCCGCCGAAGCCGTCGTCGCGCATCCAGGCGTTGCCGATCCCGGCGACGAGGATCTGCGGCTGGCGCTCGCCGATTGTCATCGCGCCAGCGCCTCGACCTCGCCCGCCTTGAAGAACAGGTAGCGCCCTGTCTCTCGAAACAACTCCTGCGCCGGGTCGTCATCGATCGTCACCGCGATATGGGCACCGTCGTCGTAGTCGAGATAGAGCCGCTCGATCGTCGCCGTGCGCCCATCGAGCATGCGGTCGTAAACGTCGCGGTCGGTCCCCGGCCGAAGGACGACCTTGGCGCCCTTGCGGAAGGTGACCCCGTCGAGCTCGAGCTCGGGCTCCCCCGGGTTCGGATGGCCGGGCTCCCGCGGCGGCCCGGGGTCGGGCGGCAGCTCGGCGCTTGGCTTCATCAGCCCGTGCAGGGAAAGCACCTGGTCCGGGCTCGCCGCGGCGGCGCGCTCGATCATCTCGCGCACGGCGGGGTCCTGCTCGGCGATCTCGGCCCGCTCGGACTCCGAGAGCGCCTGCACGTGCAGCAGCAGCGCCTCCTCGATCTCGGTGTTGTCGAACAGGTTGCCGAGGCTCTCGGGGGCGATCCGCGGGTGATCGGGAAGCACGATCGTCGCCGCCAGGATCGAGTCGTCACCGGGTGAGGCCAGCACCGGAAACGTGTTCACGTTGCGACAGGCCTCCACCGCGGCCCCGGCAACGCCGTCGCGCTCCAGCGGAGAGATGAACCGCCCGCGCTCGGCCTCGATCACCACGTGTGTCGAGAGCAGGCTCGCGACCAGTGCCTCGGTGCGATCGACACCGGGCTCGATCTCGGTCGAGTTGTGGACGCAGACTCGCACCCGCCAGAGGCCCTCCTCGCCGAGCGCCTCCGCCCGGATCCGGGCACGGCCGCGAAGCGCCGGCTCGCCGGGGAGCTCGAACTCGGCACCTGCCCCCTCGGCGAGCTCCTCGGGCCCCGCCGGGCCCAGCTCCAGCCGCCGCTCGACAGCCTGGTGGCGCTCGCCCGCGGCCTGCAGGAAACGCACCGTCGCCGCCAACCTAAAGGGGGTCTGACCCCCTTTAGGTTCGAGCACGCATTCGACCCGCAGGTGGTCGAAGGTGGTCGGCATCGCCGCGGCGTAGGCCGGTGGGTAGACGATCCCGAATGGCGTCGGGGTTGCGTTCTTGCTTGCCGTCGGCGTGTAGGGGTAGAGCGCGTAGCCCTCGTAGAGGAGTGACGAGACGAGCTGCTCGAGCGCCTCCTGCATCAGCTCCTCCGTTGTTCGAGCAGCCCGCGAACGGCGGCGTCGAAGGTCGGCAGGCCGGCCGCCGCCTTGAGCCGCTCCAGCTGCTCCAGCGTCTCGGTGTGGACCGGGACCCAGGCGCGATAGGGGTAGGCGGCGTCGATCGTCTGGCGCCAGACCTCGATCGGCATCTGGAAGCGCGGCGAGCGGTCCCAGGGAACCTGGACGATCTGCATCCGGCCGTCCTCGGACTCGTAGAACACCGTGCCGTTGAAGTGGAAGCGAAGCGGCGCCGCGCCATCGGAGAGGCCATGGAAGTACTTTGCGGCCGCGAGCTCGAGGTCGTAGGTGCAGGGGACGCTGAGCTCGAACTCGGTCGAGCCCTCGAACGCCGGCACCAGGGCCTCGGCCTGGGCCCAGCGGAAGTTGGTCGTCGTCGACGCCCAGCGTTCGGGCTCGCCGAAGAGCTCGACCAACCGCTCTCGGCTGGCCGGGTCGTAGGGACGCTTCGACGGCTCGACCGTGATCACGGCGGTGAGCGCGATCGTGAACACGGGGCGTGCCGAAGCGTCGGAGACCTTGACCCGGAACGAAACCGTGGGCGCGGCCGACCGCTCGACCGCTCGCGCCGAACAGACCTCGAAATCCGGATCGGGGGCGCCCGCGAACGGAGCCTGCTCGAGCTCCGTCGCCTGGGCGTCGCCGTTCGCTTCGAGCGTCATCGCGCCCTCTCCTCGAGCTCGGCGAAGAACGAGTCGATCGCGCGCTCCACCCCCGTCCCGCCGGAGATCCCGTCCCAGTTGACCTTGATCATGCCGACGAGCCGGTAGCACTCGTCGATCGGGGCGATTGCGTGCTTGGGCGGATCGGCCATCCGGTTGACGATCAGCGCCTCGGCGTCCGGCTCTAGCCCCATCAGCACCGGGTTCTCGGTTCGCAGGTCGCGCCAGGTCTCGATTGCGAGCTCGGATTCGGTGGCGCCCGCAGGGCTCGGGTAGAGGGCGACGATCCCGCCGGAAGCGCTCGAATCGATGAAGAAGGCGAGGCCGATCGGAATCCCGAACGAGGCCCAAAGCTCGTCGGAGAGGACGAAGTCGTCGAGCCAGACCGTGCGCGTGCCCGTCGGGCGCAGCTCCGGCTCGCCGCCCCGCAGGGCGAGGCAGCTCTCGCAGGTGCATAGGATGCGCCGGTCGACGAGGTGCAGCAGGTGGCGGTGGTCGTGGTCGAGCTCCTTGCCGCAGAGGTCACAGAGCTCGAGCGAGGCAGCGGCGCTGGAGACGCCGTTCAGCGCGGCCGAGCCGTTGCCGGCGCCGTTGCCGGCGGGCCGATTCAGCCGCCTGAGGCCCGCGACCAGCTCGGCCTGGCGCCGGGCTGTGACCTTCGCATCGAGGGAGTCGCTCATGCCGGGAGGGCGACGCGCGGCCCGCCGGCGCCGGCGAGTAGCGGCACCGGATCGAGCAGCAGGCGGTCGTCGTCGAGGGAGCGCCCCGCGCGGGGCAGGAAGTACCGGCGTTCACATTCCGGGCACGACAGCGTCCCGAGGTCGAGATCACCACCGGCCAGCGGCGCGCCGCAGGCGGCGCACGCGTCACGAAAGGCGAGCAGGTTGCCCTCCACGCGCGCAACGACAAGCGCAATGCCGTTGACCCCGGCGGCGGTCAGCTCGCCCTCGCCGAGCGTCTCGACTCCGTCGACGACGAACCACGACGGCGGCGCGGCGGCCGCCGTCGGCACCTGGATCACCGGCAGCTCCAGCGAGCCCGGCCCGGGGCTCGCGGCCGCCGCCGTCGGCGCGGCGACGGCGCCCTCCACCACAAGGCCCTCGAGGTCCGGTGCAGCCTCGTCGAGCGCCGACTTGATCGCCAGCTCGAGCGTCGACGACGACGCCGGGCAGCCGTCGCAGCTGCCCTCGAGCCGGATCCGGGCGATTCCCGCTTCGACCCCGAGCAGCTCGACGTTGCCGCCATGCGACTCCATGTACGGGCGCACGCTGTCGAGGGCCCCCACCACCCGCTCCTCCAGTCCGACCGGATAGAGGTCGTGGATCAGCATCAGGCTGGCGACGACGCCGTCGCCGGCCAGGCGTTGGCGCAGGTCCGCAGCGGCCGGATGCTGATCGAGCTCGGCGAAGATCCGCGTCAGCCCCTCTCCATAGAGCTCGATGATCGCCCCGACCAGCTCCTCGGCGCACTCGCGGGCACCGGGCTCGACGCGCTCGAGCGCCGCGGTCAGTCGCTGGACCCGCTCGATCAGCTCCTCGGGCGCCTGTCCCCCGTTGTGGCCGTTCTGATTCAGCACATCCCCGTCGGCGTGTGCATCACCTTGCGCACCCGGCCGCCCCCGTCGTACATGTGCACACCGCACGGCAGGCACGGGTCGAAGCTGCGCACGGCGCGCATGATGTCTACGCCCTTGAAGTTCTCCGGGCCGTTCTCCTCGAAGATCGGGGTGTTCTGCACCGCGTCCTCGTAGGGGCCAGGAGTTCCGTAGACGTCGCGGACGCTGGCGTTCCACGGCGTCGGCGGGTAGGGCTGGTAGTTGGCGATCTTGCCGCCCTTGATCACCATGTGGTGCGAGAGCACCCCGCGGGCGGCCTCGTGGAAGCCGACGCTGACGGCCTCCTCCGGAACCTTGAAGTCGTTCCAGCTCTTCGTCCGCCCGGCCCGCACCTCGACGAAGGCGCGCTCGAGGCAGTGCAGCCCGATCAGCGCCGAGTAGGCCTGGTGGTAGGAGCGGGCTCGATCGCGTTCGATCGCGTTCGACTTCTCCGGCACCTTCCACTCGATCTCCATCTCGGGCGAGTTCGCCGTCTTCGGCAGCACCATCTGGATCGACTCTCCGGTCGCCTTCGCGAAGCCGAAGTCGACCAGGCCGGCCTTCGCCGTGCACCACTGGCGCGCGAACGGGCCGCCGCCGGTGTCGCAGCAGACGTGCGTGTCGGTGCGCTTGTCGTACATCCGC
>DATBPT010000096.1:0-7870 GCA_036561205.1 Solirubrobacterales bacterium
TCGGCTCGGCGACGCTGCTCTACGGGCTCGCGTTCATATACGGCGCCGCCGAATCGACCGACTTCTCGGGCATCCGAGCGGCGGTCGGCGGCTCGGTGGTCGACGACCCGGTGCTGCTGATCGGGATCGCGCTCGCCGCCACCGGGCTGGCGTTCAAGCTCTCGATCGCCCCATTCCACCAGTGGACGCCCGATGTCTACGAGGGCGCGCCCACGCCGGTGACCGCGTTCATGTCGGTGGCGACGAAGGCGGCCGTCTTCTGCGTCCTCGTACGTTTCTTCGACGTCGCCCTCGGCCCGGCGGCCGGCGACTGGCAGCCGGCGCTCGCCGCCCTCGCCACGGTCTCGATCGTGGTCGGCAACGTCGGCGCCCTGGGACAGAACTCGCTCAAGCGCCTGCTCGGCTACTCGAGCATCGCCCAGGCGGGCTACATGATGGTCGCCGTGGTCGCGTTCAGCGTCTCCGGCGTCAGCGCCCTCGTCTTCTACCTCGCCGCCTACGCGCTGATGAACCTCGCCGCCTTCGGCGTGATCGTGGTCCGCGAGCGCGAGACGCCCTACGGCGATGACATCCGCTCGGTCGAAGGCCTCGGGCGCGAGCGCCCCGGCCTCGCGGTGGCGATGACCGTGGGGATGCTGGCGCTGGCCGGCCTGCCCGGGACCGCGGGCTTCATCGGCAAGCTCTACCTGATCGAGGCCACGGTCGAGGCCGACTACACCTGGCTCGGCGTGATGATCGCCGTCGGCACGATGATCTCTCTCGCCTACTACCTGCGGGTGATCGCGGCGATCTGGATGCGGGCCGAGCGCGCGCCGGCCGCCGTCCCGGTGATGGCGGGTGGCTCGCAGGAGGCGGACGAGGCGACGACGGGCGCCAACTGCAAGGCGATCCTCGGCCTCACCTTCCTCGCCGCGGCCGCGACGGTCTTCTTCGGGATCATCCCCTCGCCGCTGGTCGACTGGGCGACCACGGCGGGCGAGGCGATCGGCTCGCTGCTGAGCTGAGGCTGTGCGCCGAGAGTGATACTCGGGCCGCGGTCGTGTTTCGTCATCGAGGGCCGCAAGTCGCGGCCGATGACGAGAGAGGTGGGACCGAAAGTGAACAGAGCACTGATCGCATGCGCCGTGGCCGGGTTGGCCGCGCTGCCGGCCGTCGCCGGAGCATCCGGCGGCGACGACATCCGCAAGCCGGGGAGCTGCAGCGGCTCGAGCAGCTCGAAGATCAAGGTGAAGCCCGACGACGGCCGGATCGAGGTCGAGTTCGAGGTCGATCAGAACAAGAGCGGCGAGCGGTGGAAGGTGAAGATCAAGGACAACTCGGAGACCGCCTTTCGCGGCAGCGCGACAACGACGGGTGCAAGCGGATCGTTCTCGGTCGAGAAGCGGATCGCCGACCAGGCCGGAAGCGACGAGATCACCGGCGTCGCCCGAAACAAGTCCAGCGACGAGCGCTGTACCGCGTCGGCGACGATCTGAGCGACCGGAGGCTCAGCCGTCCACGAGCTCCGCGGTGGCCTGGCGGAACGCCTCGGTGTGCAGGTCGACCTGCTCGGCGGTGGTGGCCGGCGAGATCAGCGCCATCATGTGGAACGGGGTCAGCAGGACGCCGCGGTTGAGCATGTAGAGATGCAGGAGGGCATCGAGGTCGTCGTCCATCGCCGCGGCGGCCTCGGCCCCGGTGCGCGGGCTGCTGGACGAGAACATGTACTCGGCCCGGCAGCCGAGGCGGGTGATCGACCAGGGCAGCCGGCGCGCGGCGATCGTCTCCGCAACGGCACTCTCGAAGCGCTCGGCGAGGGAGATCATGTGCTCGAAAGCCTCCTCGGTCAGCACCTCGGCGAGGGTAGCTCGCACGGCGGCGAGCGAAAGTGCGTTGCCGGCGAGCGTCCCGCCGACCCCGCCGACGTCAGCCTCCTTCCAGAAGGTGTTGGCGATGATCCGGTCGGCGACCTCGGCGCTGAACCCGTAGGCCCCGGTCGGGATCCCGCCGCCGATCGGCTTGCCGATGGTGAGGAAGTCGGGCTCGAGCCCGTGCGCGGCCGTGTAGCCGCCCGGACCGCAGCAGAGGGTGTGGGTCTCGTCGATCACGAGCAGCGTCCCCGAGTCGCGCGTCAGCCGCCGGACACCCTCGTGATAGCCGTCGTCGGCGAGCACGATGCCGATGTTGGTGAGCGCCGGCTCGATCAGCACGCAGGCGACGTCGCCCTCGGCAAGCTCGCGCTCGAGCGCCTCGAGGTCGTTGATCTCGACCACGCGGGTGGTCTCGGCGACGTCGACGGGCGGCCCGACGCTGCCCTCGCGCGGCCGCACCTCGCCGTCGACCAGCGTCGCGACCGTCTCGTCGACGCTGCCGTGGTAGCAGTGGTTGTGGACGAGGATCTTCGGGCGACCGGTGATCTGGCGGGCGATCCGGATCACGAACCTGTTCGCGTCGGTGGCCGAGAGCGTGAACTGCCAGTCGCGGAGGCCGAAGCGCCGCTGCATCTCCTCGCCGACCGCGGCCGCGTCCTCGGTCGGCAACATTGCGGTGATCCCGCGCGCGAGGCGCTCGTTGACGGCGGCGACGGTCGGCGGCGGCGCGTGGCCGGTCATCGCCCCGGTGTCGCCGAGGCAGAGATCGGCGTAGACGTTGCCGTCGACGTCGACGAGCTCGGCTCCCTCGGCGCGCTCGAAGAAGACCGGGAAGTCCCCGGGCCAGCGGGTCATCCAGTTCATCGGCACCCCGGAGAGCAGCGAGCCCTCGGCGCGCTCGTGCAACCGCCGCGAGCCCGAGTGCGAGCCTGCGAAGCGCTCGCGCTCGCGCGCGAACAGCTCGGCGATCCGCTCCCTCTCGATCGTCATCACGTGGACGCTATCGGGGCTAGAGCCAGCCCTTGTGCCACGGCCCGGTGATCGCGAAGGTCTCGCCCGGATACTGGATGTGGACGAACAGCCACTTGCCGTCGGGGCTGAAGCCGACGCCGGCGCACTCGCTTCGGCCGACGCCCTCGCCCTCCTCGGGCGGGTTCTCCCAGCGATCCGGGTTGTACGGGAACAGGTCGGCGGCGATGTGGTCGTGCAGCTGCATCGGCTGGGTCACCTTGGCGAAGTCGTGCAGGTCGCCGTTCGGCGACAGGTACTTCATCCACGACGGCTGGCCGGGGACGTCCTCGCTCGAGCCGTCCTCGCAGACGAGCACGCCGCCGCGCGGGCTCTTGGTGATCGCGTCGGGCCCGGTGAGCACTCGATGCTTCGGCGACTCGTAGAGGAGCTGGAGCGTGCCGCGCTTGAAGTTCTTGTTGTCGGGCGTGTACTTCCAGATCTGCCCCTGCTCGGCGTTGCCGCCGTCGGACGCGGTGAAGTAACAGCTGCCGTTCCCGAAGGCCCCGCCCTCGAGGCCGACGAACTTCGCGGCACCCTTGTGGCGCCCCTGCATGTAGACGGCCTGGGGGTACTCGTCGGCCCCGTTGGGATCGGGGTCCTTGATCTCGATCCAGACGCACTCGAGCTTCTCGCCGACCTTCTGGTTCTTGGCGGTGCTGTACTTCGGCCGGCCCCTGATCCCGAGCATCTGCAGCTTGCCGCCGCGGTGCAGCTTGCCCTTGTGGTCAGGCAGGTAGCGGTAGAAGCCGTCGCCGGGATCGCCGTTGTCCTCGGTCATGTAGACGATCCCGGTCTTCGGGTCGACCGGGCAGGCCTCGTGGACGAAGCGGCCCATCGCCTTGATCGGCACCGGCTCGACGATCGACGTCGCCCGCGCCGGGACCTCGAACACGTAGCCGTGCTCGGCCCCGTAGCCCTGGCGCTTGCCGACCGTGTTCTCCTCGCCGGACAGCCAGGTGCCCCACGGGGTCGCGCCGCCGTTGCAGTTGTTGTCGGTGCCGTTGAGGACGAGGGCGCTGCCGAGCAGCTCACCGGTCCCGGTGTTGAAATGCGAGACCGTGACGCCGCCCTGGGCGTAGGGGTCGTAGGCGCCGACCGGGCCATGGGCCCGGCCGACCTGGAAGCCCTCCTGGTTGCGGACGATCCAGACGCGGCCCTTGCCGCCGGAGAAGTAGCCGCTGCCGTCGTGGCAGGTCGGGGTCGGGAGGCCGTCGGACATCGGCGTGCCGGCGTGGCCGAAGTTGACGTAGTCGAAGCCCTTCGGCAGCGCCAGCGCCCGGCCATCCTTGACCTGGACCGGGCCGTAGCCCGACTTGGCGAGCGTCGGCTTGAGCGAGGCCAGCGCCTCGTTGCTGCCGCCCATTGCGAGCAGCCGGTCGGCGACCGTGAGGCTCGCAACCCCGAGCATTCCCTGCTTCAGTGCCTGCCGACGGGTGATCACGCTCATTCGCTCTCCATTTCGAATTGCTCTCCGGGGAGCTGGATTGTTGCACAATTCAATGATTGTCTAATTGTGGAAGAATGCAGCACGTGCCGAACGTCCCTCATGCCTCAACCGAAACCCGGCCGGTGCGCCTGAATACCGTTTCGACCGTCGACGCCGCCGCCAACGTGCTGCGGGAGCTGATCCTCGATGGCGAGCTCGAGCCCGCCGACAGGCTGCGAGAAGCGGAGTTCGCCGAGCGGCTCGGGATCGCGCGCCACACCTTTCGCGCCGCGAGCCAGGTGCTGATCTCGGAGGGCATGCTGCGGCGCGAGCCCCACCGCGGGGTCGAGGTGACGGTGCAGACCGCGGCCGACATCGTCGACACGTTCCGCCTCCGGGCGGCGCTCGAGATCGAGGCGGTCCGGCTGGTGATCGCCGCCGGGCGGGTTCCCGATGGCGCCCGCCAGGCGGTCGAGGACCTCTCCGCGGTTGCCGACGGTGCTCCCTGGCGCCAGGTGGTCGAGCCGGACATGAGGTTTCACCGGGCCGTGATCGACGCCGCCGAAAGCGAGCGGATCTCGCGCGCGTTCAGCGGAGTCCAGGCCGAGATCCTGCTCTGCATGGTCCAGCTGCGTCCCCACTACGAGCGCCCGTCGCAGGTCGCCGACGAGCACACCGAGCTGCTCGGGGCGATCGTCGACGGGGATCCGGTCCGCGCCGACGAGCTCTTCCGCGCCCACCTCACCGACGCGGTCACCAACCTGAGCAGCGCCCTCGCCGCCGGCGAGGGACGAAATCCCGAGGAGGTAGTTCTGTGAGTGAGTCAAGTCCGGCGGCCGGCCCGGTGATCCGGGGGGTCCGTGCCCGCGAGGTGCTCGATTGCCGCGGCCTGCCCACGGTGCAGGTCGACGTCGAGCTCGAGGGTGGCGCGATCGGAACCGCCGACGTGCCCTCGGGCAGGTCGACCGGCTCGAACGAGGCCTGTGAGCTTCGCGACGGAGGCGCGCGCTTCGGCGGCTTCGGCGTCCGCGGCGCGGTCGACAACGTCGAGGGCGAGATCCGCGACCTGCTGCTCGCCACTCCGCTGCCCGACCAGCGCGCGCTCGACGTCGCCCTCATCGACCTCGACGGCACCCGCGAGAAGTCGCGGCTCGGCGCCAACGCGATCCTCGGCGTCTCGCTCGCCGCCGCCCGGGCCCGCGCCGCGGCCGCCGGGATGCCGCTCTATCGAGCCCTGAACGCGAACGCGCATGTGCTTCCGGTGCCGCTGGTCAACCTGATCAACGGCGGCAAGCACGCCTCCAACGATCTCGACTTCCAGGAGTTCATCGTCATCCCGGTGGGCGCCGGCTCGATCCTCGAGGCGCTGCAGATCTCGACCGAGGTCAACCTCGCGCTGGCCGAGATCCTGCTCGAGCGTTACGGCAAGAGCGCCCTCAACACCGGCGACGAGGGCGGCTACGCGCCGGCGATCTCGAGCCCGCAGGAAGCGCTCGGCCTGCTGCACGAGGCGGTCGCCAACGCCGGCCATGAGGGCCGCTTCCGCTACGGGCTCGACTGCGCCGCGACGCACTACTACGACCGCGAGTCGGCGACCTACGAGCTCGCCGGCGAGACTCGCGACACCGAGGCGATGATCGAGCTCTACCTCGAGCTGATCCGTGACTTCGACGTGATCACGATCGAGGACCCGCTCGATGAGGAGGACTTCGCCGGCTTCGCTCGGCTGACGGCCGCGAGTGGGATCCAAATCGTCGGCGACGACCTCTTCGTCACCAACCCCGAGCGCCTGCGGACGGGGATCGAGCAGGACGCCGCCAACGCGCTGCTCTGGAAGGTGAACCAGATCGGGACCCTCTCGGAGGCGCTCGACGCCGCCGACCTCGCCCATCGCAACGCTTACAAGGTGGTCGTCTCGGAGCGCTCGGGCGAAACCGAGGACCCGATCATCGCCGACCTCGCGGTGGCGCTCGGCGCCGGCCAGATCAAGACCGGCGCCCCGGTGCGCGGGGAGCGGACGGCGAAGTACAACCGCCTGATCCGGATCGCCGAGGAGCTCGGGTCGACGGCCGTCTATCCCGGCGCCGAGCTCGCCCTGCCCGCGGTGGCCGCCTAGGCGCACGCGGTGAGCACGGCCGACCCAACCCCCGTCACCGCCGCGATCGAGCACTTCGGGGCGCTCGGCGCCAAGGGCGAGGCGAGCGCCCGAAGGCCGGCGCTGCGGGTCGCCGGGGCCGGGCTCGCGGCCTGCGACGTAGCACGCGCGACCCGCGTCGCCGTCGCGCTGGAGGACGACGAGCTGGTGGTCGACGGCAGCCGTCATCGCCTCGACCCGGCGGGACGAGTGATCGTCGTCGGCGCCGGCAAGGCCTCGCTGGCGATCGGCGCCGAGCTCGAGCGGATCCTCGGCGATCATCTCGATACGGGTCTGATCGTCGTCCGCGGCCCCGGGACGCAGGAACTGAGCCGAATCGAGGTCCTGGCCGCCGACCATCCGCTGCCGAGCGCCCGCAGCGTGATCGCCGCCCGCCGCCTGCTCGAGCTCGCCGCCGGCGCCGGCGAGCGCGACATCGTCATCGCCTGCTTCACCGGCGGCAGCTCGGCGCTCGCCAGCCTGCCGCCCGACGCGGTCTCCGAGTCCGAGAAGCACAACCTCCACGAGCTGCTGCTCTCCTCGGGGATCGGGATCGTCGAGGTCAACACCGTCCGCAAGCACGTCTCGGCCTTCAAGGGCGGCCGGCTAGCGGCGGCGGCGCTCCCGGCCCGGCTGATCAACCTGACCGTCTCCGACGTTGCCGGCGACCACATCGACGCGATCACCGACCCGAGCGTCGCCGACAGCTCGCGGGCGGCGGACGCGATCGCAATCCTCTACGGGCACGGGCTCTGGGAGCGCACCCCGCGCTCGATCCGCGACCACCTGCAGAGCCCGGGCGCCGAATCGCCGGCGCTCGACGGAGCCGAGATCCAGACCGTGCTCCTGGTCACCGGATCGACCGCCTGTGACGCGATGGCGCTCGAGGCGACCAGCCTCGGATTGACCCCTGTGGTCGTCTCGACCACGCTCGAGGGCGAGGCCGGCCAGGTCGGCAAGCTGCTCGCCAACCTCGCCCGCCAGAGCTCGCTGCACGGCGCGCCGTTCGCGCCCGGGTCGGTGATGGTCGGCTGCGGCGGCGAGAGCACCGTCACCCTCTCACGCAGCAGCAATTTCGGCGAGGGCGGACCGAACCAGGAGGCGGCGATCGCCGCCGCGCTGGAGCTCGAGGGCGTCCCGGTCGCGGCCGTCTTCCTCGACACCGACGGCTCCGACGGCGGCACCGGGCATGCGGGCGCGGTCGTCGACGGCCAGACCGTGCGCCGAGCCGCCGCATCCGGAATCGACCTGCGAGCGGCGCTGCTCGAGCACCGCTCGCAGGTGGCGCTGGCGGCGCTCGAGGACGCGCTGGTCACCGGGCCGACCGGGACCAACGTCAACGACCTGTTCGCGATCATGGTCGGGGGCGAAGCGTGAGCGCGGCGCCGATGATCGTCGTCGAGCGGCTGGTGAAGCAGTTCGGCGATGTCCGCGCCGTCAACGACGTCA
>DATBPT010000097.1:0-8175 GCA_036561205.1 Solirubrobacterales bacterium
CGCTTCATTTCCTGAAGCATTGGCTATACTCGGATCCGAGCCGCGGCCGGTTCCAACCGCTTCGCCCCGGCGCCGTGAAGCCATGAACGACTCCCCCTGTCCCGTCGGTTGTTGTGCCGAGATCATCTCCGGCAAATGGACCCTCCTCGTGATTCGGGACCTGACCGAATCCAACCGCCGCTTCTGCGAGCTCGAGCGCTCGCTCCAGGGGATCAGCCCACGGACGCTGTCGCTGCGCCTGCGGGCGCTCGAGGAGTGCGAGATCATCGAGCGCCACACGTATCCCGAGGTGCCGCCGCGGGTCGAGTACGCGCTCACCGAGAAGGGCCTGGCCCTGGTCCCGCTGATCGAAGAGATGCGCGTCTACGGCCAGCGCTGGCTGGTCGCCGCCTGAGCGCCAGGCTCCGAGCACAGGCGGTGCAAGCCCGCTTGCATTGAAGGACCGCCCGTCGGCCGGGCGAAGCCTCCAGCCATGCGCGACCTGGTGGTGCGAGAGGGACTCGAGGCGATGGCGCTGGAGGCGGCCGACCGCCTGCGAGAGCTGATCGCCGCCGGTGAGGAGATTCCCTACGAGGTGCGCGAGCCGGGCGACGGTTCGCCGCTCTGCCGCTACGAACCCCAGACCGAGGTTTTCGTCCACGACCACGCCCGCGAGCTGCGCGAGCTCGACGCCTTCGGAACCGCCTGCGCCGCGATCGAGATCGCCGGCCTCGCCAGCGCCTATCTCGAGCTGCTCGGCATCGGTGTGCCCGAGGATTCGCGCAAGCGCTCCGAGATCGCCTGCCTCGCCTTCCTCTGCCGGCTCTGGCTCGGCAGCTCGGACTTCTCGCTCGAGCTCGAGCGACTGGACGCCGCAATCGACGAGGTCGAGGCCGGCCTCGACGTCGACGAGGGTCAGATCGAGGTGATCGTGCCCCTGCGCGGCCTGCAGATGCCTGTCGCCCGGCTCGACCTCGGATCCGCGTCGATCGTTCGTTCCGACACGGTCGAGGTCCCCCCGGAGGCCCGCTCCAGCGACGGCCTCGGAGTCTCCCCCTGGGAACCGGCCTTTCTCGCCGTCGTCCGGGTCGACGAGCCGAGCATCGATCAGAGCGGCGAGGTCACCGACGTCGGCCTGGTCGCGGTCACCGCCTTCCGCCGCCTGATCACCACCCTGCGGCTGTTCAAGGCCGGCGGCGTTGGGCTCGGCCCGCACGCATGGACCCGAATCGCCGGCGACCGCTGGCGGCGAATCGCGACCGGCGCCGGCCGCCAGCGCCCGGGCGGCTACCGCCTGGCCGAGACCGAGCTCGGCGACCTGCTTGCCTTCTCACGCTCGCTGGCCACGGCGGGGACCCCGTTCGAGCGCCTGGCGCTGGGGCGCCCGGGCTTCCCGATCGTCCTCGGCCGCGCGCTCAACCGCTTCGAGGCCGGACTCGAGCGCAACGTCGTCGTCGAGGCCCTCAACGACCACCTGCTGGCGCTTCGATTCGTGCTCGAGGGCGGCGGCCCCGCCGACCTCGGCCTGCCGATGCGAGTTGCCGCACTCTGCGCCGAGCCCGATCAGCGGGCGGGGGTCAAGAGCGTGGTCGACCGCGCGATCGGCCTCGAGCGAGAACTTTGGAGCGGCGAGCCCGGGCCCGGCAGCGGCCTGGTGACGCCCGCCGAGACCGGCGCCGCGCTCGAGGAGCTAGCCCGGGCGATCCTCAAGGACGCCGCCGCCGGCCACCTCGGCTCCGACCTGCGCGTGACCGCCGACGAGATCCTGCTCGCCGACGGGCTCGCGGTCGGCGACGGCGCCGGCGACCAGCGCGGCGGGACCACTGAGTGGGACCTGACCCCGGTCGACGCGGACGAGATCGAGCTCAGCGACGAGCTCGAGCAGCTGGTCCCCGATCAGGCATCCGAGCCGGAGCAGGTTTCGGAGCTCGACGAGCGAATCTCACCGGAATCGAGCCCCGAGCCGGAGGAGCAGTTGGTGATCAACAGAGCGCGAGAGATCTTTGGCCGGCAGGCCGCCCGGGAACGTGGCCGGGAGGCCACCCCGGAACCCGACACCCGCTCGCTCGAGCTGGTGTCGGCGGCGCCCGAGCAGGCGGGCGCTCCCTCGGCCGACTACGAGACCGAGCAGGAGCGGCTCGTCGACGACGCCGGCCGGCCGCGCCCGGCGAGCCCGGTGCTGCGCCTGATCGAGCAGACCCGGGCCGAGCGTGAGGCGCGCAGCGATCGCGTCGCCGGCCTCTTCCCGGCACCGGAGACGACCGAGTGGAACGTGCGCGACATCACCTACGACCGCAGTCGCCGCGCCCGCGTCTCCCACGAGTAACCAGGCTTCCTCCGATCACCCCAGGAAGAGCAGGTCGAGTCACCGGGCAAGAACGCCCGGTGACTCAGCCTTTCCTAAGAGGGGTCTGACCCCGTTTAGACGGCGGCTGCGATCGCGACCCGCTCCTCGCTGCCGGAGGCGAACAGGTAGCGATTGATCTCGATCAGCCCGCCGAGGTCGTGGACGTCGTGGTCGAGGTAGGGAACCTCGATCACTACGCCGGTACCGAGCTCGGCGGCGAGCCGCTCGATGTTGCGCCGGTCGCGCCGCGAGAGCGCCCGGAAGTCGTCGAAGTTGGCGGCCACCCGGGCGGCGAGATCGTCGCCGAGCAGCTCGGACAGCTCCCCCTCGACCTCGCCGACTCCGTCGCTGAGCTCGCCCTCGTAGTGGACCTTGTTGACGATCACGCCGCCGAACGGCATCTCCGCCTGCTCGAGCTGGTTGTGGAAGTAGACGGCCTCGGTGATCGGCTCGCCCTGTGGCCCGCAGACGACCAGGAACGAGGTCTCGGAATCGGAGAGCAGCTCGTTGACGCGCCGGGCGCGCTCGCGGAAGCCTCCGACCATGCCGCTGAAGGCCTGAAAGAACTCGGCCAGGTCCTCGAGCAGGTCGACGCCGGTGATCCGGCGCAGGACCGAGAACATCATCGAGGCTCCGCGCCCGAAGACCCTCATCCCGATCCCGGTTGGCTTCATGAACACCTGCAACGCCCGCCCGTCGATGAACTGCAACAAGCGGTTCGGCGCCTCGAGGAAGTCGAGCGCGTTGCGCGAGGGGGGTGTGTCGAGGACGAGCAGGTCGTAGCGCCCCTCGGCGTGGATCTCGTAGAGCTTCTCCATCGCCATGTACTCCTGCGAGCCGGCGAGCGCCGAGGAGAGCTGCTGGTAGATGCGGTTGGAGAGGATCCGCTCCCGGGTCTCGTCATCGGGAGCGTGCTCACGCACGACCTCGTCGAACGTCTGCTTCGCGTCGAGCATCATCGCCCAGAGCTCGCCGCCGTTGGTCTCGACCCCGGCCTCGGCGAACAGGGCCGGGTCGACCTGGCGCTCGGTGTTGCCGAGCTCGGGCAGCCCGAGCGAGTCGGCCAGGCGCCTCGCCGGATCGATCGTCAGCACGGCGACCCGCTTGCCCCGTGCCGCCATCCCGGCGGCGATCGCGGCCGAGGTCGTCGTCTTGCCGACCCCGCCGGAGCCCGCGCAGACGCAGATCCGCTTGCCCTCCAGCAGGTCGGCGACGCCGGCCATCAGACGGCCACACCCTCCGCGAGCGCCCCGATCTCGTCGACGCCGAGATCGGGCGAGAACAGGAACGGGAGCGTGCTCACCGGCGCCTCGCAGTTCTCCTCCAGGCGTGCGAGCTGCTCGCGCTGGGCTCTGGCACGGCGGCTCTCGGTGATCGCGGCGCGGCAGGCGGCGCGGGCCAGCGCCTCGGTGCGCGGCGCGACCGCGGCGATCCGCTCGACCTCGGGCTCTGAGAACCGCTCCGGGTAGAGGCCGTTGCAGAAGATCCGGTCGACCTGCACCCCGACCTCGGATGCGAGGTCGCGCTCCAGCGAGGCGGTCTCGTTGACGGGCATCTCCTCGGGCAGGGCGACGACCACGATCCCGGTCCGCTTGCGATCGCGGATGAAGCCGTCGAGCGTCTCGGCCTGCTGGCGAATCGGGCCCACGCGGGCGACGTTGGCGAACGTGCGCGGAGTCTGCAGGAAGCCGACCCCGTGCCCGGTCGCGGGAGCGTCGACGATCACCAGGTCATAGCGGCGGCCGCCGCGCGCCTTGCGGTCGTCGAGCGCCAGCTCCCAAATCTTGCCGATCGTGACCAGCTCCTTGAGCCCCGGGGTGGCGGCGGCGAGATAGGTGAAGATCCGTGAGCGGAAGAGCAGGTCGCGCATCGCCTTCACCTTCAGCTGCAGGAGGACGTACTCGCGCATCGACTCGTCCGGGTCGATCGAGATCGCCCACAGGTTCTCGTCCATCTCGACCTCGTGGAAACCGACCTGACCGCGATGGAAGACCTGGGAGAGGTGCTCCTGGGACGCGACCTCGCAGAGGATCGTGCGCTTGCCCGCTCGCGCCCCGGCGAGGGCGAGCGCGAGCGAGACCGTCGACTTGCCGACGCCCCCCTTGCCGGTGACGAAGACCAGCCGCTTGTCGAGCAAGCTAGGCACCGTCGCCATCATTGCAGGGGAAGGAAAGGCGCCAGCCTGTGCGAATAAGCGCGAACGATGGGACTTTTTAGCCGCGGATCACGCTCCGAAGATGACCAACGGCCGGGCCTGAACGGCTCGCCGACCAACGGCAACGCCTCCGCGCCCGAGCGCGTGGTCGAGCCCGACCCGCCGGCAGCGGTGGAGAAGGTCGTGCCCGAGCCCGAGCCGAAGCCTGAGCCCGAGCCCGTGCCCGCGGCCGCCGAGCCGGCGCCGCCGCCCGTTGCCGCCGAGCCCGCGCCGCCGGCCGAGCGCCCGTTCGCGCCCTCGGTCGCCGAGGCCGTGCCCGAGCCGAGCGAGGACGAGGACCTGCGGATCACCGCCAGCCAGGCGATTGCGCCGAGGCGCGAGTCGTCGGCGGCCGAGGCCGGGGAGCAGGGCTCCGGCCGCCGCGCCAAGGTGATCAGCTTCGCGAATCAGAAGGGGGGCGTCGCCAAGACGACGACGACCCTCAACCTGGCCGTCGCCTTCGCCGAGTCCGGACACGACGTCCTCTGCATCGACCTCGATCCCCAGGGCAACCTGACGATGAGCCAGGGGATCGATCCCGACAAGGTCGAGAAGTCGATGTTCGACGTGCTCGTGCATCACATCTCGCTGAAGGAGGTGATCCAGCACCGCGAGATCGACATCGCCGTCGGCTCGATCGACCTCGCCGGCGCCGAGATCGCGATGTCGACCCAGATCGGCCGCGAGCGCTCGCTCGAGAAGGCGATCAGCGAGGTGGCCGACGATTACGACTTCGTCTGCATCGACACGCCGCCCAGCCTCGGGCTGCTGACCGTGAACGCGCTCACGGCCTCCGACAAGGTGATCGTGCCTGTCCAGTGCGAGTACCTCTCGATGCGTGGCCTGCTGCAGCTTCAGAACACGCTCGAGATGATCCGCGAGAACCTCAACCCGAATGTCGAGATCGAGGGCATCCTGCCAACGATGCTCGACTCGCGAACGGTCCACGCCAAGGAAGCGATCGAGATCCTCGAGGAGAACTTCGGCGAGCTCGTGTTCAAGTCGCGGATCCGCAAGGCGATCAAGTTCGCCGAGGCGCCGGTTCGCGGAGCCAGCGTGCTGAAGTACGATCCCAATGGCAACGCTGCCGACTGCTACCGGGCGCTTGCCCAGGAGGTTCTGACGAATGGCGCGTCGTAAGCGGGCAAGTATGCGAGAGGGCCCGCTCGCCGACCTCTTCCGCGCCACCGTAGATCCCGAGGATCCGCCGGAGGCACCGTCGCGCTCCGAGCGTCAGGCCGAGGGCGAGACGAGCGTGATGCGCGAGGAGCCCTCCTCAGCTGCCGAGCCGGCGGCCTCGGAGCCGCCGCCGCGCGCGCCCGAGAGCGACGAGTCGGCGCCCTTCGACCACGCGGGAAGCCAGGCCGAGTCTGAATCCTCGAGCCCGGACTCCGAGCAGGTCCGCGCCTATCGCTCCGAGGAACCGCCCGCCGCCAAGGAGCGGCTCTCCCGAATCTTCGCCGACGACGTCCTCGACGCCGACGGCCCGGCCTACGGTCGTGACGAGCCCAGCTACAGCGGCGACTTCCGCGACGCCACCCCGCACGCCCCGGTGATCCGGGTGGTCGGCGTCGGCGGCGCCGGCGTCAACGCGATCAACCGCATGGTCGACGCCGGCATCCCCGGGGTCGAGTTCATGGCCGTCAACACCGACCTGCAGTCGCTGCAGCAGTCGAATGCCGACGTCACCGTGCACCTCGGCAGCGGCATGCAGCGCGGCCTCGGCGCCGGCTCGAATCCCGAGCTCGGCTACCGGGCGGCGTTCGAGGAGCAGGACAAGATCAAGCGTCTGCTCAAGGGCTCGGACATGGTCTTCGTCACCTGCGGCGCCGGCGGCGGCACCGGCACCGGCGCGGCGCCGGTGATCGCCCGCCTTGCCCGCGATGTCGGTTCGCTCACGGTCGGCATCGTGACCAAGCCGTTTCGGTTCGAGGGCTCGCGGCGCGCCGGCCAGGCCGAGGAGGGCGTCAAGGCCCTCGGCGCCGAAGTCGACACGCTGATCGTGGTCCCGAACGAGCGTCTGCTGACGGTGCTGGCGAAGACGACGACGATGGTCGAGGCATTCCAGGTCGCCGACGACGTCCTCCGCCAGGGCGTCCAGGGGATCTCGGAGCTGATCACGCTTCCGGGGATGATCAACCTCGACTTCGCCGACGTCCGGACGACGATGCGCGATGCCGGCCATGCGCTGCTCGGGATCGGCATGGGCGCCGGTGACAACCGCGCCGTGCGAGCCGCCGAGAGCGCAGTCTCCTCGCCGCTGCTCGAGACCTCGGTCGACGGGGCGAAGTCGATTCTGCTCTCGATCACCGGCGGCTCGGACCTGACCCTGCTCGAGGTCTCCGAGGCGGCGAAGATCGTCCAGGAGGCGGCGCACCCCGACGCCAACATCATCTTCGGCGCCAACGTCGACGAGACGATCGAGGACGAGGTCTGGATCACCGTGATCGCCACCCGCTTCGACGAAACCGGTCGCCGCGCCGACCGGCCCGAGATCGGCGCCCGGCGCGCGATCGAGTCCGGCTCCGGCGGCCGGGCGACCGAGCGCGCCCCGGCGAAGGCGCGCGTGCGCGACTTCGACGGCGACGTGCCCGAGTACGTCCCCGGCCGCTAGCGACCGCCGCATCTAGGCTGCGCGGATGCACATCAGGCGCCTCAACGGCGGCGCGGCTCGGCTAACGCCTCACTCGCGCGGCGCAGTCGCGGCTGGCCACCCGGTGACCGCGGAGGCGGGCGCGCGGGTCCTCCGCGAGGGCGGCAACGCGGTCGACGCGGCGGTGGCGGCGGTGATCACGTCGTGCGTGACCGAGAGTCCGCTGACGGGGCTGGGCGCGGGCGGCTACATGCTCGTCCACGCCGGGGGGAAGACGACCGTGCACGACTTCTTCGTCGCCGCCCCGGGCGCCGAGGGACTCGAGCGAGGCTCGGAGCTGGTCCCGATCCCGGTTCACTTCACGCCCGAGTCGGCGCAGGTGTTCCACGTCGGCGCGGCGTCGTGCGGGGTGCCCGGGACGCCTGCCGGACTCGAGCGGGTTCTGGACCTGTTCGGGACCGTCCCGCTGGCCGCGCTCGCCGCCCCGGCGGCGGCGCTTGCGCGCGAGGGCGTGGTGATCAACGACGAGCAGGCGTACTTCGTCGCCATCCTGGCGCCGATCCTCACCCACTACGAGGAGGCGCGCGAGATCTACGCCCCCGGGGGCAACCTCCTGCGAGCCGGCGACCTGTTCCGCTTCCCCGAGCTGGGAGATGCGCTCGAGCGCCTGGGCGCGGACGGGGCGGAGCCGTTCTACCGCGGCGAGATCGCGAAGCTGATCTCCGACTGGGTGGTGGAGCGCGGCGGCACCCTCGGCGCCGCCGACCTCGCCGCCTACGAGCCGATCGCGCGCGAGCCGGTCTCGGCCGGCTTTCGCGGCCGCCAGGTGTTGACCAACCCGCCGCCCTCTCCGGGCGGACTGCTGATCGCGTTCGCGCTCGAGTTGCTCGACCGCACCTCCGGCTCCCCGGGGACGGTGGAGATCGTCAGGGTGATGGAGGCGGCCCAGGCCGAGCGCACGCGCGAGTTCCTCGCCGGTCTCTACGAGGAGGGCTTTGCCGCCAGCTTCCTCGCCGCCGCAGCCGCCGCGGTGGCCGGCGAACAGGCGGCCCGGGGTGATCA
>DATBPT010000098.1:0-2054 GCA_036561205.1 Solirubrobacterales bacterium
GCGACGGCGGGGCCAGAGTAGGCGTAGCCTCCGGTCGAGTAGCTCCAGGCGAGCGTCCCGTCCTTGCGGGAGAAGCTGTAGACGCGGCTGTCGTTGTTGCCGGCGTAGACGCGGCCGAAGGCGACGGCGGGTGTCGAGTAGAACGCCCCGGAGGTGCCGAAGCCCGACCCCAGCGAGGACGACTGCCATCTGATCCGGCCGGTCTTGGCGTCGACCGCGTTCATGCTGCCGCCGTAGTCGCCGACGTAGAGAGTGCCGCCGTAGTAGGCGGGAGCGGACTTGATCGGACCGCCGAGGCTAGTCGCCCAGCGCACGTCGCCGCTGATCGTGCTCAGCGCGTAGAGGTTGCCGTCCTCGCAGCCAAAGTAGACCGTGCGGTCGATCACGACCGGCGAGGACTCGACCCGGCCCGGCAGCGAGCGCTTCCAGATCGTCTTGCCGGTCTTCGCGTCGAGCTTGACGATGTGGCCGGGAACGAGGTTGACGATGAAGAGCCGGTGTTTGTAATAGGCGGGCGAGGAGGCGTTGAGGCGGCCGACGCTGCGTCGCCACAGCTCCTTGCCGGTGTCGGCGTCGAGGGCGACGGCGTTGCCGTTGTTGTCGACGAAGTAGAGCTTGCCGCCGACGAAGATCGGCGGGAACTCGAGCAGCGGCCCGTCCTTGTAACGCCAGAGCTTGCGGAAGGGCGGCTTCAGGCCCTTGGCCGGCAGGAAGCGAGTGCGGGCGGGGTTGAGGCCGAAGACCGGCCAGTTGACCGCCCTCGCCTTCGGCTTCGGCGGCTTCTGCGGCTTGAAGGCGACGCTGGAGTTGTGGACGTCGGGCGGTCGCTTGAGCACCTGGTAGGCGAGGAATGCGGCCGCGGAGATCGCGAGCACGCCGCCGGCGATCAGGCCGACGGCGATCCCACGCCGGGTGTGCCAGAAATGGCTGACGGCGCCCCATGCGCCCACGAGCGCCGTTCTCCAGAAGCCCTTCAGCGGCGTAGCTCCCACATCTCGATGAAGCCGAGGTCGCGGAATCCGAGGCGCTCGTAAAGCGGCGCACCGGCCCGGGTCGCCTGCAGCGAGGCCGTGGTCTTGCCCGCATCGCGGGCCTGCTCGAGCGCTCGCTGCATGAGCCAGCTCGCGATCCCGCGGCCGCGCTGCTCGGGCGGCGTGGCGACACCGGTGATGCAGCAGTCCTCGCCGACCTCGATCGCGCCGACGCATCCGGCCGGCTCGGCGCCCTCGAACGCACCATGCCAGCGGATCGACGTCTCTGCAACGCCAAGACATGCGCGGAAGCCGTCGGCGCCGTAGCCGTAGGCGAGGTCGTTGAGCTCGGCGCAGGCAGCCGCGCCGATCGGGCCCGGGTCGATGCCGGCCGGGGCCGGCGGCCCGGCGCCGAGGTCGGCGAGCTCCATCGCCATCGCCCGCGGTTCGGCGTCGAGGGCGTGGCCGCGGGAAGCGAGAAGACGGGCGGTCTCGCGGTCGGAGTCGGGGACCCAGACCGTCCAGGCCTGCACTCCGTGGGACTCGTAGAGGGCTTCCAGCGTGTCGAGCTCACCAGCGAGAGCTGCCGGATCGGTGTAGAAGACCCCGTTGAAGAGCGAGCGCTGGGGCGAGGCCGGCACGACCGAGGCGATCAGGCCCTCGCGCCGAACCAGGATCGAGTTCGGCGCGCCACTGCCGAAGGCCTCCACCTCGTCGCGGACGCCCTCGACGGCGCGCCGCCTCAGCTCCCTCTCGTCGACGCGCGGGCTCATCCGCGCCCGCTCAGCCTCCGGCCGCAGCGCGCCGCTCGGACTCGGCGACGACCCCGTCGACCAGTCCCTTGACCGCCTGCTTGACGACCGCGACCACGACCGCGCCGACGACGGGAACGGTCGGGTGGGTGCGCACCGCGTAGACCATCTCCGTCCCGTTGCCGTTCGGCGTCAGCTCCACGGTCCCGACATGGTCGCGGACCGGGAGGCCGGAAAGAAGGGTGTAGGAAAACCGACTGGGCTCCTCATAAGCGATGACTTCCTCCCGCAGCGCCGGCCCCACAGCCGTCAGCTTGCGGATCGCACCGAC
>DATBPT010000099.1:0-2718 GCA_036561205.1 Solirubrobacterales bacterium
CAAGCTCGCCACCCTGACTAACAACCAGGGGCGGATCCTGCTCAGCTCCGACGAAATCGCTCCAGTGATCAAGGAGGCTGTGGTCGCGATCGAGGACCGGCGCTTCTACGAGCACAACGGGGTCGATTTTCAGGGCATCGCCCGCGCCGTCTGGCAGGACGTCACCTCGGGCTCGGCGCAGCAGGGTGCCTCGACGATCACCCAGCAGTTCGTCAAGAACGCGCTCGCGGCCCAGAACAGCCGGACCGTGTTCCAGAAGCTGCGCGAGGCGGCGCTCGCGTATCACCTCGAACGCCAATGGTCGAAGGACAAGATCCTCACCGAGTACCTGAACGAGATCTACTTCGGCGAGGGCGCGACCGGGATCGAGGCCGCCGCGAAGACCTACTTCTCCTACAACCATCCAGGTTGCGGGGACGGCGACCAGGCCGAAACCTGCTCCTCCCAGCTGCTGCCCTGGGAGGCGGCGCTGCTGGCCGGGATCATCTCCTCGCCGAGCGCCTACTCACCGCGCAGCTTCCCCGAGAACGCAACCGCGCGTCGCGACCAGGTGCTCGCCAATATGCGCGACCAGGGCTACATAACGCCGGAGGAGTACGCCAAGTACATCGAGATCCCGATCCCGACGGCGAAGGAGATCACACCGCCGGCGGAGAACTCGGCCGCCCCCTACTTCACCTCATGGCTGCGCCAGCAGCTCGTCGACCGCTACGGCGCCGGCGAGGCCTTCGGCGGCGGCCTGCAGATCAAGTCGACGCTCGACCTCGAGTTCCAGAACCGGGTCCAGGGCATCATCCAGTCGACGCTGGCCGGGATCCCGCCGACAGCCTCCGCCGTCGTGCTCGACAACAAGAACGCGGGCGTGCTGGCGATGGTCGGCGGCTCCAACTACCAGGACTCGCCGTTCAACCTGGCGACCAACGGCCACCGCCAGCCGGGATCGGCGTTCAAGCCGTTCACGCTCGTGACAGCCCTCGAGCAGGGCCGGTCGACGGGCGAGGTGTTCACCTCGGGGCCGCAGCAGATCCCGTTCCGGGTCAAGGTGCCGAAGAAGGACGGCACCGGCACAAAGGTCGTCAACGATCTCTTCCGGGTCAGCAACTACAACGACTCCTACCTCGGCTCGGCCTCGATCTTCACCGGCACCACCTACTCCGACAACTCTGTCTACTCGCAGCTAGGCACCCAGGTCGGGGTCCAGAACGTCGCCGCAACCGCGGCCAAGATGGGGATCGAGACCGACCTCTCGTCCACCCAGGGGTACGAGTACTCGATCGAGGGTGGCCCCTGGCAGCCGTACAACCCGGCACTGATCCTCGGCGGGCTCGAAACCGGGGTCACCTCGATGGAGATGGCGCACGCCTACAACACGCTGGAGGCCGACGGCAAGCGCCTCTCGGGCACGATGGCGGCAAGCTCGGGTGGCACCGTGGGCATCCTCGACGTGATGGACGGCGACGGCTGCGTCGATCCGCCCGACTGCTACCAGGACGGCGACCCGGTGCCCGACCAGACCGGCGCCAGCGGCGTCAACGAGGTGGTCGCCAAGCAGGTGGTCGACCCGACGGTCGCCGCGACCGCCAAGGACGTGCTCTCGACCGTGGTCAGCTCCGGCACCGGGACGAAGGCCCAGAACAGCGAGCCGACCTGGGGCAAGACCGGGACCACCGACGACAACGGCGACGCCTGGTTCTGTGGCGCGACGCCGAAGATCACCGCCTGCATCTGGGTCGGCTACCGCGACACGGTGACGCCGATGGAGACCGAGTACGCCGGCGGACCGGTCGACGGCGGCACCTTCCCCGCCCTGATCTTCTCCCAGATCGCGAACGCCTACGCCGAGGTCCAGGCTGCGCACGCGACCAACCGGGGGGTCGACGATTCCTCCTCCTCGACCACGGTCCCGCCGGCGACCGACTCGAGCGTCGCGCCGCCGGCGCCCGACGCTCCGGCCGACTCGGCGCCCGCGCCCGATGCCCCGGCCGCACCCCCCGCCGACAGCGGCGGCAACGGCGCGCCGGCGGCGCCGACCTCGGGCGGCGGCGTCTCGCCGGGCTAGGCTGCTCGCGCCGGCGCCGGCAACGGCCGCGAGAGGAAGGGGCTCTCGGCGGCGCAGTAGCGCCACGGCAGCTCGGTCGCCTTGGTGATCCCGATCCTCGGCCCGGTGGCGATCTCGACCCCGGACCACTCCGGCGACCGCTGATGAAGCTCGAACGGGGGCTCCCACAGCGGCATGCCGTTGTGCCCGAGGCCGATCGCGAGCGCCGCCGTGAGCTTGCCGGGACCCGAGCAGAGCTGGCGCAGCTCGTCGCGTCCGCGCCGGCGGCGCATCCGCTCGATCCCGTGGGTCGGTTCGAGCGCGCGGATCAGCACCGCCGCGGCGCTGCCGTCAGGCTCGCAGACGGCGTTGAGCATCGTGTGGATGCCGTACGAGAGGTAGACGTAGGCGTGCGCCGGGGGGCCGAAGATGGTCGCGGTCCGCGGTGTCAGGCCGACGTAGGCATGGCAGGCGGGATCGTCGCGGTCGTAGCTCTCGGTCTCGACGATCGTCCCGCCGACTCCGCCGACGAGCAGCTCACAGCCGATCAGCTCGCGGGCGACGTCATGGACCGAGCGCTCGAAGAAGTCTGCCTCGAGGGCGGTCAAGCCGACTCGCCGCGCACGAGCTCGAGCGCCCGGCGGGCGGCGTCGAGCTGCTCGCTCAGACGGGCCGCCGAG
>DATBPT010000100.1:0-11129 GCA_036561205.1 Solirubrobacterales bacterium
GTTCTTCTCGACGATCTCGTGCGCGATCCGCACGAGCGTGCGGCGCAGATCGTCTCGATCGAGGACAACCCGTTCGGGCTGGTTTTCCATGCGCGCCCCTTCCTGGCCTCTCTGGACCGGGTTAAAGGAACCGACGCAACGAGCCTAGCACCCAACTCGGCGCGGGTCGTGAGCATCGAGCGCGATTTTCACCGAGCTTGCGCGCTTAGGATGAGCGTCTGCATGAAGCCGGAGGTAGCGCAGCTGATCGACATCCACAGCGCCGCAGGGCGGCGCTTCGAGGCCGCCGGCGTGCGCAGCTTCGTCCGCGAGCAGGGCGAGGGGCCGACCGTGCTCTTGCTCCATGGCGTCCCGGCGAGCTCGTTCCTCTACCGCAAGGTGATCCCGCGACTGGCCGACCAGGGCCTGCGGGGGATCGCCGTCGACTTCCCCGGGCTCGGGCTCGCCGACCGCCCGCTGCAGTTCGACTACTCGTGGACCGGGCTCGCCCGCTGGCTCGGCGAGGCGGTCGACGCGCTCGAGCTCGACCGCTGCCACCTCGTGGTCCACGACATCGGCGGGCCGATCGGCTGTGAGTGGGCGGTCCGCAACCCCGAGCGGGTGCTCTCGCTGACGGTGCTCAACACCGACCTCAGCCCGGCGACCTTCCGCCGTCCCTGGACGATGCAGCCGTTCTCGATCCGCGGAATCGGCGAGCTCTGGCTGCGCGCAACCCCGAAACCGGTGTTCGCGGCGCTCTTTCGCCATCAGGGGCTCGGCGACCGGTCGGCGATGTCGGCGGCCGAGATCTACGTCTATCGCGAACTCCTGATGCGGCTCGACCGCGGTCGCGCCTTCCTGCGGATCATGCGCGGCTTCGAGCTCACCGAGGAGAAGCAGCGGCTGCTCTGGGACGGCCTCGCACAGCGCAGCTACCCCGCGCGGATCATCTGGGGCGAGCAGGACCCGGCGCTCGGGCTCGATCACATGGCGGGCGTCCAGCGCGTGCTCGGCGTCGATGACCCTGTCCTGCTGCCGGCCAAGCACTTCCTCCAGGAGGACCAGGCGGGCGCCCTTTCCTATGCGATCGCCGACCAGGTGGCGCCGCTCGGCTGAGCGAACGGAACGGGTGGCCGCAAGCGACGCCTCGCTGACCCGGTATTTCGGCCGCGGGGCGCCGGAGCTCTTCCGGCGCCTGCGTGAACCGGCCGATCTCGGCGGCGAGGCCGGCGTCACCCGGTACCTCTACGACCTCTGGCTCCGACGGCCGGATCTGCGCAGCGCGTACCCCGATCTGGAGGGAGCGGACGGGCGCGGGCTGCTCGAGTGGGGGTATCGGTCGGGCGTCCCGGGCGCCTACGACGAGTTGCCGATCCCGCCCCTGTTGCTCCCGGAGCGCGCCGGCGTCGTCGAACCCGAGGCCCTCGCGGCCCGGGCCGGCCGCCGGCGGCGGGGCGAGGCCGGCGTCAACGTCTTCGGCCTGCTCGGATCGGCGACCGGGATCGGCGAGCTCGGGCGGGCGGCGGTCGCCGCGCTCGGCGCCGCCGGCGTGCCATCGGTGGCGCTCGATGTGGAGCGACTCGACCCAGCCGTCGACCCGCGGGCCCGTTTCGAAACCAACCTGGTCTGCCTCAACCCCGGGGCGCACTGGGCGCTCGTGCGCGACAGCAAGGCCCTTCCCGGCGATCTGCATACGATCGGCCTTTGGTCATGGGAGATCGCCGACACGCTGGCGATCGAATGGCGGTTCGGCTTCCGGCTCGTCGACGAGATCTGGACCACGAGCGAGCACGCCGCGAGCGCGATCCGCCCGATCGCGCCGGTGCCCGTGGTCACGGTGCCGGCTGCGATCGAGCCGGCGCCGGGTAGGCGCCGGGCCCGGGGCGAGCTCGGATTGCCGCCGGGCTTTCTCTTTCTCAGCTTCTTCGACTACGACAGCATGGTCGAGCGCAAGAACCCGCTGGCTGCAATCGAGGCGTTCAGGAAGGCGTTTCGGCCGGGGAGCGGCGTCGCGCTCGTGCTCAAGTCGACCAATGCCGCGCGGCATCCGGCGCAGCGGGCGATCCTCGAAGCTGCCGCCGCGGCCCATGCCGACGTGCACCTGATCGACCGCCTCGATTCGGAGGGCGACAAGAACGCGGTCCTCGCGGCCTGCGATTGCTACGTCTCGCTGCACCGCGCGGAGGGGTTCGGGCTCGTGCTGGCCGAGGCGATGTACCTGCAGCGACCGGTGATCTCCACCGGGTACTCCGGCAACCTCGAGTTCATGAGCGACCGAAACAGCTACCTGGTCGACCACTCGGTGGTCGCGATCGGGCCCGAGGCGCGCGTGTACTACCCGGGCGATGGCCGCTGGGCGGAACCCGACGTCGAACACGCGGCGGCGCTGATGCGACGAGTTGCCGAGCATCCCGACGAAGCCGCCGGTCGCGCCCGCCTGGCCGCCGAGGACATCCGCCGAGGCTTCTCCCGCGAGGCCGCGGGCCGCGCTCTCGCCGCTCGGCTGAGCCGGCAACCGGCAGCCGAGCAGGCGGTCGTTCGCTCCTAGCCCTGGTGCTCGACCCGCTCGAGCGCCGCGCCGGTGGCGTCGTCGAGCTCGATCGAGTCGAGCTCGATTCCCGGCGGCAGCTCGACGTGGAGCTCGCCCGAGAGGTCGATCCTGGCGACCACACGGCGCGGCCGGCAGTCGAGCACGTGGCCGCCGCACTCGCGGTCGGCGCTGATGAAGTGCAGGTGATAGCCCTCGGCCTCGAGCCCGCGGGCGTAGTCGGGGAAGCGGAAGCCGACCAGCGACCCCTCGATCTGATTGAAGTCGAACACGTGCTGCTCCTCGACCACCTCGGCCAGGGGGTGATAGGGCGGCGACTGGCGCGGGACCGAGCGCGCGTGGACGTGCTCGAACTCGCCGTCGATGCGCAGCGCACAGCTCGCCTCCGGGTCTGCGGCGACGGCGTCCAGCTCGGCGAGCATCTCGGTGTAGGAGACCGGGCCCTCGATCGTGCGCTCGAGCGAGGGCTCGAACCAGGCCATAGCCGCGAATGGCGTCCGCTCGCTCCCCTGTATCTCCTCGATCGCGCCCTCGACGTCGGCGCGGTAGAAGCGACCGTCGATCGCGATCATCTCGCCGTCGAGCCGGTTCAGCGTTCCCAGACCGAGGTCGCCGTGCTCGGCCAGCTCGGCGAAGGTGACGTCGCCCTCGAAGGCGCCCTCGAGCAGGGCGCCGATCGTCGAGGCCTGAAAGAGCACGTGAGAGTCGTGCTCGGGATGGAGGTCGCGATGGCGAAGCGACTCGACGTGCAGGTGTCGCGCGAGGCTCTCGTCGAGGGTCACGCGATCGTGCTTGCCTCCGCCGGCGGCGCCTCCGGGCGCTCGCGGGCGCCGTTCTCGAGCAGGCGCGGCTCGCCGCGCTCGGGGAACGGGATCTCGATCAGGTCGAAGTCGCGCGGCGCGACCGCTCGCGGGAACGCCTCCTGCGCCTCGCCGAGCACGGCGCGGACGTCGTAGCGCGACGAGATGTGGACCAGGGCGAGCATGTCGACACCCGCCTCCGCGGCCAGCTCGGCGGCCTGGCGCCCGGTCGAATGGCCGGTCTCGGCGGCCCGCGCCGTCTCCTCGTCGGCAAAGCTCGAATCGTGGACGAGCAGCTGCGCCTCGTGGGCCGCGACCCGCGTCATCTCGCAGGGTGCGGTGTCGCCGCTGACCACCAGCTTTCGCCCCGGGCGCGACTCGCCCATCACCTGCTCGGGCAGGACCGGACCGGCGCTGCCCTCGACGGCGGTGCCGTCCTGAAGCAGCTTGAAGTCCGGGCCCGCGGAGACGCCGAGGCGCTCGGCCTCGGCGGGGTCGAAGCGACCAGGGCGCTCGTCCTCGACCAGCGCGTAGCCGTAGGCCCGCGTGCCGTGCTCGACCTCGAACGAGCGCACCCCATAGCCGCTGTGGGGGACCGCCTCGCCCGGTTCGAGTTCGATCAGGTCGACCTCGTAGGCGAGCCGGCCGAAGATCCGCCGCAGGGCCTTGAACAGGTCGAACAGGCCCGGCGGCCCGATCACCCGCAGCTCGCGATCGCGCCCGTTGAGGTCGTAGGTCTTCAGCAGCCCGGGGATCCCGAGGTAATGGTCGGCGTGCAGATGGGTGATGTAGATCTCGTCCGCCTGCACGAGCCCGGTCGAGCGCTGCATCTGGCGCTGCGAGCCCTCGCCGCAATCGAACAGCAGGCGCTCGCCGCCGATCCGCGCCAGCAGGCACGCGGTCGAGCGCCGCGCGGTCGGCGCCGAGCCACCGGTGCCGAGAAAGACGAGGTCCATGTCCACCGGCCCAGCGTAGACGGGAGGCCGGGGATGGCGTGCGGGGCCGGTCTAGACTGGGCGCCAAGCGCCCGTAGCTCAGTGGATAGAGCGCCGCCCTCCGGAGGCGGAAGTCGCAGGTTCGAATCCTGCCGGGCGCGTGCTTGCTAGGCGATCGCGATCAGGGCGTTGTTGCCGGCGCGACAGATCGTCGGGTGGCGGTAGCGGCAGTAGACGTTGTAGTACTGGCCGGTCGTCGGGCTGTAGCTGCGGAAGCTGCGCGGACGGCCGAGGCTGAAGTAGTCGTAGGCCACATTGAGCGCGAAGGCGCAGGACGTGTTCGGCCCGGCGACCACGTTCGAGGCGCAGTAGCGAGCGTGGCTCAGCCCCGACATCGCCGCCTTGAAGGTCAGCGTCTCGACCCCGTTGCCCTCGACGGCCGGGTCGTCCGCGGAGGCGCCGCTCTGCTGCTGCTCGTCCGCCAGCCCCGCCGTGATCTTGTCGATGTCGTTCTGCGCCTTCGCGTCGGGCGCCGCGATCTCCTCATCGGCGGCCTCGCCGGTACCGGTCTCCGTGGCGGCGGCCTGATCGCCGGCCGCGGTCGAGGCGGTCTCGGTCACAGTCGTCGTCTCGTCGCTGCCGCAGGCGGCGACCCCGAGGGCGATCACGAACATGCTGAAGAGGGCTGCGAGCAGCCGTGTCGATGCCATGGCGCGATCCTATACCGCCGGGCCGCGCCCGTCAGCGGAAATAGCTTTTAGCAACTTATTAGCGGCCGGTCGGCGCCGGCGGTAGCGCCTCGGGATGGTCTCGATACCAGTCGATCGTCCGGCGCAGGCCGTCCTCGAGCCCGACCGAGGGCGTCCACCCCAGCGTCTCGCGAAGCTTCGTCGGGTCGACGTATTGGCGGTCGATCTCGCCCTCGGGGTTGCCCTCGCCGCGGATGTCCGGCTCGACCCCGGTGCCGGCGAGCCGCGAGATCAGCGCGACCACCTCGCCGACGGCATGTGCGCTGCCGCCGCCCGCGTTGAACGCCTCGCCGCGGACATCGTCGCGATCGAGGTTGTCGGCGATCGCCAGGTAGGCGGCGGCCGCGTCCTCGACGTAGAGGAAGTCGCGCTCGGGTGAGCCGTCGGAGCGCAGCACCGGCGCCCGGCCCTGAATCGCCGCGCTCACCGCCTCGGGGATCAGGCGCGAGAAGTTGAGGTCGCCGCCGCCGTAGATGTTCGCGAACCGGGTCACCGCAACCGGGAGGCCGTAGGAGTGCCAGTAGCTGCGCGCGATCAGGTCGGCAGCAGCCTTCGAAGCCTCGTAGGGAGCCGTCGGCTGCAGATTGAAGTCCTCACGGTACGGCAGCGTCTCGTGCGCGCCGTAGGCCTTGTCGGAGGAGGCGAAGACGAACCTCTCCACCCCACGCTCGCGAGCCGCCTCCAGCACCGTCCAGGTGCCGCGCACGTTGGACTCGAAGCCCGCGGTCGGCGACGCCTGCACGGTGCCGACGATCGTCTCGGCGGCGAGGTGAAAGACGGTCTCGACCCGATGCTCGCCGAGCACCCGCGTGACCTCCTCGGCATCGGTGAGATCGGCCTCGACCTGGACCAGCTCGCCCTCGATTCCGAGCATCCCGATCGCGGACGGCTTCTCCGTCAACCGCCGGCGGTCGAACGAGACCACGCTCTCGCCGCGCTCGAGCAGCGCCTTGGCCAGCCAGGCCCCGACGAAGCCGCGGCCGCCGGTGACCATCACCGTAGCCATCAGGCCTTGACCTGCGCGCGCTCCCAGACCGCCCATGGCGCGCCGCCCGACTGCCAGAGGTCGTTGAGCGTCACCGCGTCCTTGTAGGTGTCCATGCAGTCCCAGAAGCCATCGTGGCGGTAGGCGCCGAGGCGACCGGCCGCCGCGACCTCCGACAGCGGCTCACGCTCGAGCACGGCGTCCTCGCCGATCGAGTCGAGGAAGGCGGGCTCGCAGACGAAGAAGCCGCCGTTGATCCAGTAGTCGAGGCGCGGCTTCTCGCGAAAGCCGGTCACCTTCTGGTCCTCGCCGATCAGCGCGATCCCCCACTGGCTGTAGGGGCGGACGACGGTCATCGTCGCCACCGCACCGAGCTCCTGGTGGTGGCGAGCCTGAGCCGCGAGGTCGATATCGGCGACGCCGTCGGCGTAGGTGAGGCAGAAGCGCCCCCCGGCGAGTCTCTCGTCGACGCGGGCGACGCGACCGCCGGTGTTGGTCTCGAGGCCGGTGTCAACGCACTCGATCTCGATCGGCTCAGGCCACTGGGCGAGATCGGCGGTGAAATCCGCGACCTGGTCGCCGAGATATCCGGTCAGGCAGAGGAAGCGGCGATAGCCCTGGGCCGCATAGATGCGGATCACGTGCCAGAGGATCGGCTTGCCGCCGATCTCCACCAGGGCCTTGGGGATCGCGTGCGTCTGGTCCTGAAGGCGGGTCCCACGCCCGCCGCAAAGGATCGCGACCGGGACGTCGGCCGCGGCGTTATCGGCCACCGGCGACGGCCGGGAGGATCGTCACCTCATCGCCGTCGGCGAGCTCGGTCTCGAGACCTTCCTGGAAGCGGATGTCCTCGCCCGAGACGTAGACGTTGACGAACCGCCGTAGCGTCCCGTCCTCAGTGATCCGGTCGCGCAGGTCCGAGTGCGCCTCGAAGACCGCGTCGAGCGCCTCTCCGACCGTGGTCCCATTCACCTCGAGCTCGTCCTCGCCGTCGGTTGCGACGCGCAGCTGCGCCGGGATCTTGACCGTTACCGCCATCGGCGAGAAATCTACCGAGCGGGCGCGGCGGTGGCGGGAACCGCGGCCTCGAGCGTCGACTCGAACGAGTCCACCGACGGGTCGATCTCCGTCATCTCGAAGCCGTCGCGGACCGCGTCCAGCGTCTTCAGGCCCTCGCCGGTGATCACGCAGACCACGCGCTCGTCGCGCCCGATCGCGCCCTCGCGGGCGAGCTTCGCGAGCACCGCCGTGGTCACGCCCCCGGCGGTCTCGGTGAAGATCCCCGTGGTCTCGGCGAGCAGCCGGATCCCGGCCCTGATCTCGTCGTCGGTGACGGACTCGATCGAGCCGCCGGTCCGCCGGGCGAGGTCGAGCGCGTAGATGCCGTCGGCCGGATTCCCGATCGCGAGGCTCTTGGCGATCGTCTCCGGGCGCTGCGGACGACAGACTTCCTGGCCGGCCGAGAACGCCTCGGCAACCGGGTCACAACCGGAGGCCTGGGCGCCGTCGAACGTCGGCAGCTCGCCCTCGACCAGGCCGAGCTCGACCCATTCGCCGAAGCCGCGGGCGATCTTCGTGAACAGGGATCCCGAGGCGATCGGACAGACGACGCGGTCCGGAAGCTCCCAGCCGAGCTGCTCGACGAGCTCGTAGGCGATCGTCTTCGAGCCCTCGGCGTAGAACGGCCGCAGGTTGACGTTCACGAACGCCCACGGACGCTGGTCGCAGAGCTCCGTGCAGAGCCTGTTGACGTCGTCATAGCTGCCCCTGACCCCGACCAGGCGGGTGCCGTAGACGTCCGTCGCGAGCAGCTTCTGCTCCTCGAGGTCGGCGGGAACGAAGACATAGGAGTCGAGGCCCGCGGCGGCGGCATGGGCGGCGACCGCGTTGGCCAGGTTCCCGGTCGACGCACAGGCCACGGTCTCATAGCCGAGCTCGCGAGCCTTCGCCAGCGCCACGGCCACGACCCGGTCCTTGAACGAATGGGTGGGGTTGGCGGCGTCGTTCTTGATCCAGAGCTCGCCGAGGCCGAGTCGCTCGGCCAGCCGGTCGGCACGCAGCAGCGGCGTGAGCCCGGGCCGCAGCGAGTCCCGCGGCCGCTCGGAAAGCGGCAGGAAGTCGGCATAGCGCCAGATGTCGGCGGGACCGGCCTGGATCTTGCGTTTCGCCGCCGCCGGGTCGAATCCCGAGTGGTCATAGGCGACCTCGAGCGGGCCGAAGCAGTGCTCGCAGACATAGTGCGCCTCGAGCGGATACGTGTGGCCGCACTCCTTACAGGTGAGCGTGCTGGGTGCCATCTGATGAAACTCCTTCCGATTCCCGTGGGCTATGAAAAAGACCTCTGCTTGTTGCGAGCAGAGGTCCGGAATCGGACTTCCACTCACATCTCCCAGGCTCTTCGCCTGCTGGAATTGGCACCTGCCCTCGGATCTTGCGATCCTCGGTGGTTGCCGGGGTTTCATCGGGCCAGTCCCTCCACCCCTCTGGATGCAGTGGGTATGTGGGCCGACTATACCAAGGGTGCGAGCGGTGTTGCGGCGGTTGGGCCAGGCGTGGCGTAATCTTGTCGTCGCAGCGATGAACGACCCCACGAGCGAGACGAGCACCGATGCCGAGCCTTCCCAAGCCCAGGCTGCGCCGCAACCGCGGCGAACTCGTCGCGCCTGCTGAGCCGGGCGAGCGCCAGCTCCAGGTCGAGACCGTCCAGGGCTCCGGCCTGCGCTGGGTCAACATCGAGCGCCCGACGCCGCTCGAGTGCGCCTGGCTCGAGGAGCAGTTCGACTTCCACGCCCTCGACCTCGAGGATGTGCTCTCACGCAACCAGCGACCGAAGATCGACGCCTACCCCGAGTACCTGTTCATCGTCCTGCACCTGCCCGTCTTCGACCGCCAGGTCGGCCGCCTGAACGCGGGCGAGCTCGACATCTTCGTCGGCCGCGATTTCCTGGTCACGATCCCGAACACGCCGCTGCAGCCGGTCGAGTACCTGTTCGAGCGCTGCCGCCAGAAGGAGGAGCTTCGCGATCAGCTCTTCTCGCGTGGCTCCGGCTATCTGCTCTACCGGATCACCGACGACGCCTTCGACTACTGCTTCCCGATGCTGCGCAAGATCGGCAACAAGCTCGACGCGCTCGAGGACGAGATCTTCGAAGGCCGCTCCGAGGACATCGTCCGCGACATCTCCAACGCCAAGCAGGAGATCATCAACTTCCGCAAGGTGATCCGCCCGCAGCGCACGGTCCTGCGCGACCTGGAGCAGCTCGACCAGCCGTTCCTGGCCCCGGAGGGTGGCGAGCTCGAGCTCTACTTCGACGACATCGGCGACGCTCACGAGCGGATCTGGGACATGCTCGAGAACTACAAGGAGGTCGCGGAGGCGCTCGAGGAGACGAACGAGTCCTACATCTCCCACCGCGTCAACGACATCCTCCGCGTGCTCACCTCGATCAGCGTCATCGTCCTGCCGCTGACCCTGATCGCCAGCATCTGGGGAATGAACGTCGGCGTCCCCGGTGAGGGCGACCGGACCGACTTCTACATCATCGTCGGCGCGATGCTGGTGATGCTGATCGCGATGGTGGCCTACTTCCGCCGCCGCGGCTGGCTCTAGCTCCCATCCGTAGGATCCCGCCGTGTGGCCAACCAGCGGATCTGGGCGCCCTGGCGCCTCGCCTACGTGAAGGACGCGTCCAAGGACCGCGAGCAGGAGTGCATCTTCTGCGTCAAGCCGGCCGAGGACGACGACGCGGCGAACCTGATCGTCCACCGCGGCCGGCTCTGCTTCGTGATCCTGAACCTGTTCCCGTACACCAACTGTCACCTGATGGTGGCCCCGTACGCGCACATCGGGTCCCTGGCCGAGCTCGACGCCGCCACGGTCGCCGAGCTCATGGCCCTGGCCCAACGGGGGATCACGGTCCTCGACCAGACGTACGAGCCGCATGGCTACAACGTCGGCTTCAATCAGGGCAGGGTCGCGGGGGCCGGGGTCGAGCACCACATCCACATGCACGTCGTCCCGCGCTGGGGCGGCGACACCAACTTCATGCCCGTGCTCGGAGACACGCGAGTGATGCCGCAGTCCCTCGAGCAGAGCTACGAAACGCTGAAAGGGACGTTTGACGACTGAGATCAAGCCGGAGATCTTCAAGGCCTACGACATCCGCGGCCTCTACGGGTCGGAGATGGACGGCGAGGTCAACTACCTGCTCGGCCGGGCCTTCGCCCGCGTGCTCGGCGGCCTGCGCTCGAAGCCGGTCGCGGAGCTGCGGATCGGGCTCGGCCGCGACATGCGCCTGCAGTCCCCGGAGATGGCGGGCCGGCTTCGCGACGGGATCGTCGCCGAGGGCGCCGGCGTCGTCGACGCCGGCATGGTCGGGACCGAGATGCTCTATTTCCTCGTCGGCTCGCGCGAGCTCGACGGCGGCGCGATGGTCACCGCGTCGCACAACCCGAAGGCCTATACCGGCGTGAAGCTGGTCCGCGAGGGCGCCCTGGCCCTCTCCGGCGATGCCGGGATCGACGACGTTCGCGACCTGATCGGGGCCGGGATGCCCGACCCGCCCGGCGGTGGCGAGGTCGAGGCGGTCGACATCTACGACGACTTCCAGCGCCACGCCCTCGACTCGATCGACGTCGCCAGCGTCAAGCCGCTCAAGGTCATCGTCGACGGCGGCAACGGGATGGCCGGCCCGATGGTCGGGCCGCTGCTCGAGCGCCTCGACCTCGACCTGGTCGAGACCTACTGGATCCCCGACGGCGAGTTCCCCGACCACGAGCCGAACCCGCTGCTGCCCGAGAACCGCCAGTTCATCATCGACCGGGTGCTCGACGAGGCCGCCGACCTCGGGATCGCCTGGGACGGCGACGCCGACCGCTGCTTCTTCATCGACGAGACAGGAGAGTTCGTCGACGGCGACTTCCTCACTGCGCTGCTCTCGCGATTGGTGCTCAAGAAGCAACCGGGTGCGGACATCGTCTACGACGTTCGCGCGAGCCGAGCCGTGCCCGATACGGTCAGAGCCGCCGGCGGCACGCCGCACATCAACCGCGTCGGCCACGCTTTCTTCAAGCAGGCGATGCGCGAGCACGGGGCGGCGTTCGGCGGCGAGGTCTCGGGCCATTACTACTTCC
>DATBPT010000101.1:0-5665 GCA_036561205.1 Solirubrobacterales bacterium
GCGCAGATATCCGGGGCGGTCATCCATTGGTCGTGTCCTGCTCTCGTGCCGCCCTGCGCATCGTCTCGATCGGGGGGTCGAGCCCGGTCCAGATCCGAAGCGAGGCGGCTCCCTGGTGGACCAGCACCTCGAGTCCGTCGATCATCTGTGCGCCCCGCTCCCGTGCACAGGAGGCGAGCGCGGTCTCGTACGACCCGTAGACAAGGTCCACCACGAGTTGTTCTTCCTCAATCGAATCGGCATCGAAGGGAAGCGCCTTTAGGTCGTCGGACGTGGCTGGTCGCTCGCTTGCCTGGGCGAGGCCGATTGTTGTCGCGTTGAGCAGCAGGTCGAAGGCCGCGGGGTCGGGCTCGGCGACGGCCACCAGTAGCTCCTCGGCGAGGGCCGTCGCCCTGCTCTCGGTCCGGTTCCAGACCGAGACCTCGGCGCCCCCCTCGCGCAGCGCCCAGACCGCGGCCCGTGCCGAGCCTCCGGCGCCGAGCACCAGCGCCCGCTTGCCCGTCACCGGGGCGCCGATCGCGGCGCGGATTCCGACCGCGTCGGTGTTCTCGGCGACAACCGCGCCGTCGGCGAAGCTGAGCGTGTTCGCGGCGCCGATCTCGCGCGCGGCCGACGACGCCTCGGTGGCGAGCGCGAGCGCGGCGAGCTTGTGCGGGACGGTGACGTTGACGCCGGCGAAATCGTCGCCGGGCAGCGCCGCGACCAGGTCGGCCAGACGCTCGGGCACGACCTCGATCGCCTCGTAGCTCCACCTGCGCCCGAGGCCGAGCTCCGCCAGGGCGGCGGTCTGCATCGCCGGCGAGCGCGAGTGCGAGACCGGATAGCCGACAACGGCGAGGCGGGGCATGCGCTGATGCTGGCACGAGGGCGGCCCGGGGCGCCCTCAGCAGGCGGTCGGTGAACCGCCCTGTTCCTGGAGCGCCTGCTGGTACTCGGCCTCGGCCTGCTGGAACTCGGCGTCGGTCTCGAGGAACACGTGCTCGCCGCAGGTGCCGGGCTTGACGACGAAGTAGAGGAGGTCGCCCTTGGCCGGGTTGGCGGCCGCCTCGATCGAGTCGAGTCCCGGGTTTCCGATCGGCGTCGGCGGCAGCCCCGGATGGGTGCGGGTGTTGTAGGGCGTGTCGGTGTTCAGCCGGCTCTCCGTCAGCTGCTCGTCGTAGTTCTGATCCTCGTAGCGGATCGTCGCGTCGATGCCGAGGTTCATGCCCAGCTTCAGGCGGTTGTAGATCACCTCGGCGATCAGCGGGCGGTCCTTGGCCACCTGCGCCTCGCGCTCGACCATCGAGGCGATCTTGAGCACGTCGTAGACGTTCAGGTTCTTCGACTTCGCGTACGCCATGTCGACGCCCTTGATGTTCGGCTCGAAGCCCTGGTCGAGCTGGCGCTCGATCAGGTCCTTGACCGTGCCCTTCTTCGGCAGCTCGTACGTGGCCGGGAAGAGAAAGCCCTCGAGGTTGGGCGGATCGTCGGCCCCGTACTTCTTCGGCTCGAACCCCTTGAAGCTCTTGCTCGCGCGCTCGTAGTCGCCCTTCAGCCCCGCGTCCTTGGCGAGCGCGGCGATCTGGTGACGGTCATAGCCCTCCGGGATCGTCAGGTCCGCGACCTTGGGCGGCGGGCCCGCCTTGACGGGTGGGTCGTCCTCGCCGAGCTTGCCGATCACCTTGACGACGCCGAAGACCAGCAGCGCCAGCAGGGCGAGGAAGATGATCGCGCCGACGATGCGGCGGTTTCGGATCGCCGCCGGCGAGCGGCCGGGGCCGCCCGCAGGGCGCCGGGGAGCGAGCGGCGGCGGCGCGGGCGGCGGCGGCGCGGGCGGAGTCGCTGGCGGCGGCGGCGTCACCGGCGGTGGCGGGGCTTCTGGCGTCGCCTGCTCGGCGCCGCTCTCCTGAACCTTCTCCCCCAGGGACTGCTGGCGCCCTCGCCGCCGGGCCTCGCGCTCGGCTCGCCTGCGCTCGCGCTCGACCGCGTCCGGATCGTCGGCGAACGGGTCGTGCCAATCCGGCCCGTTGGTCATCGATTTGCGCGGCTGGCGAGGTAGGACTCGAGCAGGTGTGCCGCCGCCAGCGCATCGGCGGGGGCGCCGGCGCCACCGCGGGCGCTCGCGGCGGCCATCCGCGTGGTCAGTCGCTCGTCGTAGGTCTCGACCGCGATCCCGCCGGCGAGGCCGCGGAGCGCATCGGCGAACGAGCGCGCGGCGGCGGCCTGCGCACGCTCGGCGCCGTCGAGCGAGACGGGAAGGCCGACGACGATCAGCTCGGCGCCCTCCTCGGCCGCGACTCGGGCCGCCTCGGCGGGATCGGGCGGGCTGATCACGCCCAGCGGGCGAACGATCGTGCCGCTCGGATCGCAGATCGCGGTTCCCGCGCGGACGTCGCCGTGATCGATCGCCAGGACCCGCATGCCAGGAAAGGAGCCTATGCGCCGAGCCCGCGTCGAATTGCCTCGACCGCCGCCTGCAGCGCATCCTCGAGGCCCGCCGGATTGCGCCCGCCCGCCTGCGCCGCGTCATCGCGCCCGCCGCCACCACCGCCGATCAGGCCGGCGGCCTCCTCGATCACCGCGGCAGCGGAGAGCCCCCGCTCGACCGCGCTCTTGGTGAAGCTGGCGACCAGGGCCACCTTGCCGTCCGCGCGGCCGCCAAGCACGACCGCGGCGTCCCCGTGGCGCTGCTTGATCCGGTCGGCGAGGTCGAGCAGGGCGCGCTGGTCGGCGCTCTGGGCCTCCACGGCGATCACCCTGACGCCTGCGATCTCCTCACCCTCTTCGCCGAGCCGCTCGACCTCGGCGCCGGCCTCCTCGCGCCCGCGCTCGGCCACCTCGGCCTCGAGCTCGGTCAGGCGCTCGGCCGCGCGCCGGGCGGCGGCGAGCGCGTCCCGAGGCGAGCCCAGCAGCGCCCCCGCCTGTTGGAGCTCGTCGCTGCGCCGGCGGTAGTGGTCGATCGCCGCGGGGCCGCTGAGCGCCTCGATCCGGCGCACGTTGGCGGCGCTCGAGCCCTCGGAGACGATCGCGACGATCCCGATCTCGGCCGTATTGGCGACGTGGGTGCCGCCGCAGAGCTCGCGCGAGACGTCGTCGACCTCGATCACCCGCACCCAGTCGCCGTACTTCTCGCCGAACAGCGCCATCGCCCCCAGCGCCTCGGCCTCGGCGCGATCCATCTCCAGCGCCCGCACCGGGCGGCTCGCCTTCACCCACTCGTTGACGCGATCCTCGATCGCGCGCACCTCGTCGGCGCCGAGCGGCGCGCCGTGGGTGAAGTCGAAGCGCAGCTTGTCGGGGCGCACCGCCGAGCCCGCCTGGCGCACATGGGTGCCGAGGCGCTCCCGCAGCGCCGCGTGCAGGAGGTGCGTGGCGGTGTGATTTCGCATCGTCGCGTGGCGGAGCTCGTGGTCGACGGCCGCGGTCACCCGCTCGCCGGCGGCCAGGAGCGAGCTGCCGGCGGCCACCCGCAGCGCCTGGTCACCACCCACCCGGTAGACGTCCTCGACCCGGGCCTCGCCCCCGTTCCAGGCGACGACCCCGGAATCGGCGACCTGGCCGCCACCCTCGGGGTAGAAGGGACTCTCCTCGAGCTTGACCAGGATCGCGCCGTCACCCTCGAGCTGCTTCGAGGCGGCGACGCTGGTCTGGGCACTGAGCTCCTGGTAGCCGACGAAGGTCGTCGGCGCGGCCCCGGAGGTGAACTCGATCACCTCCTGATGGCGGTCCGGCGCCGCGTCGGCGGCGACGCCGCGGGCACGATCGCGCTGCTGCTCCATCAACTCCTCGAAGCCGTCGTCATCGACGGCCAGGCCCTCCTCGGCGAGCAGCTCCTTGGTCAGGTCGTAGGGAAAGCCGTAGGTGTCGTGAAGGCGGAAGGCGTCGGCGGCATCGATCCAGGACGTGTTCGCGGCCTTCGCCTCGGCGACCAGCTTTGCCAGCAGTTCCGTGCCGCGGTCGAGGGTGCGCCCGAAGCTCTCCTCCTCGTCGCCGACCCAGCGCATGATCGCGTCGCGCTCGGCCTCGAGATGCGGGTAGGCCGCGCCCATCAGGCCGATCACCTGCTCGGCGAACCGGCCGAGGTAGGGCGGCTCCAGTCCCAGCACCCGGCCCTGCTGGATCGCTCTGCGCATGATCCGCCGCAGCACGTAGCCCCGGTCCTCGTTCGAGGGCACGACGCCGTCGGCGATCAGGTTGACGGCGCCGCGCGTGTGGTCGGCGATGATCCGCATCGCCCTGGTCACCTTCGCCTCCGAGCCGTACTCGGCGCCGGAGAGCTCCTCGGCCAGCGAGATCAGCGGTGTGAACGCGTCGGTGTCGAAGACCGAGTCGGCGCCCTGCTGGATCACGGCCATCCGCTCGAGCCCGAGCCCGGTGTCGATGTTTCGCTGCGGCAGCTCGGCCAGGCTGCCGTCCTCGCGCAGGTCGTAGGTCATGAAGACGTGGTTCCAGTACTCGAGGTAGCGGTCGGTGTCGTCACCGGGGCGCAGGTCGTCGGAACCGAACTCGGGCCCGCGGTCGATGTACATCTCCGAACACGGGCCGCAGGGCCCGGTCGGCCCGCCCTGCCAGAAGTTGTCGGATGCCGGCAGCCGGACGATGCGCTCCTCCGGGACGCCGATCTGGCGCCAGATCCCGATCGACTCCTCGTCGGGGCCGAGTCCGAGCTCCTCGTCGCCCGCGAACACGGTCACCCAGATCAGCTCCGGGTCGAAGCCGAAGTCGCCGGTCGACAGCTCCCAGCCGAAGTTCATCGACTCGGCCTTGAAGTAGTCGCCGATCGAGAAGTTGCCGAGCATCTCGAAGAAGGTCAGATGGCGCTTGGTCGTCCCGACGACCTCGATGTCGACCGTGCGGAAGGTCCGCTGCGCGGTGGTCAGCCGCCGGCTGGGCGGCTCCTCGCGACCCTCGAAGTAGGGCTTGAACTGCTGCATCCCCGCAACCGTGAGCAGGGTCGAGGTGTCATCGGGGGCGGGCACCAGGGAGGACGACGGCAGGCGCAGGTGCTCGCGCTGCTCGAAGTAGGACAGGAATGTCTCGCGGATCTCGTCGGACCTCATCGACCCGCCAGTCTAGGCGGGCATTCGACCGCGTCGTCATCGCTGCCGGCTGACTCAGGCGATCGTCGCGGTGCCGACGACGACGTCGCCGCTCAGCAGGCAGGCGGTCTGCCCGGGAGCCACGCCGTAGGCGGGCTCGGCGAGCTCGAGCTCGAGCTCCGCGTGCTCGCCGGGCTCGACCGCGGGCAGCTCGCAGGCGACCGGGCGCGAGTGGTAGCGCAGCAGGACCCGGTCGACGCGCCCGCCGGGCCGGTGCAGGGTCGCCGCGCGAACGCTCACCCGCCGCCTCGCCAGTTGCTCGCGCGTGCCGGCGACGACGGTGTTCGTGGCGGCATCCGTGGCGAGCACGTAAAGCGGCTGATCCGAGCCGCCGCCGAGCCCGCGACGCTGGCCGACGGTGTAGTCGTGGTGACCGCGGTGGCTGCCGAGGCGGCGGCCGTCGGCGTCGACGATCTCCCCCGGGCGCTCGCCGAGCCCACCGTGGCGGGCCAGGAACGAGCGCTTGCCCTCGCCGGCGAGAAAGCAGAGGTCCTGGCTCTCGGCCTTCGCCGCGACCGGTAGCCCGGCCGCCGCCGCGAGCTCTCGGACCTCGGGCTTTGTCAGCTCGGCGAGCGGGAAGCGAAGCC
>DATBPT010000102.1:0-18269 GCA_036561205.1 Solirubrobacterales bacterium
GGTCGGCCTCGGCGCGGTCGCCGGTTGTCGCCTGCAGGGCGCCGAGCGGATCGTCTGCGTCGACCTCTCCGAGGATCGACTCGAGCTCGCCAAGGGGCAGGGTGCGACCGAGACCATGCTCGGCGGCGAGGGCGTGGTCGAACGGATCGTCGAGAGCACCGAGGGCTTTGGCGCCGACTACACCTTCGAGGCGACCGGCAACGTCGCCGTGATGCGCCAGGCGGTCGAGTCCGCGCGCATGGGCTGGGGCCTGGCGACTATGGCCGGGGTGGCCGGCAAGGGCGAGACGCTCGACGTGATCCCGCGTTTCCTGATCACCGGGCGGCGCGTCGCCGGTTCCTCGTTCGGCGGCGTCAAGGGCCGCGACGGCGTGCCGGAGCTGGTCGATCGCTACCTGGCGGGAGAGATCGACGTCGATCCGTTCATCTCACACCGGATCGCTCTCGACGACGTCAACCGCGGCTTCGAGCTGATGGAGGCCCAGGACGGGATCCGGTCCGTGATCGAGTTCAACTAGAGGAGACGGCTCTTGCTGCTGATGCGCGTCGAACAATCGGATTGGCTCTCCAACGCCTACCTCGTCGTCGACGAGCCCGGCGGCAAGGGGGTGCTGATCGACTCGAATTCGGTCACCGATCCGCTGGCGGAGTTCGCCGAGCGCGAGGGAGTCGAGATCACCAACCTCCTGCTCACCCACCATCACTACGACCACGTCGTCGGAGCCCGCAAGCTCGCCGACCGCTTCGGCGTTCCGATTCTCGCCCACGAGCTCACCGACGAGCTGATGGACGAGACGGTCGATCAGAGCTTCGCCGACGGGGAGGTGATCGAGACGGGCGGCCTGCGGATCGAGGTCATGCACACGCCGGGCCATTGCGCCGACCACTGCGCGCTCGCCTTCGACGGCACCGACGTGCTGACCGCGGACGTGCTCTTCAAGGGCACGGTCGGCGGCACCCGGGCGCCGGGGGCAACCGGCTTCGCCGATCTGAAGGCATCGGTGATGGAGAAGCTGATGAAGCTGCCGCCCGAGACCCGGATCCATCCCGGACACCGCCAGCCCTCGACGATCGGCGCCGAGTGGGAGCAGAACCCCTTCGTCCGCATCTGGCGCGGCCTCGACGAGGAGGGCTCGGAGCCATGCTCGATCGGCCCGCCGACGGCCGAGGAGCGCGAGCCGGCGACGCTCGTCCTCTGGGCCCCGGACTACGACGGCGGCAACAAGGCCTGGGTCCGCTTCGCCGACGGCTCCGACGCGATCGTCGGCGGCTCGCAGGTCGAGCGCGAGGGGTAGACGGGCTAGAGCCCGGCCAGGTCGGACTCGGCCCGCTCGAGTTCCGCCTCGCTCTCGCGGCGCTCGCGGTCGGCGGTTTCGAGGCCCTGCTCGGCCTCGGCGAGGCCGCGCTCGGCGCGCTCGCGACGGCGCTCAGCCTCGCCGAGCCGCTTCGTCGCCAGCTCGAACGAGTGCCGCGCCTTCTTCACCGCGTTTTCGAGCTGCCGGCGGCGCCGCGCCTCGTCGGCTCGACCGGCACCGGCCGCCTTCGCGCGAGCGCGTGGCGCGGCAGCCGCCGCGTTCGCACCGAAGCCGGATGCTTCGTGGTCGCGGATCAGCGTGCCGGTCTCGAGCTCGGATCGCACGCGATCGTCACCGGCCACCGCCCGCAGCGTCTCGCGGACACGGTCGAGGTGCGGCTCGCCGCCGGCGCCCAGCTGGCGCAGGGCCGCCTCGGTCAGGCGCTCGACCTCCTCTCCCTGGGCCGCGATCGCCGCCCGCAGCTCGGCACCGCCGCCCGCCTCCCCCGCGAGGGCGCCGTCCTGGGCACGGGCGAGGCGCTCGCCGGCCTCGATCAACTCACGTGTGGCTCCCGGTTCGGCGCGCACCGCCTGGTTGATCGCCCAGGCCGCCCGACTGGGCTTGCGGAGCGCCTTCACCGCCCTCGCCGCGTCGGCGTCGCCGGACGCGCGCAGCCGCTTCGCCGCCTCGTCACGGGCCGCCGTGAACTCGCCGAGCGGCAGGGCGTAGAGCTCGGAGGCCTCCGACTCGGCCGCCGCCGGCTGCTTGCGCTTCGCCATGCCGTGATCTAATCGCACAACGACGACGGGGCCCCGCGGGGCCCCGTCGTGCTTCGTTTCGAGAGTGCGGATCGTGTGGCCGAGAGCCGGGGTGTCGTCGCTGTCTCGAACGGGTCTTGACGATCTGCGAAGTGGCAAAAAGAAGCTTCGCCTCCGCGGCCGGTCGCGCCCAGAGGCCCTGGGGAGGGGCGCGCAACCCCCGGGGCCTGGTCGTGTTCACCCCTAGGTGGGGGCGATATGCTCGCCCGCGAAGACCGGGGCCCACGGAGGGGCCCGGCGAGACAGACGAGGAGAGAGATGCTGGGATCGTTGCCGGGGACCAGGAAGCTGCTGGTGCTGACCGGACTCCTGGGCGCGTTCGCGCTTCCGCAGGCCGCACAGGGAGCGATCACCGACGTCTTCGGCACCGACGTCTCCTGCACCGTGCAGGGCGACGGCGTCCGCTTCTGCGGCTCGAGCTCGCCGCGCAGCACGTCGAAGGCCTTCGACGGCGTCCCGATCGATGTCAACGTCGCCTTCCCGCCGGTGCCCGCCTCGGGCCCCGACGGCAACTACCCGCTGATGATGATGTTCCACGGCTACGGCGGCGGCAAGATCGGCCTCTCGGCGATGCACCGGTGGCTCGACCGCGGCTACGCGACCTTCTCGATGACCGACCGCGGCTTTCGCGAGTCCTGCGGCTCGCCCGCTTCGAAGGCCGCCGACCCGGCCGGGTGCGCGACCGGATATGTGCGCCTGATCGACAACCGCTACGAGGTCCGCGACGCCCAGGACTTCGCCGGCAAGCTCGCCGACGAGCTCAACGACGCCAGCAGCGCGCCGTTGATCGATCCGCAGAAGATCGGCTCGATCGGCGGTTCCTACGGCGGCGGCATGTCGATGGCGCTGGGCGCGCTCAAGAACCGCAAGGTGATGCCCGACTACAGCCTCGTCCCCTGGACGAGCCCGATGGGCAAGCCGATGCAGATCGCCGCGGCTGCTCCGAACATCCCCTGGACCGACCTCGCCTACTCGCTGACGCCCAACGGCAGTACGCTCGACTACGTCGCCGATGCCCCCTACGCCGGGCGGATCGGCGTGCAGAAGCAGTCCTTCGTCGGCGGTCTCTACGTCTCCGGGCTCGGGGCCCCCGGCTACTACGCGGCCCCGGGCACCGATCCGACCGCCGATCTGGTCGGCTGGCGCACCCGCCTCGACCTGGGTGAGCCCTACGGGGCCGACGTGCAGTCGATCCTCGACGAGATCACCCAACACCACTCGTCGTACTACATCGACCACTCGATCACCCCGGCGCCGATGCTGATGTCGAGCGGCTTCACCGACGACCTGTTCCCGGCCGACGAGACGATCCGCTTCTACAACCGAACCAGGACTCAGTACCCGAAGGAGGCGAAGCTGGCGCTCTTCTTCGGCGACTTCGGTCACATGCGGGGACAGAACAAGAATGACGTCACCAGCGCGCTGCAGTCCGCCGAGAACAACTGGATGGATTTCTACGTCAAGGGCGTCGGCTCGAAGCCGGCCGAGGGCGTCACCACCTACACCGAGACCTGTCCCTCGACCGCGCCCTCCGGCGGTCCCTACACGGCGACGAACTGGGCAACGACCGCGCCCGGAGAGATCCGCCTGCGAGACAAGGGCACGAAGACGATCGAGCCGACCGCGGGCAGCGCCGCGATCGCCGCCACCTTCAACCCGGTCACCGGCGGCGGCGCATGCGCCACCGCCGACGGGGCCGACCAGCCGGGCACCGCGAGCTACCGGCTCGCAGCGGCTCCGGCCGGTGGTTACACCCTGATGGGCGCCGCGACGGTGATCGCCAAGTTCACGCTCCCGGGCGACACCTCTCAGGTCGCGGCGCGGCTCCTCGACGTCGGCCCCGACGGCCAGGAGACGCTGGTCTCGCGCGGGCTCTGGCGTCCGGCGACCGGTGGGCCGACGAAGCAGGTGTTCCAGCTGCACCCCAACGGCTGGACGTTCGCCGAGGGCCACGTGCCAAAGCTCGAGCTGCTGCCCGCGGACTCGGACCCAGGTTTGCTCGGCGGTTACGGCCGCGCCTCCAACGATCAGCAGCCGGTCACGGTCTCGAAGCTCGAGCTGCGGCTGCCGGTGGTCGAGAAGCCGGGCTCGTTCAAGGGCCTGGTCGGGGCGGCGGCGGAGAGGTTCCTGCCCGAGGGTTATGAGCTCGCGGCCGACTTCGCCGCGCTGGCCAGCCCACACCCGAAGCTGAGCAAGCGCAAGCTCGAGCTCAAGGGCTCGAAGCTGCTCGGCAAGCTCGCCTGCCCGGCCGCCTTCGCCGCCTGCAACGACCTCGAGCTCGTCGCCACCACCGGGAAGTCGAAGAAGGCGGCGGCGAAGAAGGTCAAGGTCGCCAAGGGCAAGCTGAAGAAGGTTGGCGGCGGCAAGGCCAAGAAGCTGAAGCTGAAGCTGACGAGCAAGGGCAAGAAGCTGTTCAGCGAGAGCTCGAAGCTGAAGCTGACGGTCGAGATCAGCTCCGCCGAGCTCGCCGAGCCCGTTTCGCAGAAGGCCAAGGGCGTAGCGAAGAAGCGCTAACCGAAGTCGGTCCCGGTGGCGACCGCACGCGCGAGCGCGGTCGCCAGGGCGGCGACCTCGGGGTCGGGGCCGTGGCGGCCGGCGCCCTGGGGCCTCGGCGACTCGGCAGCTGCGCCGGTGTTGCGCCCGGCCGAGGCCGCCGGAGGCAGGTCGCCGGTCTCGTGCTCGAGCGGTGTCGTGCCGGTGCTGCCACCGAAGGCGCTGCAGGAGGAGATCGCGTCGGCGAAGAGGCCGGCGCGCAGCTGATATCCGCCGGCATCCGCGTGCACGCCGTCGATCAGCATCCCCGGGTCCGCGGCCACCGCCGCATGCCAGTCGACCAGCGAGACGTTCGGGTCGCGGGCGGCGAACGCGGTCACGACCCGGTTCAGGCCGTCCACGGGGACCCCGTTCAGGGGTGGGCGGTTGAGCGTCGCGACGACGAGGCAGCGATCGCCGGCGATCGCCCGCGCCTGGGCGAGGTCGGAGGCGAGCACGCCGGGCGCGGCCGGGTCGTCGTTCGTGCCGAGGTCGAAGACGACGACATCGTGCTCGGGCGCGATCGACGCCGCGAGCACGTCGACGCCGACACCGCTCGGCCGGCCGATCTTCGCGTCGACCTCGAGCGTGGTCCCGCCGAGCTGCTGACGCAGGTAGGGCGAGGTGCCGACGCCGAGGCTGTCACCGACATAGAGCACCGAGGCGCCGGCGCCGGCAGCCGTCAGCCCGCCACAGGCGAGGACCGCTAGGGAGACCCGGAGGAGGCGGCCGGCCATGCATCGATTGTGGCGGGTCGCGCCTCCGGCCTAGCCCGTGATCCGCGGCTTCGAGCGGCCGGCGGCCTCGGCGAGGTGCTCGGCGAGCCACAGGTCCCGAAGCCAGTGCTCCCCCGCGCCGCTGCCGGTGCGCTCGACCGTAACGCCATGATTGCCGCCGCGGACGACGACGCCCTTCCAATAGGAGGAGGCGCGCAACGGCTCGAGCACGGCCGCGACCGTGGCCGGCGAGCTCGGGGTCGGACGCAGGCGCTCGGATTTCGCCTTCACCTCGAACCCCTGAACCGAGCCACCGAGGGTCGTGGTCACGCCACTGCCGTCGATTCGGATCGAGACCGGGCGCCCGTGGCGCTCTCCCGCATATGCGATCGCGCCGTCGAGCTCGTGCTCGAACTGCTGCCGGCCGAAGGGCCGGCGGCGGATCCGCACCTTCGGCCTCTCGGCCTCGGCGAGCCCGAGCGCGCCGAGGGTCGGGCCGGCGTCGTCATAGGCCTGGTCGAGGGTGCCGCCGGGCATGATCACGCGCGCCGCCAGGTAGACCGCGTAGAGAATGATCGCCGGAACGAAGACGACCAGCGACCAGAGCTCCTTCCCCGCCGAGAGCTGCCAGGGGATCACGGCGCAGCCGATCAGGACCATCATCGTCGCCCCGGAGCCGATCGACCCCCTGGCGATCGCCCAGGTGCGACCGGACGCAGCGGCGATCGCCGCGCGGTCGATCGGCCCGGTTGCGAGATTGGCAAGCAGCGACATCCGATCGGCTGTCGTCGGGTCGTCGACGGGCTCTGTCGCCTCGATCGCCTCGAGCTTCGAACACTTCTCGGCCGCGTCGACGTCGCGCCGTTGCAGATACAGGAGCGCGCCGACGAAGCCGAAGACGATCACGAAGATCGCGATCAGGGCGCCGGTCGGGTTGGCGCCGGAGCCGAACAGGAGGGCGATCGCCGCTGTCGCGACCATGACCACGCCGACCCCGATCAGGCCGAAGCGGCTCGAGCGCTTGAAGTCCTTCACTCGGGGGGCGGTCCAGGAGGCAGACCGGCCCGCCGGTAGGCGGAGACCGAGTAGGCCTTGCGGCGCGCGTGCAGGATCGGGTCGTCCGAGGCCTCGACGCCGTCGGCGAGCCGGAGCGGATCGAAGACGTCGATGTGGTCGTCGCCCTCGGGGTCCTCGACCGCCGCCGTGATCTCCAGGTGCCCGGCGCTGACGAACTCCCGGTCGTCGGGCCACAGTGCCGTCGGGTCGTCGAGCGGGTCGTCGGCCGCGGGACGCTGGAGCCGAAGCTCGAATCCGATCGTGCCGTCACCGGCGAGGCGCTCGGCGAGGTCCTCGTACAGGTAGTCGCGGCCGCGGGCCTTGGCGTCGTCGTCGTCGATCCGCTGCTCGCCGGCGTCCGGGATCCAGCGGAAGCGAACCGGCGTCCGCTCGCCGGCCGAGTCGACGAGGAAGTACGTGTGCGGCGAGTAGTAGACGCCGGTGGCGAAGCTGGCCAAGGGAGGGACCCCGACCGTCCCCTGGATCGCCGTCTGAGCCTCGGGGTGAGCGGCGAGGAAGGCGCCGAGCTTCTCGAAGTCGGGCTGGCCCGTATCCGGGTCGGGCCGCCGGAGCTCGAGCAGCTCGAGGAACTCCTCGGGTGTGCGGGTGACGAAGGCGGGTGTGGTCGTGGCGAGGATGTCGGTCTCCTCTCCGTCGCCACCGCGCAGCTTGACGGCGAAGCCCCGGGCCTCGCGCTCGGCGTCGTCGGCCTCGGCGTCTCCGGGGCCGTTGGAGAAGCGGATCAGCGCCGCCACCGGCTCGCCGCCGAGGTGGAAGGCGGTGGACAGCGTGGCCGCCTCGGGCGAAGAGGTGAAGGTGCCCTCGCACCAGGCGCCCTTGGCGTGCAGGGCGCGGGTCCCGGCCCGAGCGCCTCCGTAGATCCCGTCCGCGGCGGCAACCAAGCGCTCGTAGAGGTCCGTCTCCGCCATCGCGCGCACCCTACCTCCCGCTCGGCGGGATCGCTAGCGTGGCGGCGATGGAGCTCGGGATCGATGGGCGGGTGGCGCTGGTGATCGGCGGCAGCATGGGCATCGGCCGCGGGATCGCCGAGGCGCTCGCGCGTGAGCGAGCACGGGTCGCGATCGCGAGCCGCTCACCCGAGCACCTCGAGCGGGCGGCGGCCGAGATCGAAGGCGAGGTGCGGACGTTCGTCGCCGACACCGGCGACCTCGAGCAGATGGCAAGGCTGCCCGGCGAGGTCGAAGCCGAGCTCGGCCCGGTCGAGATCCTGGTCACCAATACGGGCGGGCCGCCGCTCGGCGGAGCCCTGGACGCCGGGCTCGACGACTGGCGCCAGGCCTACGACTCGCTGATCCTGGCGCCCAGGGTCCTGGTCGAGGCGACGATCGGGACGATGCGCGAGCGTGGCTGGGGGCGAATCGTCAACGTCGGCTCGAGCGCGACTCGCGAGCCGATTCCCGGGCTGGCGCTGTCGAGCTCGCACCGCCCCGGTCTGGTCGGATTCCTGAAGACGCTCTCGCGCGAGGTCGCCGCCGACGGAGTCACGGTCAACGACATCGCCACCGGCCGCTTCGCCACCGACCGGCTGGCGGCCAACTGGGGCGGCTGGGAGCAGATGGAGCAGGGCGCGGCGGCGGACGTTCCCGCCGGCCGGCTGGGACAGCCGGCCGAGTACGGCGACCTGGTCGCCTTCCTCTGCTCGGACCGCGCCGCCTACATCACCGGCACCTCGATCCCGATCGACGGCGGGCTGCTGCGCTCGATCTAGCGGCTAGGTCGCCGCGGCGGCGCGCAGCTGTCCGCGGCGGACCTTGACCGTGATCCAGATGCCGCCGGCGACGATCATCGCCACGCTCAGCAGCTGTGCCTGGGTGAGCCCGAGCGCGACGTCGTCGTTGCGGCGGATGAACTCGACCAGGAACCGCTCCGCACCGGCGAGTACGAGGTAGAGGGCGAACAGGAGCCCGGGCTGGAAGCGGGTTCGCAGACGCCAGAGCGCATACGTGACCAGGCCCATGGTCAGGGTCTCGTAGATCGGGGTCGGATGAACCGTGACGTCGGTGGGCACGGTGCCGTCGGGGTAGGCCATTGCCCAGGGCCCGTCCCAGGAAATGCCGTAGTCGCCGTCGCCCGAGAGCTGACAGCCGATGCGGCCGATCGCATAGCCGATCGCGAGCCCGGGCGCGCAGATGTCGAGCAGGGTCAGGTTGAGCATCCTGCGCCACCGCGCCCAGAGCACGACGGCGATCGCACCGCCGATCGCACCGCCGTACCAGATCAGCCCCGAGCCCGAGAACAGGTTGCCGAGCAGGTCGTCGGAGACCTGGTCGTAGTTCTCGAGGATGAAGTCCAGGCGCGAGCCGACGATCCCGCCGATCAGCGCCGCGAAGATCAGCTCATAGGCCCAGTCGACGGGCTTGCCCAGCTCCTGCAACCGCCGCGCGACCAGCACGCCCGCGGCGATGAACGCGAGCGCGAACATGATCCCGAAGGTCTGCAGCGTCACCGGGCCGAGATGGACTTCGGGCTGCATGGGTGCTGGAGGTTAGGCGAGAGACCGCGCGGACCCCGGCCGTGCTTCGCGGGCGGGCTTCGCCGCTGCTTTGCGGGCTCTGCGGGGACCGGGAATCAGGGCGGCGCCGGCGATCACGAGGCAGAAGGCGGCCATCCGCGCGACGATCTCCACCGCCCCGGTGCCGACCGGATCGCGGAAGACGAGGATGCCGCCGATGATCGCTGTCAGGTTGGCGGCGACCGCGGTCAGCGCGATCACCTCGACGCCCGGGCCGATCTGCAGGGCGCGCGCCGAGGCATAGAAGGCAACCACCGAGGCGATCAGCGCTGCCACCGTCCACGGGCTGATCAGCTCGAGCACCCCGCTGGCGGTGTCGTCGGCGAGGAACTTGATCGCGATGTCCGAGACGCCGAACAGCGCACCGGCGGCCGTACCGAGGAGCAGGCCCTGCGCCGCCGTAGGCACGCGATCATGCGTCGAGGCGGCCGCGAGCGCGACGCCGGCGACGAGGACACCGCACTCGATCGCGATCAACGCCGCGACCGCGTAGCGCGGCGTCTCTCCATCGCCCGACCCCGACGTGAGGCCGATGATCGCCAGGCCGGTCGCCGTGATCAACACGCCGGCCCATTGCCGGCGTCCGAGTGGAAGGCCGAAGTACCGCTCCGCGAACACGGCGAGGAATACGAGCCCGCCGGCGAGCACCGCCTGCACGGTCGACAGTGGCGCCAGCGCCAGCGCGCCGACATGGAGTCCCCAGGCACCGAGCGCCAGCGCCCAGCCGAGCGCGAACCAGCGCGAGCGGAAGAGGCCGGTGGCGCTTCGCAGCGGGTGGCGGGCCTCGACCGGGGCCGCGGCGACGGCACCGCGGTGCTTGAGCAGGAACGCGACGCTGGTCGCGGCGGCGCATCCGAGGGCGAGCGCGAGTCCGAGGATCACGACGAGCGACCGTTAGCGGGTGCCGGAGCCCGTGGCTAACCCGTTCTCGAGCTGGTCGGCTGGTAGGCGGGCGGTGTACTCGCCGGCTGGCTGGCCTGGAGCAGGTGACGAACGCGTTCGACCTCGTCGAGGACGTCGGGGCGGTTGGCGAACTTGCGCTCGTAGCTGCGGACCTTCTTCACCGTGGCCATGTCGGCCTGCTTGAGCACGGCGTGGATCCCCTCGACCGCGAGGGCGTCGTAGCCGGGCAGCGGCTCGCGTCCGCGCATGTAGCGCAGTTTGTCCAGCACGCGCTCTCGATCCTTGTGCGAGCGCTCGTACTTCTCCACCGCCTCGAGCTCGACCTGCGAGTGATCGGAAAGGCCGTTGGCGACCTGCGCGGCGTCGAGGCGGTCGTAGCCGGCAAACGGAAGCCCAGCCTCGCCGGTGGTGCTGCTCATCGTTTCTCTATTCCCAGCGATCCCGCCGCGACGGATGACACGGCGAGACCGTTGGGTAGGGAGTGTATAACATTGATTCATGAATCTAGTGTCGGGTAATGAGACAGATACGGCGTCCTCCGCGAGCGCCCGCTGGGACTTCCTCACAAACCACGCCCACGTCCTCATCTGCGTTGCGCGTGACCCGCGGATCCGGCTGCGGGACATCGCGCTCGCGGTCGGGATCACCGAGCGCGCCGCCCACCGGATCGTCACCGAGTTGGTCGAAGAGGGCTACCTCCTGCGCGAGCGAGAGGGCCGTCGAAACCGCTACCAGGTGGTGACCGGACTGCCGCTGCGCCATCCCCTGCACCAGGAGCGCGAGGTCGGCGAGCTGCTCGCGGTCCTCTCCGACCTCGATAGCCCCGGCGAGAGTCGAACTCGCGCTACCAGGTTGAAAACCTGACGTGCTAACCGTTACACCACGGGGCCGGAGCGGGAGAGTCTAGGCGGCCGATTTCGCCCGTGGGCGAGCCGGGGCACGATCACTCCTGCGCCCGTGCCCCCGCCCGACGGCGTGCTCGAGCTCGGCGACGGCGTTGCGGAACAGCGGCCCCAGCTCCGCCGCTTCCGGCAGCGCCTCCGGGTCGACGTAGGCGGCGAAGTGGAGCGAGTCGCGATAGGTGAGCACGCCGATCGCGATCGCGTGCCCGTCGGAGGTCGGGATCACCGGGTAGATCGACTCGACCAGCGCTCCGGCCGCGTACAGGGGCACCCGCGGGCCGGGGACGTTGGAGACCGCGAGGTTGTACATCCGCGGGCTCGCGGCGAGGCGGGCGGCGCGCTCCTTGAGGAAGCCCGGGAGCTGGACCATCGAGCGCAGCAGGGCATCGGAGCCGGCGATCCGGCCGGAGCGCTTGAGCTCGCGGGTGCGTTCGGAGGCGATCGCCAGCCGGCGAGCCGCGTCGGGCTCGTCGAGCGGCAGATCGACGAAGGCGAAGGTGATCCGGTTGCCCTCCGCGGGCGAGTCCGCTGGAGCGCGGACGCTGACCGGGACCATCGCCCGTAGCGGCTGCGGATCGGTATCGATCAGCCCGGCGTAGCGCCGCAGCGCCCCGCTGACGACGGCGAGCACGACATCGTTGAGCTTCGCGTCCCGCGCTCGTTTGATCCGCTCCAGCCGCGCCAGCGAGACCTGCTCGGTGATCAGCGCCCGGCGCGGCCCGATGTGCGCGTTGACGAACGAGCCGGGCGCCGGGCGGATCACGTCCTCGGCCAGCGAGAGCGCCGCCCGCCGCATCGTCTCGGCGACCCGCAGGGTCGACCGCGGCCGGATCCCCAGCGAGGCGACCCGGCGCGCGGCGCGAAACTGCTCCAGGGCGCCGTCGGCGACGGCGTCGACCGCGATCCGAAGCGGTCCCTCGACCGGTTCCGGCTCCCAGTCGCCCGGCTCCGGCAGCGCCGCGTCGGGCGCCAGGTCGAAGAGCAACGTTCCCAGCTCCACCGCCGCGATCCCGTCGACCATCGCGTGGTGGACCTTGCCCAGCACCGCCGCCCGGCCGGGGCCGGCGCGGGGGATGACGACGATCTGCCAGAGCGGCATCCCGCGGTCGAGCTGCTGAGAGAGAAAGCTGCCCGCCAGTCGCTCCAGTTCGCGCCTCCCCCGCACCGGCCCCGGCTCGACGATCACGTGTCGATCGAGCCGGAATGCCGGGTCATCGACCCAGATCGGCTCGCCGAGCGGCGCGGGCGCCACCAGCTGACGGAAGCGCGGCGCCAGGTGAAGGCGCGCCGCAATCCGCTCGGCAAGCATGTCGGGGTCGAGCTCCCCCACCCCATCGGGTAGCCGGAGAGTTGCGATCCACCCGACGTGCATGTGCGCGCTCGGCGTCTCCACCCGGAGGAACGAGGTGTCGAGCGTCGAGAGCCGTTGCATGCTCCAAGGATCGGCCCTGGCCGACGCTGTTTCCAGGTCGCGATGTCGGTAATCGACCGCCCGCTGTTCGCCGCGCGGTCGAGGTCGCGCCTAGGCGGCCGGCGCGGCGACCAGCTCCAGCAGCGCCTTCTGCGCGTGCAACCGGTTCTCCGCCTGATCCCAGACCGCCGAGCGCTCGCCGTAGAGCGCCCCCTCCGAGATCTCCTCGCCGGGGTGAGCCGGCAGGCAGTGCAGCGCGATCGCGCGCTCGGAGCCGAGCCCGAGCAGCTCCTCGTCGAGGCGGTACGGCCCGAGGTCGGCGCGGCGACGCTTCGCATCCCGCTCGTCGCCCATGCTCACCCAGACGTCGGTGTAGATCGCATCGGCGCCGCGCGCCGCCTCGCGCGGGTCATGGGTGTCGAGCGCCGCCAGCCCGGGCTCGAGCTCGTATCCCGGCGGGGTCGCCACGCGGACCTCGACTCCGGCGGTGCGGCCGAGGATCGCAAGCGAGCGAGCGACGTTGTTGCCGTCGCCGACGTAGGCGACCGTTACCCGGTCGAGCTCGCCGAAGCGCTCGCGCAGCGTCTGCAGGTCGGCGAGGGCCTGACAGGGGTGGTGCAGAGGCGTGAGCGCGTTGATCACCGGCACCGACGCCGAGGCCGCAAGCTCGGCGACCGTCTCGTCCGAGCCCGAGCGGATCACGATCGCGTGCAGGTAACGCGAGAGCACCCGCGCCGTGTCGGCGATCGATTCTCCGCGGCCGAGCTGGAGCTCGTCGGCGCGCAGCGCCAGGGGCTCGCCGCCGAGCTCGCTGACCCCGACCTGGAACGAGACCCGGGTCCGAGTCGACGGCCACTCGAAGAAGAGGGCAACCGTCCTGCCGCCGAGCGCGTCCGCGCCCAATCGCTGCCCGCGGCCCGCCTTGAGCTCGTCGGCCCGCTCGAGCAGAGCCTCGAGCTCGGCGCCGGAGAGCTCCTCGCCGGTGAGGAAATGTGGAGGGACCCCCTCGGGAGGCGTAGCCGACCCGCGCCGCTGTTGAGGCGCCGTGTTCAAGCAGGGCATTCTATGGAGGCATGGAGCTGCGCGCGCTGACCTGGAACCTCTTTCACGGCCGCGACCATCCACCGAACCCGGCGCTCGACAGCTGGCGTTCGCGGATCCTGCGAACCACCGAGCGGGACGCCACCCACGCGCAGGTGAACCGCGACCTGTTCGACGAATTCGCGCGCCTGCTGGCGGCCGCCGACTGGAACGTCGCGCTGCTCCAGGAGTGCCCGCCGCGCTGGTCCGCCTCGCTCGCCACGGCGACGGCGGCAGAGGGCCATGCCGTACTCACCGCGCGCAACTCGCTCGCGCGGCTGCGCTCGCTGCTCGCCCGTCTCAACCCGGACCTGGTCGCATCCAACGAAGGGGGTTCGAACCTGACCCTGGTCCGCGGCCAGATCCACGACCGGCGCGAGCTCGAGCTGACCCCCGGGCCTCGTCCCGAGCGCCGCACGATGGCCTTCACCCGCGCCGTCCCGGCGGGCTTCGGCGACGAGATCTGCGTCGCCAACCTCCACCTGAGCGCCGGCCCGTCCCGTCGCGCCAGGACCGAGGACGAGCTGCTGCGGGCCGCAGAGCGGGCGAGTGAATGGGCCGGCCCGACACCGCTCCTGTTCGGGGGCGACCTGAACCTGCGCCCGCGAGACACCGACCTCTACGACCGCCTCGCTTCGGGCTTCGGGCTCGAGGCGCCGACCGGCGGGGACTCGCTCGACCATCTGCTCGTCCGAGGGCTCGAGGCCGCGAACCCGGCCTCACCGTGGCCGCCCGAGCGACGCGAGGTGATCGAGGGCGGGGTCGCCGTCCGCCTCTCCGACCACGCCCCGGTCGAAGCAACGTTCGTCGCGCCGTCTAGGTCCGCGACCACCGGGTAACGGCGGAAGTGAGATAGTCCGCGCTAGCCGCTCGTAACCCGACGCCAAGGCTTAGGAGGCACAGATGGCGACCACATCCGGAGGCTCGAAGTCCGCAGGCGCCCGCAAGCGCTCCACCACGAAGGCGAAGCCCAAGCCGAAGGCGAGGGCGAAGCCGAAGCGGGCCGCCAGCAGCCGCGCGTCCTCGCGCAGCCGCGCCTCCGCCGGGCGCTCGGACAAGAGCGTGCAGGCGTTCCGCGACGCGCTCGAGCGCAGCCGCACCGCCCTGGAGTCGAACGTGACCGTGCCGCGCGAGCGTGTCCAGGAGGTCGTCGACGACGCGGTCAAGCGCGGGCGGATGACCCGCGACGACGCCAACGAGCTGATCTCGAACCTGGTCAGCCGCAGCCGCAAGGCGACCGACGACCTGATGCGCGATCTCGAGAAGCTGCTCGAACAGGCCCGCAAGGAAGTCGAGAGCCGGACCGCCAAGGCTCGCAAGGAGTTCGAGAGCCGGACGACGAGGACTCGCAAGCAGGCGTCCCGGGCGGCCGAGCGGGCCGGGCGCGCCGCCCGCGACGCCGCTGACCGGCCGCTGGCCGAGGCGGACAAGCTGCGCCGGCGCACCGGCGCGCCGGGCGCGCCGATCTCCGGCTACGACCAGCTCACGGCGCCGCAGGTGAAGTCGCGGCTCAAGGACCTGAGCAAGGCCGACCTGCGGAAGGTGCGCACCCAGGAGAAGAACGGCAAGGCGCGCAAGAGCATCCTCGACACGATCGACAAGCAGCTGAAGTAACTCCGCCGGGCGCTCCGCCCGGCGGGCTACGGAGTTGCCAACTGCGCAGCGAGGGGCCCGAAGTCGAGCTGCTCACCGAGGGCGTCCGCGAGCAGCTCCTCGGCCGGCAGGCGCTGCCCGTGGCGCCAGAGGCCGAGCAGCCAGCGCCCGGCCTCGGGCTCGGCGAACCAGCGCTCGCCGAAGCGCTCGCGCAGGGCCCGCCGCCAGTGGGTCTCGAGCGCCCACGCGCGCAGATAACAGACGACGTAGAAGCCGGGGTCGACATCCGCGAGCCATTGCTCCGCGGGCCATTCGGCGACCCCGGTGGCATCGCCGAGCAGCTCGGCGTAGCGGGCGGGCATCGGATCCAGCTGCGCCGACTCGCCGTGGAGCTCTCGCTCGTAGGCGAGCTTGGCGCAGTACCTGCGCACGAGCAGCAGCCAGACTGCGCGGGCGTGGGCGAGAACCGCCTCCGGCGCTTCGATCCCGAGGTGCTCGGCGAGCCAGGCGGGCTCCTCCGTCAGCCGTTCGAAGAGGAAGGCGAACGATTCGGTGACCCCGTTGTCGCCCAGGTAACGGTGCTCGAAGGGGAGCTCGCGCGAGATGTTCGCGTAGTGCTCGGTGTGGCCGCCCTCGTGCATGACCGCGCCGAAGTCCTCGCGGCCGCCGACCGGAGCGACGACCAGGTAGACCTCGTCCGGCACCCGTAACGGCGAGCAGAAGGCGCGCGGCGACTTGGTCGGCCGCGAGTCGGTGTCGAGGTGGACGTTGGCCTGCGCCGCGAGGTCGATCCCGAGCCCGGCCATGGTTTCGGCGAACGCCGGTGCCAGCCGATCCGGGTTGAAGCCGGCGTCGAGCTCCGGGGCGCGGAAGAAGCGCGGCAGGTCGGAGCGGCGCAGCTCGCCCAACGGCGGCAGGCCGGCGCTCTCGAGCCGTGGCGCCAGCGCCTCCGGATAGGCGCTCGCAGTTGTCTCCAGGAGGCCGGCGGTGCGCTCGGCGAGCGCGGCGAAGTCGAGTCCGCGCAGATCCGAATAGGCGTCGGCGTAACCGCGCCAGCCGAGCTCGCGACAGACCGAATGGGAGCGCTCGAGCGCCTCGCGCAGGAGCGGCGTGATCCGCTCGGCCAGCAACGAGTCCTGGGCCAGCCCGAGCGCCAGGCGCCGGTCCGCATCCGGCTCGTTCGACTGCTGGATCACGACCTGGCGGTAGGGAATCGAGCCGCCGTCCACCTCGACCTCGAGCGCCGACTCGAGCCGCGCCGTCTCCTCGGCCTCGGCGCGGGTGAGCTCGCCCAGCAGACCATCGAGGGCGAACTGGGTCAGGTAGCGCAAGCCGCGGGCCTGCTCGCCGCCGGCGGCAAGCGCGAGCTGCCGCAGCTCGGCGACCCGTTCGAGGCTGAAGAGCCCCGCGTGGCGGGCATAGATCGGCTCCAGCTCGAGCTCGGCCTTGTGCCCCGCGCCCTGCAGGTAGTGCTCGCGCTCGATCTGCTCGTAGAAGCTCTCGGCGGCCGCTCGGTACTCGGCGAGGTCGAGGGATGCGTCCACGCTGCAACGATAGAAGCATGGAGACGGTCAGAATCCGCCGCCGAGCCGGCGACGAGCTCGAGCTCGACGTTGATTCCCTCGCCCAGGGTGGGCGCGGGGTAGCGCGCGCGGACGGTTACGTCGTCTTCGTCAGCGGGGCGCTGCCGGGCGACCGCGTCCGGGTGCGGCTGACGAAGGCAAAGCGCGACTATGCCGAGGGCCGGGCGGTCGAGCTGCTGAGCGCGAGCCCGGAGCGAATCGCCGACCACTGCATCCACGACGGTGAGCCCTGCCCCGGCGCCCCCTGGCAGGGGATGACCTACGAGCGCCAGCTGGCGGAGAAGGCCGACCAGGTCGCCGACGCGCTGCGCCGCCTCGGTCGCCTGGAGGGCTTCGAGCTCGAGCCGATCGAGTCCGCGGTCGAGCCGTGGCGCTACCGCAACAAGCTCGAGTACTCGTTCGGGCCTCGGCCCGATCCGGATGCCGCGATCGCGCTCGGTTTCCACCGCCGCGGCAGCTGGGCCGAGATCGTCGACGTCGACGATTGCAAGCTCGCCTCCGAGGCCAACAACGCCGCCCGCAACGCGGTCCGCGAGTGGGCGCGCAGCGAGCGCCTGCCGGCCTACGAGAGCGGCCCGCAGACGGGGATCTTGCGCAACCTGGTCGTACGCGAAGGCCGTCGCACCGGCCAGGTGCAGACCCGCCTGGTCACCTCACCGGGCCAAATCCCGCGGCCGCCGGTCGACCTGCACACGGTGATCGAGGGCCCCGCGGGCGGCACCGACGGACCCACCGGCGTGCTCGGAGCCGAGCACCTCACCGAGGAGCTCGGCGGGCTCCGGTTCCGGGTCTCGCACACAGCCTTCCTGCAGACGAACACCGAGATGGCCGAGCGCCTCTATCAGATCGCCGGCGAGTTCGCCGGCCTGACGGGCAACGAACGGCTCTTCGACCTCTTCTGCGGGATCGGCACGATCGGCCTCTCGCTGGCGCCGCTGGCGGGCGAGGTCTGGGGCCTCGAGGGGGTTGCCGACGCGGTCGCCGACGCGACCGACAACGCGGCAATCAACGGGATCGCCAACGCGCGCTTCGTCTGCGCCGATGCCCGGCTCGGGATCGGGCCGCTGCTCGAGCAGGCCGGAAGGCCCGACGTGGTCGTCGTCGACCCGCCGCGCTCGGGCCTCTCGAAGAAGATCGTCCGCCGGCTGCTCGAGTGCGAGGCGCCCCGAATCGTTTACGTCTCGTGCAACCCGACCACGCTGGCGCCGAATGCGGCTCAGCTCGTCGAGGCGGGCTATACCCTGCGACGCGTGAAGCCGGTCGACATGTTCCCGCAGACGCCCCACGTGGAGTGCGTCGCGGTCTTCGATCGGTGAGCCGCGGCTTCGGAGTAGCCGCCGGGCTCGATCCCGAGGTCGCCGCGCCGCTGGCGGCCCGCTGCGCGGAACTCGGATACGTATCGATGTGGTCCAACGATCACCCCGGGGCGCTCGGCCTGGAGACGCTGAAGGTCTTTGCCGAGTCGGCGCCGGCGCTCGAGCTCGGCGTCGCGGTGATGGCGCTCGACCGCCACCAGCCGGAGGAGATCAACGACCGGATCGAGCGCCTCGGACTCGACCGCGGGCGGCTCTGGCTCGGGGTCGGCGCCGGCTTCGGGGCCAAGCCGCTGACGGCGATGCGCGAGGCGCTCCCGGAGCTGCGCGCCCGGGTGCCCGGGGTGCGCCTGGTGCTGGCGGCGATGGGCCCGAAGATGTGCAGGCTCGCCGGCTCGGGATACGACGGTGCCTTCTTCAACTGGATGACGCCCCAGTTCGCGGCCTCGGCCCGGCTCAACGTCGAAGCCGGAGCGCAGGAGGCGGACCGCGAACCCCCGCCGGTGCTCGGCTACGTCCGCACCGCCGTCGGCGA
>DATBPT010000103.1:0-14530 GCA_036561205.1 Solirubrobacterales bacterium
GCCGCCCCCGGCCACACGCCGGGCCAACTCGCCTTCCTCGACCCGCGCGACGGAACGCTGTTCTGCGCCGACGCCTACTCGACCCTGGGCGGAGTCGCGACCACCGCGAAGACGAACTGGCGCTTCCCGCTGCCGGCGATGGCGACCTGGCACCGCCCGACCGCGCTCGAGACGGCGAAGGCGCTGCGGGCGCTGAACCCGAAGCGCCTCGCCCCCGGCCACGGCAAGGTGGTCGAGGACCCCGCCGAGGCGATGGACGCGGCGATCGCCAAGGCGAGCTGAGCCGAGGTCACCAACCGCCCTTTCAACCATCCGGTCCGGTCGAGAGGTGAGTTGGTGCCGCATGGCGACAACAACCGCGGCATCAACCGCGCCAGCGCGCGCGAAGAAGAGCGATTGACACGAACCGGTTTCGATCACGACCCAGTGCATCTCCCATCCGTGCCCGGGCGTTCGCTGAACTCTGGGTCGCGCGGAGGGTTGAAATCCCAAGGCGGGATGCACGACCCAGGATCGTTGCGATCGGCTGCGAGGTCGATTCCGGTTCGAGTCCGGCGCCCTCCGCGCCTACACTTCACGGACTGGGTCGTGCGCGGGGCCCGACGTCCCCGCTTCAACCTGAGCGGTCCGCTTCGGCGGGCCGCTCGATTCTTGAGGCGCCAGCGGTTCGGCCGGAGAGCGGACGGGCGCGAGCGCGGCGCCGGTCAGGCCGAGACGGCCTCGGCGGTCGCCTCCGCGGCCTCGAGCTGGCGCTCGATCAGGTCAAGGCCGGCGTTCCAGAAGCCGGGGTCGGTGAGGTCGACGCCAACGATCTGGCCGAGCTCCTCGGGCAGCATCGAGCCGCCCGCGCGCAGCAGGTCGAGGTAGGACTCGACGAAGTCCTCGCCCTGCTGCTCGTAGCGGCGGTAGACCGAGAGCGCCAGCAGGTGGCCGTAGGAGTAGGCGTAGACGTAGCCCGGCGTGGCGATGAAGTGGGGCACATACGACCACCAGGAGCTGTAGCCGTCGGAGAGCTCGACCGAGTCGCCGAGCATCGCCGTCTGGGTGTCGGTCCAGGCCGCGGCGAAGGCCTCGACCGAGAGCTCACCCGATTCGCGGCGCTCGGTGTGCACGCGGTCCTCGAAGCGGTTCATCGCCACCTGGCGGAAGACCGCGCCGACGGCGCCGTCGAGCGAGGAGCCGAGCAGGGAGAGACGCTCGGCGTCGTCGGCGGACTGCTCCAGCAGCCGCCCGAGGACGATCGTCTCGCCGAAGATCGAGGCCGTCTCGGCGACCGTCAGCGGGGTGCCGAACTCGAACATCCCCCGCGGGCGCGAGAGCGCGGCGTGGACGCCGTGGCCGAGCTCGTGCGCCATGGTCAGGACGTCGCCGGGGCGCGAGGTGTAGTTGAGCATCACGTACGGATGCGCCGAGGGCACCGCGTAGGAGCAGAAGGCTCCGCCGCGCTTGCCCGGAGCCGGGGGCGCGTCGATGTAGTCGCCGCTGAAGAACTCCGCCGCCGTCGTCCCGAGCTCGGCCGAGAAGCCGCTGTAGCAATCGAGCACCAGCTCGCGGGCCTCGTCGTAGGGGACGTGGCGCTCGGCCTCGGCCAGCGGCGCCACCCGGTCGTAGTCGGCGAGCCGCTCGAGCCCCAGCATCCGCGCCTTCAGCCGGTACCAGCGCCGGGCCAGGTCATAGCGCCCGACGACCGCCTCGATCAGCGCCTCGACCGATTCGTCGGAGGCCTCGTTGTCGAGGTTGCGAGCGGCGAGCCAGTGCTCGAACGAGCGCAGGCGGTCCTTGGTCGCCTTGTCGTGGAGCAGGGTGTTGTAGATGAACGCCCGCGTGCGCAGGCCGGGCTCGAGCGACTCGGTAACCGCGCCCGCGGCCTCGGCGCGGCGCTCGCGGTCGGGGTCCTGGAGGCGGCTGAGCGCCTCCATCAGCTGCAGCGGCTCATCCGCGTCGGCGAGCTCGACCGTGATCGCCGAGGTCTGCTCGATGAACAGCCGCGAGAAGGCGGAGGGGCCGGTGACCGAGGTCTCGGTCAGGATCAGCTCCTCGGGCTCGGAGAGCTGGTGCGGGCGGTAGCGGCGCTCCATCTTCAGGTAGTGGCTGCAGAAGGCGAGCTCGGGCGCCTCGATCAGCGCCTCGGCCTGCTCGTCCGGGAGCTCGTTCCACTCGAGGTCGAAGAACAGCAGCGTCGTCTGCAGCGCCGCGGAGCGCTCGCGCACCTCCTGCATCAGCGCCCCGACCTCGGGCGAGACCGTGTCGACGGAGAAGGCGAGCGCGGCATAGGTGCCGGCGCGCCCGCCGAGGTCGGAAAGCCGCTCGAGCTCGCGCATCGCCTCGGCGAGCCCGGCGGCGTCGAGCTCCGCGACCTTGCCGCGGTGCTTCTCGGCGAACTTCTCGGCCAGTTCCTGGGCCTCGTCGAGCTGCGCCAGGGCGCGCTCGGGGCCGCCGTCGTCGACCAGCGGCTCGAGGTTCCAGCGGGCGGCGGCGAGGGCGTCGTCGGTCGGTGTGGCGGTGGCTGAGTCGCTCATCGGATGAGCATAGGCTGGCTCACGCGCTTGCCGGCGTGCCGCGCTCGGCCCAGACGCGATCGACCAGCGCCCCGGCCGGCCGCGAGTCGATCATCGGCCGCAGGTCCTTGCGGTAGCTGAGGATGGCGAGGCTGGGGGCGACCGCGTAGTCGGCGGCGTAGAGCTGCTCGCCATTCAGGACCCCGTCGGCGATGTAGGCGTCGATCCTGTCGAGCTGCCCGGGGAACTCGTCGAGCATCTGGCGCTCGGTCTCGGGGTTGGCCCCGAAGACGCGCTTCGCCAGCATCCTGGTTCCGCAAAGGCGCATGCGGTCGTTGTGCCAGAGCAGCGCGCCGAGGCGGCCCTTGCGTCCGCGGTCATAGAGGGCGTCGGGCCCGTGCAGGACCCCGGCCAGCGCCAGCCGCCGGGCGACCATCTGGAACGGGTCGTCGGCCCACTTCTCGGCTTCCTCGACCTTCGCCCGTTGGGCGGGGTCGACGGGAAACAGCGGCGGCTCGGGATCGAGCTCGTCGAGGCGGCGAGCGATCGCGTGGTTGGTCTGGATCCGCTCGTCGCCGAGCCGCAGCGCCGGCACGGTGCCGAACCGATCGCCGATCGCAACGCTGAACGTCGGCTTCTCGTCGCCGAGCATCCGCGTCTTGCCCTTGCCGGGAAAGCCGCGCATCCGGACGCTCAGCGTGTGCACCCCGGGCCAGAAGTCAACCCGCCTGTAGTCGATTCCCTTGTGCTCCAGCATCAGCGCCCCCCACTCGCACGCATGCGAGCCGGGAATCGCGTAAAGGGTCGCTTCGTAGGCGGTATCCGGCACCCTCCGATCCTCTCATGCCCACCATTGCTACGGTTGCGGGCACTAAAGGATCGACCTAGTGCTTCAGAGCACCCGGGATGGAGAAGACGCATGCCAACAGGAACAGTCAAGTGGTTCAACGGTGAAAAGGGCTTCGGCTTCATCACCCCGGACGACGGCTCGAAGGATCTGTTCGTCCACCAGAGCGCAATCAACGGAGACGGCTACCGCTCGCTCAACGAGGGCGACAAGGTGACCTATGAGTCCGAGGAGAGCGACAAGGGCCCGCGCGCGGCGAACGTTTCGACGGTCTAGCACCGCGCACGCAAAGTTCATCCGCAACCTAAACGGGGTCTGACCCCGTTTAGGAATTCGGCTTCGGCGGCCGGTCGGCGATACACGCCGGTCGGCCGCCTATGTTTCGCCGGTGCCGCAGGTGCGCCGCCATCCGTCCTACTACCGCGTCGCCGGGATCGACCTGCGCCGCGAGCTGCACCGCCTGCGAGCGCTCGCCGTCTTCGCCGACGGCCCGCTGGCCGGCTCGGTGCCGGCGCTCAAGGTGCGCCGCAGCGGCCGGCGCCCGAACCGGCTCGGGTTCGCGATCCCGGCCGAGTTCCGGCTCTCGGTGACCGCCTATCCGGGGATCCGGCCCGGTGACGTGCTCGAGACCCTGCTGCACGAGCTCGTCCACCTGCACGTCGGCCGCCAGCCGGGAGCGCACGCCTGGCACGGCCGCCTCTTCAAGCTCACGCTGGCGCGGGCGATGGCCGAGGCCTACGGGATCGCCGGCGTGCGGCCGCGGAATGTCCATCACGGCGTCTACGCCGAGGCGCTCGAGGCGCTGAGCGCGAACGGGCTGCCCTCGGAGTCGCGGCAGATCGCCCAGCGCTCCCCCGGGTGGACGACGCTGCCGCCGAGCTCGGCGACGCGCTCGAGCGCCGCGGCGACGTCGTCGACCTCGAAGTAGGGCAGCGAGAACGAGTCCCCGGGCCCGCGGCCGCGTTCGTGCACGCCGACGGCCGGTGCGCCGGCGCGGGTCTGCCAGCCCGAGCCCTCCCCCTCGCCGCGTTGCTCGAGCTCGGTTTCCAGCAGGCCGCCCCAGAAGCGCAGCGCGCGCTCCGGGTCGTCGGCCGGGAACTCGATCAGCTCGAGCCGCGGTTCGCTCACCGCCGGGACGATACGCCCGCTGCTGAAATCGGGCACCCGGAGGGTTAGAAATCGTTCCGGCGGGGAATCCTGTGGATGGAGTGGGGTGTAACCCGTTTGGGGGAGCAAACGGAGGCACAGGAACCAGATGCTCGCAATGACGCAACAGGCGGCCGACGCGGTCCAGCAGATCGTCTCGCAACCCGAGGTCCCGGCAGGGGCGATGCTGCGAATCGTCGCCGGCGAGCACCGCAGCGCCGGCACCGGGCCGGCGCGCGACGTCCAGCTCGAGCTCGTCGGACGACCCCGTTCCCGCGACCTGGTGGTCGAGGGAATGAGGATCTCGGTCGAGCCCCAATCGCTGGCCTTCCTCGACGACAAGGTCCTCGACGTGACCGTCGCCGAGGGCGCTGTCGAGTTCACGCTCTACCCGCAGTCGGGCTTCGGCAATTGAGCTCGCCGCGGGCGAGCAAGCTCGCGACTTAACACGGGCGGCCACCAGTGAGCGTAAGCTCGGTTGAGCGGCTCCGTTGGCCGATGAAGGAATCGTGCCCGACCGAGCCCTAGAAGCCTCTGAACGCAGCCGCCTGCCGCGCCTGCGTGCCTGGGTTCGCGGCCACCCGGCGGCGGTGACGATCATCTGCACGCTGATCGTCGGCGGCGCCCTCGCGGTCGGCCTCTGGGGCAAGCGCGACGACTTCATCGCCGCGCTCGCCGACGCTCCGGCCTGGGCGCTGGCGGCGGCGGCGCTGCTGCAGGTCGTCTGGCTGATCGCCCGCAGCGAGGCCTGGCACGTCTGCGTCGACGCCGCCGGCGGCGAGGTCAACCGCCGGCGCCTCTACCGCGCGGCCGCGGTCGGCTACCTCGGCAACCTCTTCAACTCGAGCTTCGGCCTCGGCGTACGGATCGCGGCCCTGCGCCGCTCGGCCCCCGCCGAGAGCCCCTGCGTCTCGGTCCTGGTCGCCGCCGAGATGCCGATCGTCGTGGTCGAGATCGCGCTCGCGGCGATCTGCTCGTTCACGCTCGTCGGCCCGCTGGGGATGGCCTGGTGGGCGCCGCTGATATTCCTCGGCGTCGCCCTGGTCGGGATCGTCGCCGTGACCCGGCTGGCGCGCCATCGGCGCGAGGGCTTCTGGGCCGGGATCGCAGTGATGAGAGGGCTTCGCAGCCGCAACACGATCATCGGCCTGGTTATGTTCGCGACCGGCGCCCAGGTGCTGCGCAACTGGCTTCTCTTGCACGGGCTCGGCGTCGACATCTCGTTCTTCGACGCGACCGCGCTGCTGATCGCGGCGGCGCTCTTCGGCCTGCTTCCGGTCGGACCGACGCTCGGCGTCGCCACCTCGGTGGTCATCCTCGGGTCGAACGGGGTCGCGGTTGCCGCCGCCGCGGGCGCCCTGCTGACCGCGACCGGTGCCGTCGGCGCGCTCGGCTTCGGCGCCTGGGCGCTGGTCGACCGGCTCGCGCAGGGGCGCGGCGACCGCCGCCGCGGCGAGCGCCCCGATGTCGCGGTGCCGGTCCCGGCGCCCTCGGCTCCAGCCCTGGCGTCGTCGGTACCCGTCGCGGTGCCGACCCCGGCTCCGGTGCCCGTGCCGACGGCGTCGGCCTAGGATCCGGCGATGCCCAACGACGAGATCGACGCCCTCAACCCGCCCGCCTTCGAGGAGCTCAGCCGCCGCGCCGCCGAGGGACCGGTGCTGATGCTCAACCTGCTCGACTTCAAGCCCGGCGGCGGCGCCGAGCGCTACGCCGAGTACGGCGAAGCCGTGCGGCCGCTGCTCGAGCGCGCCGGCGGCCGCGTCCTCGACGCCGGAGTCGGCAGCGGAGCGCTGATCGGGCCGAGCAAGTGGGACATGGTGGTCCTGGTCGAGTACCCGACCCGGCAGGCGTTCGTCGACATGATCACCTCGGAGGAGTATCTGGCGATCGCGCACCTGCGCGTCGAGGCGCTCGAGCGCACCGAGCTGCACCCGCTGGACCCGATCGAAGTCGCCGCCTGAACCTCAGTCGCGGGCGAGCGGCGCCGGGCGTCCGAGGTGATAGCCCTGGGCGAAGTCGACGCCGAGCCCGCGCAGGGCGTCGAGCGTCGCTTGGTCCTCGACCCCCTCGGCGATCGTCCGCATCCCGAGGCTGCCGGCGATCGTGACGATCGACTGCACGATCGCCCGGTCGGCCGCCGACTCGGCGATCCCGCGGACGAACTCCATGTCGATCTTCAGGTAGCGCACCGGCAGGTGCTTGAGATAGGTGAGCGAGCCGAAGCCGGTGCCGAAGTCGTCGATCGCCAGGGCGCAGCCGATCTGCTCGATCCGGGAGCCGAACTCTCGTAGGTCCTCGCTCGCCGTCGCGGCGGCGGTCTCGGTGAGCTCGAAGACGATGTTCGAGGGGTCGGCGCCGCTGCGCTCGAGCGCGTAGCGGATGTGGCCGCTGAGGCCGGGGTCGGAGATCGAGCGGGCGGAGACGTTGATGGTCACCGGGCGGCCGGCGGCGGCGACGTCGATCGCCTTGTCGATCACCCAGCGGTCGATCTCGCGGATCAGGCCGAAGCGCTCGGCGGTCGGCAGGAAGGCGGCGGGCGCGAGCACGCTTCCGTCGGCCTCGATGATCCGTACCAGCATCTCGCTGCCGGCGGCCTCGCCGGTGGCGAGGTCGAAGATCGGCTGTTCGTAGAGCGTGAGCCGGTCGTTGTCGATCGCCGAGCGCAGATGCCCGACCCAGGCGAGGCGCTCGGAGCCGGCGCCGGTGAAGATCTGGTAGCGGTCGCCGCCGCGCTCCTTCGCCTCGTGCAGGGCGATGTCGGCGGCGACGATCAGGTCCTCGTCGGTCGAGGGCGCATCGTCGTTGAAGATCACGGCGCCGGCGCTGGCTCGCGCCGTGATCCGCGACTGGCGCCCGCGCACGGAGCGCAGCAGGGCGGCGAGCCGGCGGCGCACACCGGCGTCGGTCGAGACGTCGAGAATGACGGTGAACTCGTCGCCGCCGAAGCGGGCCAGGAACTCACCCGGGCGCAGAACCTCACCGAGCGAGCTGCCGACGGAGCGCAGCAGCGCGTCGCCGGCGGCGTGGCCAAGCGAGTCGTTGACGTATTTGAGGTCGTCGACATCGAGGATCGCGACGGCGCCGTGCGGGCGCTCGCTCGCGCGCCGGCGGGCGAGCTCGTCGGTGAACCGGCGCCGGTTGGCGAGCCCGGTGAGCTCGTCGTGATCGGCCTGGTGGCGCAGCTCCTCCTCGGCATGGCGGCGTTCGGTGATGTCGAGCAGCACCCCCTCGACCAGCACCTGGCCCCGCTCGCCGGGACGGCCGTAGGCGCCCTCGTCTCGGACCCAGATCACGTGCCCGTCTCGGGCAACCATCCGGTACTCGATCGAGAGCGGGTCGAGGGTCTCGACGCAGTTCTCCTCTTCCGCCTTGATCCGCTCGCGGTCGTCGGGGTGGACGCACCTCCACCAGAGGTCGTTGTCGGTGAGCCACTCGTCGGAGGTGAAGCCGAGCAGCTGCTCGATCTGGGGCGAGACGTAGTACCAGCGCCCCTCCGGGCCGTATTCGGCCATGTAGGAGACGATCGGCAGGCGCTCGATCAAGCCGCGGTAGCGGCGCTCGGCCATCTCCAGCTGCTCGACCGTGCTGTGGTGGGAGATCGTCGCGACGAGCATCTGAGAGAGCGACTCGACGAAGCTGAGGTCCTCCTCGGAGAACTCGTGTGGGACCTCCGAGTGCAGGGAGATCGCCGCCGCCGGGCCCTCGGGAGTCGTGACCCGGAAGACGAGCCCGTCGGGGAGCTCGAGCGGGCCGGCCTCGGCGGAGGGCATCGGCGGCGGGCCGTGCCTGATTTCGTCGGCGGGCCCGGCCGAGGCGACCAGCGCCAGCGGCCTGCCGTCGTCCGGCGGCTGCCAGATCCGAACCACGTCGACTTCGAGCTCCTCGCGGATCGCCAGCGCGACCGCGATCCCGAACTCGTCCAGGGGCGCGTGGCGGAGCACCTGATGGCCGAGCGCGACCCGGGTCTGGCGCCGGCGCTCCTCGGCCTCGCGCTGGAGTCGGATCTTGTGGCGATCGCTGACGTCGCGGACGAAGCCGACGGCCAGCGCGGGCGGCCCGGGGACGTGTGCGATCGTCAGCTCGATCGGGAACTTCTCGCCGCTCGAGGTCATCGCGGTGCGCTCATGCCGCATCTCGGTCCGCGGCGCCGGCGGGCTCGCGGCAAGCTCCAGCAGCGCTTGGCGCTCGCCCCGGCGCTGCGACGGCGGGATCACCATCCGGGCGAGATCGCCGCCGAGGGCCTCCTCGCGGGAGTAGCCGAAGGTGCGCTCGGCCGCCGGGTTCCACTCGACCACCCGGCCGTCGGTGTCGATCGCGATCACGCAGTCGGCGGAGACGTCGACAAGCGCCCTCGACAGCGACTCGCGGTCGAACTTCGAGCCGTTTGCGCCGTTCGCCGGTGGCATGGCGGGCCGGGCGCCGTTACGCGCCCGCGCGACGGCCGTCCCGCTTCGAGCGGGCGCCTTCGCTTCAGTGAGCTTCGTTCGTGATCCCAAGCCTGCCGAGCCTCAATTCCCCCATTGCGCGGGTCGTTGTTACCCATCGGCAAATACGCGGGATTCGTTAGCCGTGGCGCCAGTTTGTGACAGCGGTGAGCGACCGGCGATCGCCCGGTCGCTCGATCCCGCCTGCACTCCGACCGACGGCCCCCCGGCCGCGACGTGGGGTGCACCTCCGATGCGATCGAACCTACCGTCGCCGCCGACCGCCGGCTTCCGAACGAAACCGTCAAATCGATGCGGGTTTTCCGCACCCGATCGCGGGGCGAACTACGCGTTGCGGCGGCTACCGGACGAACTGATCCAAACGTAACAGCGGTAGCGGCTACTTAGCCGAACCCGTACCGCCTCCGGACGCCGCGCACTCGGCCGCCGGGGATCATCGATGACCCATGCATTCCATTGAGAGGGACCTCATGAGCCTGAGACCAATCGCGGTTGGACTGGCCGTCGCCGGCTTGACCTCGTTCGGCGCATTTGCCACCGGCTGTGGCAGCGACGACGAGACGAGCAGCACGGCCGCTGCCGCATCCGACGAAGCCAGTGGCGAGTCGAACGAGGCGACCGAAGAGGGCTCCGCCACGACCAGCGCCCCGGCAGCCGGAGGCGAGACGCTGACGATCGAGATGGGCGAGTTCTATTACAAGCCCGACGCCGTCGAAGCGAAGGCCGGCACGGTCACGATCGACGCCCCCAACGCCGGCAGCGCTCCGCACGAGCTGGTTCTGGCGAAGACCGGCGACGATCCCGCCCGGCTGCCGACGGGCTCGGACGGCAGCGTCGACGAGGAGGCCCTCGACGTTCCAGGTGAGATCTCGGAGGTCGCCGGCGGTGCCGACGGCACGGTCACGCTCGACCTGGACGCCGGCAAGTACGTGATCTTCTGCAACCTGCCCGGGCACTACTCATCGGGCATGTACGGCAGCCTCACCGTCAAGTAGCACCCTCGAACCCGAACGAGCCGACCTCGGTCGCCTTCATCGCCACCGGCGGCTCGTCGCAGCGCTCGGCGATCCCCTCCTGGAAGCGCTTGAACGCGGCCAGGCCCGGAAGCGGCGGCGGGTCGGAGTCGGCGAAGGCGACGTGGACGAAGGTGACCCCGTCCTCGAGCTGGAAGGTGACGTAGCGAAAGCCCGGCGGGTCGAGCGCCTTCAGCTCCTCGTAGACGCCGCGGACCAGCTCGGCGTTGTCGTCGGCGTGCTCGGGCTTGACCCGGTAGCGGACGACGGTGCGGCTCATGATCAGCTCCCTGCCTCGGTGATTGGCTGCGGCTTCAGTGTCTCAGCGGTGGTACGCGCACGCGGTAGCGCCAGGGCGACGATCGCGCCGGCGAGCGAGAGGCCGGCGGCGACCCCGACCGCGGCGGCGAACCCGTGCCCGAACTGCGCCGCGGAGGCGTAGCCGCCGATCGCGGCGAAGACGGCGACCGTGACCGCGATCCCGAAGACCCCGCCGAGCTCGCGCATCATGCTGTTGGCGCCCGAGGCCTTGCCCAGGTCGCCGATCTCGGCGGCGCCGACGACCGCGTTCTGGCCGGAGGGGATCGCCAGCGAGACGCCGATCCCGGCGACGACGAAGGGGACGACGAGCTGCGAGTAGCTCGGCAGCGGGTCGGCGATCACCGCGACCCATGCAAGACCGCCGGCCTGCAGCAGCAGCCCGGCGAGCATCAGCGGGCGCTCGCCGATCCGATCGGCGAAGGCGCCGGCGACCGGGGCGACGATGATGAAGGTGATCGTCCACGGCATCAGCCGCAGCCCGGCCTCCAGCGGGCTGAAGCCGAGCGATGTCTGCAGGAACTGCGCGAACAGGAAGACGCAGCTGAACAGGGCGGCGAAGGTGAAGAAGATCGCCGTGTTGCCGGCGGCGAACGAGCGGTCGCGAAACAGATGCAGCTCGAGCATCGGCTCGGAGGCGCGCCGCTCCCAGAGCACGAAGCCGATCGCCAGCGCGAGCCCAAGGGCGAGCGAGCCGATGATCTCGACGCTGGCCCAGCCGGCGTCGTTGGCGCGCACCAGCGCCCAGACGATGCCGAGGGCGGCGCCGCTGACCAGCGCCAGCCCGGGCAGGTCGAGCGAGGTCGCCGAGCCGAAGCTCTCGCGCACCTTGGCGAGCACCAGCGGCGCGGCGGCGAGCCCGATCGGCACGTTGAGCCAGAAGATCCACTCCCAGGCGATGCCCTCGACCACAGCGCCGCCGACCAGCGGCCCGAGCGCGACGGCGATCCCGGTGATTGCGCTGAAGATCCCGATCGCGGCGCCGCGGCGCTCGGGCGGGAAGGCGGCGGCGAGCAGCGCCAGCCCGAGCGGCATCAGCAGCGCGGCGCCGGCGCCCTGGACGGCGCGAGCGCCGATCAAAAAGCCGACGCTCGGCGCCAGCGCGCAGGCGGCCGAGGCGAGTGCGAAGAGGGTGAGGCCGGCGGCGTACATGCGCCGGCGCCCGAGCCGGTCGCCGACCGCGGCGCCGGTGATCAGGAGCACGGCGAAGCTCAGGTTGTAGGCGTTGACGGTCCACTCGAGCTGCGCGACCGAGGCGCCGAGGTCGAGCCTGATCGTGCCCAGGGCCGAGGCGACGACGAGCGTGTCGAGCGCCGCCATCAGCGAGCCGATCGCGGTCAGGGCCACGGTCCAGCGGCGGGTTGTGAAGTTGTTCATGCCCGTTTAGACGCACCACCCCCGCCTAACTCACCGATGACTTCGAAGCGCCGCGATCGTCTAAATATGTGCATGCCCGTCGCCCAACTACGCGAGCCCGCCGAGGAGCGCGGCCTGATCGCCGCCGCGCAGGCCGGGGACGAGCGCGCCTTCCGCGACCTGGTCGAGCCCCATCGGCGGGCGCTCGAGGTCCACGCCTACCGGATGCTCGGCTCGCCCCACGACGCCGAGGACGTGGTCCAGGAGACGCTGATGCGCGCCTGGAAGACGCTGGAGCGCTTCGAGCGCCGAGCCTCGATCGAGACCTGGCTCTACCGGATCGCGACCAACGCCTGCCTCGACGAGCTCGAGCGGCGGCCCCGGCGACCCGAGCCCGTCTACCCCTACCCGGACGAGCGCCTGCTCGAGGCCGAGACGCCGGTCGTCGACCCGGCGGCGCGCTATGCGATGCGCGAGGGGGTCGAGCTCGCCTTACTGACCGCGATCCAGAGGTTGCCCGGCCGCCAGCGCGCGATCCTGATCCTCCGCGACGTGCTCGGCTGGTCGTCCGGCGAGGTCGCCGAGCTGCTCGAGTCCACCGTCGCCGCGGTCAACAGCGGCCTGCAGAGAGCGAGGGCGACGATCGACACCGAGCTGCCGGCGTCGTCCTCATGGGCGGCGGCGCCGTCGCAGCGACACCTTCTCGCCGGCTACGTCGACGCCTGGGAACGCGCCGACATGGACGACCTGATCAAGCTGCTGCGCGAGGACGCCGTCCTCCGCATGCCCCCCACCCCCTCGATCGCCGGCGCCGCCGAGATCTGCCACTTCTTCGCCACCGGCCCCTGCGGCGGCGGCGTCGATCGGGTCCGGGTCGAGCCGACCTGGGCCAACGGCCGGGCCGCGGTGGCGATGTTCCAGGGCGAGGCCGACGGCTCGGAGACGCCGCACGGCCTTCTCTTGCTCGAGGTCGAGGGCGATCGGATCGCCGGCCTCGACGCCTTCATCGACGGCCGGCTGGTCTCAGCGTTCTCGAGCGCCGGCGATCGCTGACCGGTCACGGCTCGAGGGTCGCGAGGGCGCCTCTAGCTCGAACCAGGCGCCGCCGCCACGCCGGCGGTCTCGTCCCCAGGCCGTAGTCAGGTCCGAGAACACGGCGTCGTCGAGGGCGTCCCAGAAGTCGCACGGCTCGCCGCCCCGCTCGGCGATGTCGACCCGAACGCTGTCGGCCTTCACCTCGAGGTCGACCTGAATCGCCGCGCGCGGACACGCTCCCAACAGCCGGGCGGCGATCTCACCAACCAGCAGCCGCACGTTTCGCCGCAGCTGTTGATCACACGATTCGCCGAGGCCCGACTCGACCTCGGCAAGGAACTCCCGGATCCGCCGCGGGTCGGGTTGAAGCCGAAGCGTCGCGATACTGGGGCGGCGCCGCTCGGTGGGCTCGATTGTCGCCATCACCCTCATCTATCGGCAGTTGCCCGCGGAACCCGAGCTCTGCCAGACTCGAATTCGTGGCCGATCTCGATCCCCAGATCAAGGAGCTGCTCGAGGGCGCAAACTTCATCAGCGTGGCGACGCTGATGGGCGACGGGGCGCCGCACGCGACCTGCGTCTGGGCAGCAATGGAGCACGGGCGCCCCTGCTTCTTCACCCAGCCGAGCACGCTGAAGGCGCGCAACATCGACGCCGACCCACGCGTCGCGATCACCGTCATCGATCGCGACAACCCCTACCGATCGGGCCAGCTTCGCGGCACGATCACCGAGACCGTCGAGGGCGACGCCGCGCTCGAGATCATCGACCGGATGGCGCGCAAGTACACCGGCGCCGACTTCCCGCTGCGCTCCGGCGTCGTCTACCTGGTCGACGTCTCGAGCTCGTTCCTCACCGAGCTGCCGTTCGCCGACACGCCGGGCTGAGGCGTCACGGCCGGAGGACGATCTTCAGCGCTTCGTGGCGGTCGTAGACCTCGTAGGCGTGCGGAGCCTCGTCCAGGTCCATGTGGTGGGTGACCAGGGCCGAGGGATCGAGGGCTCCGGAGACGAGCTGATCGAGCACGGTGTCCAAATGGCCGATCACGTTCGCCTGGCCGGTCTTCAGGGTCAGCGCCTTGATCCAGACGATTCCCATGTGCAGGTCGATGCGCTCGGTGTAGGCGCCGGTCGCGGAGACCGTTCCCGCCTTCCGCGTCATCCGGCAGGCAAGCTCGAGTGCGTCCGGATGGCCGACGGCGTCGATCGCCACGTCGACGCCGCGCCCGTCGGTTGCGGCCTTCGCGGCGCCCCGCGGATCGCCCTCGGTCAGGTGGATTGGCTCGGCACCGAACGACCGCGCGACCTCGAGTCGCTCCTCGACCGAATCGACGGCGATCACGTGGTCGGCCCCCGCGGTCTTCGCCGCCTGGACCGCGCAGAGGCCGACCGGCCCGAGCCCGAGGACGCAGACCGTCATCCCGGGCCCGACCCCGGTTTCGGCGACCGCGTGCCAACCGGTTCCCATCACATCGCCCGCGAACATCGCGATCTCGTCCGACATTCCGTCCGGCACCTTTCTCAGCACGAGGTCGGCCGACGGGACGAGCAGCCGTTCGGCCTGCGCGCCCTGGAGCGAGCCAAGGGTCGAGCCGTGCCCGAACACGCGGCCGCGATCGCACTGGTGAAACTCGCCGCGGAGACAGAAGAAGCACTCGCCGCACGCCGTGCCGTAGGTGCCGAGGACCCGGTCGCCCTCGGCGACGTTGGCGACCGCGTCGCCGGCGGCGATCACGGTGCCGACGTACTCGTGACCGAGGGTGAAGCCCTGTTCGATCGGCACCCTGCCGCGGTAGATGTGGAGGTCGGAGCCGCATATGCCGCTGGCGTCGACGCTGATGATCACCTCGTCCGCCGAGCCGATCTCCGGCTC
>DATBPT010000104.1:0-7393 GCA_036561205.1 Solirubrobacterales bacterium
GACCCGGTCGAGGTCTGCGAGGTCTGCGGCAAGCCGGTCGAGCGCGTCTTTCACCCGATCGCGGTCCATTTCAAGGGCTCCGGCTTCTACACCACCGACTACGCGAAGAAGGGCTCGACCAACAGCAGCGGCACCAAGCAGGGCGAGCCGTCGGAGTCGAAGTCGGAATCGAAGTCCGAATCGAAATCGAGCTCGGACTCGTCGGGCTCGGGATCCGACTCCTCGAAGTCCTCGGGCTCGAGCGACAAGTCGAGCTCGGGCAGCTCCTCGTCCTCGGACTGAGGCTGGTCACCAACCGCGGCCTCGACTTGGCCTCGGGGGTGAGAGGTGGCGGCGCTAGCTCTGCGGGCAGTTCGGGCTGTGCGGGGGTTTTTCGCCGAGCAGTTTCTCGGCGGCCCGTTCGCACTCGTCGGGCGAGACGACCAGGTTGCCGGCCCCGGTCGTGCTCGAAGGCTTGAGCACGTCGGCACCGCCGCCACCGCCGGTCGCCGCGGAGAGCGCCAGCTGGGGCATCGTCAGCGCGCCCATGCTCGAGACCATCACCTTGGGCGCGTTCCAGCCGATCAGCGGGCCCTTGATGAAGTTCAGCGGCAGGCTGGTGACGCTGGTCAGCTTGCTCCTGATCCCGTCCAGGATCAGCTGCTGGAACTGGGCCCGTTCGACGTCGGTGCCCGCGAACGGGCCCGAGCCGCAGGTGTTCTCCCGCGTGCGGGCGAGGGTGATCGCCTGGAACCCGTCGAGATCGTTCTCGCCCGCCTCCAGATTGAGGTTGAAGGCGCCGCCGGAGACGCTCGAGCAGACGTCGTTGGGCAGGTCGACGGTGATCCCGCCGATCGAGTCGATGAAGCTCCGAAAGCCGTCGAAGTCGATGATCGCCACCTGGTCGATGTCGATCCCGAGCAGGCCCTCGACCGTGCGCACCGCCAGCTTCGCGCCCCCGGAGGCGTAGGCGGAGTTGATCTTCTGCGGTCCCTGCCCGGGAACCTCGGCGAGCGTGTCGCGGGGGATCGAGAGCTTGCGCAGGGTGCCGGCGCCGGCGCGCACGAGCATGATCGTGTCGGAGCGGTAGGGGCCGTGCTTGCAGTTGTTGTCGGTCGGCCGGCCGCTGTTGATCGCCTCGATGCAGTTCTCGGTCTCCGCCTCGTCGGGGCCGGCGAAGGCGCCAGAGCGCACATCGGTGCCGAGCACGAGAATCGTCTGGCCCCCGAGCAGGAACGGGCCCCCGTCGAGGACGTTGCCGACCCCGTCGGCGAGCTTGCCCTTCTGGATCTGCGCCGAGAGCGCGAAGGCGAGGAAGCTGAGCACGATCCAGCCGAGGGCGAAGATCCCCACCCACTTCGCCACCCGGCGCCAGAGCGGAGGATCGCCGGGCGCCGAGAGCGACTTCGGCGGCTTCTTGTCGCCGCCCCCGCGGCCCAGCTTGCCGCCGAGGCCGGAGAGGTCGGGCTTGCGGATCCGTTCGCTGAGACGGGGCCGCGACTTGTAGACGGTGTAGTCGGGGGGCTCCTCCCGCTCAGGCGGCTCAGGCTTATCCCCGGAATCAGGCATGAGCTATCAATACCGCATGCCCTTTGGAGAATCCTTCCCGCGCCGCCGTTGAGGCGCCTACCGTGAGGGCTGCGATCGGCGCTGATCTGGGGGGCACGAAGATGGCCGTCGGGGTCATCGACTCGGACCAGTCGGTCCTCCATCGCGGCACCGAGCCGACCACCGGCCTCACCCTCGACCTCCTGCTCGACACGCTCGAGCGCGAGCTGCGCGAGGGCGTTCGCGCCTGTCCGGAGGTGGAGGCGATCGGGCTCGGGATCCCGGCGACGATCGATCGCGAGCGCGGCCTCGCGATCACCTCGGTCAACCTGCCGATCGTCAACGTGCCGATCCGCGAGATGATCTCCGAGCGGCTCGGGTTGCCGGTGTTCATCGACAACGACGCGAACACGGCGGCGCTCGCCGAGCATCGCTTCGGCGCCGCGCGCGGCGCCCGCAACGTCGTCCTGCTGACGATCGGGACCGGGATCGGCGGCGGCCTCGTGCTCGACGGCGAGCTCTACCGCGGGACGACCGGGGCGGGCGCCGAGCTCGGCCACATGGTGATCGACGAGAACGGCCCCCGCTGCCAGGGCAATTGCCCCAACCACGGCTGCGTCGAGGCGCTCGCTTCGGGTACCGCGCTGGGGCGGGCGGGGCTGATCGCGGCCGAGGCGCATCCGGACTCGGCGCTCGGACGAGCGCTTGCCGGCGGCGAGGAGATCACCGGGAAGACGGTCACCGACGCCGCTCTCGCGGGCGACGGGATCGCGGTCGAGGTCGTCGCCGGCATCGGCCGCCACCTCGGGGTCGCGTTCGCCAACTACGCCAACATCTTCGAGCCCGACGTGATCGTGATCGGCGGCGGGGTGGCCGCCGCCGGCGAGCTCCTGCTGAGCCCCGCGCGGCGCGAGCTTGGTGCCCGGGCGCTCGAACCGATGAACCAGACCTTGGTCGTCGCGGCCGAGCTCGGACCGGACGCGGGCATGATCGGCGCCGCGGCGATGGCGCTCGAGGAGAACGCGGCGGAGTCGTCCTGATGCCGGGCCGCCTGATCGTCTGCCCGACCCCGATCGGCAACCTCGAGGACCTCAGTCCGCGCGCCCGCCGGGCGCTCGAGGAGGCCGACCTGGTCGCCTGCGAGGACACCCGACGCGCCGGGCGCCTCTACGAACGGCTCGAGATCCGCCGCCCGCGCCTGGTCTCGAACCACGAGCAGAACGAGGTCGAGCGCGCGCGGCAGCTCGCCGCCCAGATCGAGCGCGGGGCGAAGGTGGTGCTGATCTCGGACGCGGGCACGCCGGCGATCTCCGACCCCGGGTTTCGCCTGATCCGCGCCTGCATCGAGCGGGACCTCGAGGTCGAGGTGCTGCCGGGACCGTCGGCGGTGACGACGGCGCTGGTCGCCTCCGGGCTCCCGGTCGACCGCTGGCGCTTCGAGGGTTTCCTGCCCCGGCGTCCCGGCGAGCTCGAGCGCGTGCTCGGCTCGCCCGAGACCGTGGTCGCGTTCGAATCGCCGCGGCGGCTGCCCGCCTCGCTCTCGGCGCTCGCCGCGCTGGCGCCCGACCGCGATGCCGCCGTCTGCCGCGAGCTGACCAAGCTTCACGAGGAGGTCGCCCGAGGCACCCTGGGCGAGCTCGCGCGACGTTTTCGCGACGACGTCAAGGGCGAGATCGTGGTCGTGATCGCGCCCGCCTCGGCGCGCGCCGAAGGCCCCGACGTCGCCTTCGCGGTCGACGCGCTGCGGCGCCTGGTTCAGTCCGGGGCGCGCCCGCGGGCGGCGGCGAGCGTCGTCGCCGCGCTCACCGGGACGCGCGCCAACGACCTCTACCGGGGGTTGACCGGCCGCGACCCGCGCGAATAAACCGCGGGTTAAGCGGGCAACAAGCGGGGGCCGCGATCTCGCGCCGCCCCTCTGAGCGACTAGGATGGCCGCGGGTACAGATCGGCCGATCTTGTGCCTGCTTGGGAGGAGAGGAAGCCTCCCAGCCGAAACGCATGAAGCGAGTGGGTCGAGAGGAGTCAGGCGCGCGCCGTCCCGAGTGCAGGGAGAGCGACCGGATAGCGGAGGAAAGGGACGGGTCCTGGCGCGCGTCGCTGGCTTCGCAGCCCTGATCATCGGGGTCGTCCTCGTCGTCGTCGTCCTCCTCGGCGGCGACAGCGGCACCCCCTACAAGCTGATCTTCCAGACCGGTGGCCAGCTCGTGCCCGGCAACCAGGTGCTCGTCGGCGGGCAGCCGATCGGCAGTGTCGACGAGATCAAGCTCACCCCGGACGCCCAGGCGGAGGTGGCGATCAGCGTCGATGAGCCGCTTCACGAGGGCACCACGGCCGTGATTCGCGCCACCTCGCTCTCCGGGATCGCCAACCGCTACGTCTCGATCTCGCCCGGCGCCAACTCCGAGCCCGAGATCCCGGCCGACACCGTGATCCCGTCGACCGACACGACGACCCCGGTCGACATCGACCAGCTCTTCAACACCTTCAACCGCCGCACGCGCGAGGGACTCGCCGAGTTCATCCAGGGCCAGGCCACGGTCTACACCGGCAACGAGCAGGAGGCCAACCAGACCTACAAGTACCTCGCTCCCGGGATCCAGTCGACGACCCGGCTGCTGCAGGAGCTGACCCGCGACGAGCAGACCTTCTCCGAGTTCCTGGCCTCGGGATCCTCGGTCCTCGGCGCCGTCGCCGAGCGCCGCGACGACCTCTCCGCGCTGACCTCGAACGCCAACCAGGCGCTGGGCGCGATCGCGGCCGAAAACGAGGCCTTCGACCGCTCGCTGGTGGCGCTGCCGCCGGCCCTGCGCCAGGCCAATACGACCTTCGTCAACATCCGCGCGGCGCTCGACGACCTCGACCCGCTGATCGCGGTCACCGGCGAGTCGACCAAGGACCTCGAGCCCTTCCTGGTCTCCCTGACCACGGTCGCCGACAAGGCGTTGCCGGTGTTCTCCGACCTGAGCAAGGTCCTGCACCGCAACGGACCCGCAAACGACCTCGTCGACACCCTCGGAGCGCTGCCGGGCGTGCAGAAGCGCGCCTCGAGCTCCGTCCCGGCGACGATCAAGGGTCTCGACGCGAGCCAGCCGAACATCGCCCAGCTGCGCCCCTACAGCCCGGACCTGCTCGCCTTCCTCGGCCGCTTCGGCCAGGCGTCCTCGAACTACGACGCCAACGGCCACTACCTGCGCGTGCAGCCGACCGGGATCAACTTCTTCAACTGGAACCCGGCCACCAGCGTGCTCGACCCGTCCCCGACGACCCAGCAGTTCGACCAGTACGACAACGGCTTCTTCAACCGCTGCCCCGGCGGCGGGACGCAGCCGATCACCGGCTCCAACCCGTTCCTCGACGATGGCGCTCTGGCCGGGATCTGCGACCCGGCCGACGTGCCGGCGGGACCATGAGGCGCGCCGCGGCAATCCTGGTCGCGCTGGTCGCCTCGGCCGTGATCCTGGTCGTCGGCAGTGGCGCCGGCGGCGACGAGGGCACCTACCAGGTCCGCGCGATCTTCGACAACGGCGCCTTCCTCGTGCCCGGCGAGGAGGTGCGGATCGCGGGCGCAAACGTGGGCGTGATCGACGACGTCACGGTGACCTCGGAGACCGAGGCGGCCCGCGCCGACGGCAGCCCGGATCCGGGCAAGGCCGTGGTCGTCCTGCAGATCGACGACCCCGGCTTCCAGGACTTCCGCGAGGACGCCTCCTGCCTGATCCGGCCGCAGTCGCTGCTGGGCGAGAAGTACGTCGAATGCGAGCCCACCCAGCCACGGGCGCCGGGCACCGAGGCGCCACCGGAGCTCGCGGTGATCGCTGACGGCGAGACCGGGGCCGGTGAGCGCTTCCTGCCGCTCGAATCGAACGGCAAGGCCGTCGACCTCGACCTCGTCAACAACATCATGCGCGAGCCCTACGCGGATCGCTTCCGGCTGATCCTCAACGACCTCGGCGCCGGGCTTGCCGCCCGCGGCGACGACCTCGCCGAGATCATCGAACGCGCCGACCCGGCGCTGAAGGAGACCAACGCGGTGCTCGCGATCCTCGCCCGCGAGAACCATCAGCTCGCCGAGCTCGCCCGCAATGGCGACGCGGCGCTCGAGCCGCTGGCCCGGGACCGCGAGCGGATCGGCCACTTCATCAACTCCGCCACGGTGACCGCCGAGGCGACCGCCGAGCGCAGCGCCGACCTCGAGCGCAACTTCGCCCTGCTGCCGCAGACGCTGCGCGAGGTCCGCTCGACGATGACCGATCTGAAGGCCTTCTCGGAGGCCGGCATCCCGACCTTCACCCAGCTTGCCGCCGCGGCGCCCGCCGCAACCAGGGCAACCAAGGCGCTGGGGCCGTTCGCGAACTCGTCCGAGATCGCGCTCGAGTCGCTCGGCGACGCGGCCGCGGCAAGCCAGTCGCCGCTGGTCAAGTCGGATCCGCTGATCAAGCAGATCCGCAAGCTCGCCAAGTCGGGCGCCCCCGCGACCAGCAACCTGTCCAAGTTCCTGCGCTCGCTCGACCAGCACGGCGGCTTCAAGAACCTGCTCCGGTTCGTCTACCGGGCGGTCGGCGCCTTCAACGCCTTCGACGACTTCGGCCACTTCGCCCGGGCCTTCCTGCTGATCACCAACTGCAACGACTACGAGACGACGACGCTGCTGATCGACTGCGTCGCCAACTTCAAGGCGCCGCTCGAGACGACGGCGAAGGCTGGGCAGGGCAAGAAGGGCCACAAGCACGAGCGCGGGACCCAGCAGGGCGCCGAGGGCGGCAACGGCCAGGGCGGCCAGGGGTCGGTCCAGACCGAGCCCAGCCCGGCACCGGGCGAGCAGCCGGCGCCGCCCGAGACGAGCCCCGGCGACGACGTGGTGCCACCGCTCGAGACCGACCCGACGACCCCGACCACGCCGACCGAGCCGGCGCCCGACGACACCAACCCGCCGGACGTCGGCGTTACCCCGACCAGCAGCGGCCGCGCGCAGATGCGCGACGCCCGCAGCCTGCTCGACTTCCTCATCGGCTCGACCGAAGACCATCACGGTCACAAGGGGAAGAAGCGATGAGGGGCCGCGGCGGATCCCTGACGGCGAGCCCGACGATGGTCGGCGCGCTCACGGTGATGGTCGTGATCCTGGCCGTGTTCCTCGCCTACAACGCCAACACCGGGCTGCCGTTCGTGCCCACCTACCGCGTCACCGCGCAGGTCCAAAACGCCGACACGCTCGTGCCGGGCAACGAGGTCAGGGTGGGCGGCGTGCGGGTCGGCGCGGTGGAGGCGATCGAGCCGCAACAGGATGCCGACGGCAACCTCAGCGCCCGGCTCGACCTGAAGCTCGACAAGGACGTCGACCCGATCCCGGTCGACTCGACCCTGATCGTGCGCTCGCGCTCGGCGCTCGGGCTCAAGTACCTGGAGATCAACATGGGCACCTCGGACGAGGGATTCGCCGAGGGCAGCGTGATCCCGCTCTCGGCGGCGGTGCCGGAGCCGGTCGAGCTCGACACGGTGCTCGGCATGTTCGACGAGCCGACCCGCGCGGCGGCGCAGGAGAACCTGGTCGAGTTCGGCAACGCGCTCGCCGGCCGCGGACCGGCTCTGAACGCGGCGCTCGGGCGCCTGCCGGGCGTGCTCGAGGTGCTCGAGCCGGTGATGCGAAACCTCTCCTCGCCGGAGACCAACCTCGCCGGGTTCATCAACGCGCTCGGCGCAACCGCGGCCGAGGTCGCGCCGGTGGCCGAGATCCAGGCGGCGGCCTTCGGCTCCCTTGACACCACCTTCACCGCGCTGGCCGAGGTCGCCCGCCCGTTCATCCAGGAGTCGATCTCCGAGGGCCCGCCGACCGAGGAGACCGCGATCCAGACGCTGCCGGCGATTC
>DATBPT010000105.1:0-3508 GCA_036561205.1 Solirubrobacterales bacterium
GCTCCGCTATCCGCCCGGCTTCGTGCCCCGGCTGCTCTTCCCCGGGCCCTACCAGGTCGGCAGCTTCGAGCTCGAGCTCCATCCGGCGATCGAGCGGATCGTCGCCGAGGCTCCCGAGACGATCGTCAACGTCGGCGCCGCCGAGGGCTACTACGCGGCCGGCCTGGCGACGAGGCTGCCGGCGGCCGAGGTGATCGCCTTCGAGCTCGAGCCGGCGCTGCGCCGCGCCGCGGCCAGGCTTGCGGCGCTGAACGGGGTCGCCGAGCGGCTCGAGCTGCGCGGGCTGTGCACCGCCGGCGAGCTCGCGGCCCTCGGGCCGCGCCTGAGCGCCGGCTCGGCCGCCGTGATCATGGACTGCGAGGGGGCCGAGGCGACGCTCGCCGACCCCGAGGCCGTGCCCTGGCTCGCCCGCGCCTCGCTGCTCGTCGAGCTGCACCCGGCCGCCGACGCTGAGATCCGGGCGACGCTCGAGCGCCGCCTCGCTGCGACCCACGAGCTCGAGCTGATCGCCAGCCGGACCCGGCGCGCGAGCGAGTTCGATCCGCAGCTGCAACCGATCCGCGGCCTGCGCCGGATCGACCGCGAGCTGCTCGTCGCCGAGTTCCGGGACGGGTCGCAGGACTGGCTCTTCGCGGCCCCGCGCAGCTAGCCTCAGGCTCGTGGTCCGAAGACGAGGAGGTAGCCGTGTCGGTTGAGCAGGCGCTGGAGCAGTTCAAGGAGACCGAGGGAGGCGAGTCGTTTCGGCTTCAGAACTCGAAGCTGCTCAAGGTCGAGCTCGCCGGCGAGGAGATCCAGACGAAGCTCGGGGCGATGGTCGCCTACCAGGGCGACGTGCACTTCGAGCACGCCGGCTCGGGCGGGCTCTCGCGGATGATCAAGAAGGCGGTCACCAGCGAGGGAACCGAGCTGATGAAGGTGACCGGGACCGGTGAGGTCTTTCTCGCCGACGTCGCCCAGGACATTCAGCTGTTGAAGCTCGACAACGAGAAGATCACCGCCAACGGCCCCCACGTGCTCGCCTTCGAGACCGGGATCGACTGGGACATCAAGAAGGTCGAGGGCGCCTCGGGCGCGCTCGCGGGCGGCCTCTACAACATGGAGCTCTCGGGGACCGGGACGGTCGCCCTGGTCTCCGACGGGCCGCCGGTCCTGATCGAGATCGACGGCGAGGACACCTTCGCCGACCCGCAGGCGGCGATCACCTGGTCGCAGGGGGTGACCAGCTCGGTGAAGACCGACGTCAACCTGAAGACGTTCATCGGCAAGGGGTCGGGGGAGACGATCCAGCTCTCCTTCTCCGGCAAGGGCTGGCTGCTGATCCAGCCCTCCGAGGGCCGCGTGGCCGCGGCCGGCGCCGGCGGTGGGGCGGCGGGAGCGCTCGGCAACCTGCTCGGCGGCCGCTGAGCGGCACCGAGTGATCGCTCGGTCGGCGGCAGTGGCGCGTTCCTCTCGCTATTCGAGAGAAAAGCGCCATTCCCCAGCTCAATTGGCGCCTTTGGGGCCCTATACGACCCCCGTAGTTAGGCGGGACCCATCGAGAGCATTAGGGTCGGCGGGGATCCACAACACACGGCCCTTGGTCGTGAGAAGGTCGAGGCAAGATGGCCACGCTGCTCGCGTTTCATGAAGTAGACGACGTCGATCATTGGGCGGCTTCGTCGAAGCGTGACGAGTTCTTTGGCCCGATGGGCATTACGACGCGCACATTTCGCGACCCGGGGAACTCGAACAGGGTCGGCGTGATCTTCGAGGGCGTTCCGGACCTCGAGACCTTCGAGCAGGGCCTGCAGAGCGACGAGGCGGCGGAGGCAATGAAGCACGACGGTGTGCGCCCCGAGACGATCGTGACTCTGGTCGAGGCGTAGCCCGGCTGGCCACCCGCGCGCGGGCGTTGCTCCACAAGGTCGGCATGCCGCGCGCGCCCCGCGCCAATACCGAGGTTCATGCTCCCCGGAGCGGAGCGTGAAGCGGCGAGGTGCCGCGCTCAACCGCCAATTGGTGCGGCCGGGTTAGCGCTCGGCCGGGGTTCGAGTCCCCCGCGCTCCGCCGGTCGCCGGGGGCGTCCCGTGGCATGGGCCGCCCGCCGGCGTGCAATGCTTTCCGTGCGATTGGCGGTTGGGCCCGGGGTAGCTCCCCGGCCGCAACCCACGGCCCGCCTCGGCGGGCCGTTGCGGTTCAAGAGCGCGAGCTCGGACGCGGGGCGGCCACCGTCCGATAGGTACGCTGCCGCGGATGGCTCCGACGCGCCGACCATTCCCGCGCTTCATCGCCGACGCCTCCCAGGAGGCGTCCCCCTACGGGCGCTGGGAGGACCGGCTGCGCGGCGAGTTCGCAAAGGCGTGCGAGCCGCTTGTGGCCGAGGCCGGAGCGGCGCTCGATCCCGAGACCGTGCGCTGGTTTCCCGACCGCGCCTGGGGCGGGCGCGTCTACGTGCCCGCGTCGGGGCGCGCGGCGGAGGCGACGACGGACGAGGACGGCGATTCCGTGCTGGCCGAGTTCTACGGCTGGGTCTCGTTCGATCCGGGCAGCAACGGAGACGAGCCCGCCGACCTGCGCTCCAAGGTCGACTTCACCGACGTGACCGCCGAGGACAACCCCGACTGGCGGATCGACATCAACGACGACGTGATCGGCAACTGGCGGACCGACGGCGGCCGCGGCGGCGACGTGACCCTGATCTGGGGGCTGCCGCTGGTGCGGGGCGCGGTCGCTGCGACCGCAGAGCTCGACGGCGAGCCGCTCGACCAGGCGCCGGTCTCCGACGGGCGCTTCACCCTGGTCGCGGTCGACGCCGTGCACGGCTTCGGCGACGACCTCTTTCTCGAGGTCAAGCTCTGGAACCGCTCGGTGCGTGAGCTCGCCTCCGAGAGCCTCTACGCCGATCCTGACGGCGACGACGCGGACGGGGGCGAGGAAGAGCACGCGCCAAAGGGAGGCGGCGGGCCCGGGTGACCCGCTGGCTGGCCGCCGCCTTTGCGGTCGTCGCGGTGGTCGGGTCCGCGGTTGCGGTCTGGCTCGTCGTGATCGACGGAGACGACGGTGGCCGCGGTGGCCGCAACACGGCCGAGGCGGCGACCGCGAAGGCGAAGCCCGCGAAGGCGAAGCCCGAGCGGTCGAAGGCGGTGCACTTCACCGTCTCCGCAAGCGGCGACCTGCTCATGCACCAACCGCTGCTCGACCGCGCGCTCGCCAACGGTGGTGGCGACGAGTACGACTTCGCCCCCTTCTTCAAGCAGATCAAGCCGTACGTCGAAGGCGTCGACCTCGGCCTCTGCCACATGGAGACGCCGATGGGGCCGGGCCCGCCGACCACCTATCCGATCTTCAACACGCCGACCGGTCTCGCCACCTCCGTCCACCGCAGCGGCTGGGACGCCTGCAGCACCGCCTCCAACCATTCGATCGACGGCGGCCAGGCAGGGATCGACGGCACGGTCAAGGCACTCGACCACGCCGACGTCGCCCACACCGGCTCCTTCGCCTCCAGCTCGGCGAGCCGAAAGCCGAC
>DATBPT010000106.1:0-5740 GCA_036561205.1 Solirubrobacterales bacterium
CAACGCGCTCGGGTCTTACATCTAGGGCGCCTTTGGGGTCCATACGACCCCTTAAGAGCGCCTATCGACCGGGACTCTCGCTTCGGGCAACGAAGGCGTGCTTGGCGTGTTGTGGTCGCATAGCGACCATAAGTGGCCACGACCGCGAGAGCGTCGCTTCCCATGCAGAGCGGAACTATTTGAAAATCACACCTCTTGAGCCGGGAAAGGGCAGCGCGCTACAACGAGCTCAGCGGCACGCCGATGATCTCGAGCCGGCGGGTGAGGCCGCCGATCGCGAACTCGCGGATCTCGTCGACGTTGGCGCCGAGCGCATCCCAGTCCGTATCGACCTCGCGGTTCGGCGGCGTCAGCGACTCGGCCACCGAGGGCAGCAGCTCGCGCAGGGTCGCACGGACGACGTCGGCGGTCTCGGGGTGGGCGCGGACGGTCTCGCGCAGGAACCAGACGCCGTAGCCGATGTGCCGGGTCTCGTCGTGGTGGATCTTCGTGTAGCCGGCGACGAAGCCGGGCAGCAGGCCCTCGCGCTCGAGATAGGCGGTGACGAACCGAAACGAGGTCAGCCCGAGCGTCGACTCGAGGATCAGGTGGTAGATGGTCACGAACTCGACCTTCGTCGCCAGGTCGCCGGGCGCCGCGACGAGGCGTCGGTGGGCGTCGACGAGCGCTTCGTCGAAGAGCTTGCGGAACGCGGGCGAGAGCTGCTCGCGGGCGCGCTCGACATGCGCGGCGATCTCCGCCGGCGAGGCGACGACCTCGTCCTGGAAGCGGGCGTAGAACTGCATGTGACGGGCCTCGTCGACCTGCTGGGTCGCGAGGAAGGTCGCCTCCTCCTCGCTGCCGTGGGCGCCGACCAGCCCGGAGAACTTGGTCGTGATCCGCTCCTCGGCGACCATCAGCGAGGAGAGCACCCAGTAGATCAGGCCCTGATCGTCGCCGCTCATCGAGGCCCACTGCTCGCGGTCGACCTCGAGGTCGATCTCGAACGGGCTCCACTGCGAGTCCTCCCAGTGCCGGTAGAGGATCTGCGGGTCGTTGAGCCGGATCTGGTCGACGGAGGTCATCGGGCCGGGACGCGCCCCCGGATGATCGCCGAGGCGGCGTGATCGTGCACGCGATGCGTCTCCTGGACCTCGACCTCCGTGAAGCCGGCCAGCGCCAGCTCGCGCTCGAGATCGTCGCGAGTCAGCGCCCCGGCGATGCAGCCGGTCCACTGGCCGAGGTCGCGACGGGTCGCCTCGTCCATACCGGAATCGGCGACGATGTCGGCGACCGCCAGCCGACCGCCGGCCTTGAGCACACGCGCCGCCTCGCGGAAGACCGCGGGCTTGTCGGCCGAGAGGTTGATCACGCAGTTGCTGATGATCACGTCGATCGAGTCGTCGGGCAGCGGGATCTCCTCGATCGTGCCCTCGAGGAACTCGACGTTCTCGACCCCGGCTCGGCGCTGATTGTCGCGGGCCAGCTCGAGCATCTCGTCGGTCATGTCGACGCCGTAGACCTTGCCGCTCGGTCCGACGCGACCTGCCGAGAGGAGCACGTCACCGCCGCCGCCGGAGCCCAGGTCGAGGACGGCCTCTCCCGCGTTCAAGTCGGCGATCACAGTCGGGTTGCCGCAGCCGAGCGAGAGCTCGCCGCTCGCTGCGGCGCCTTCCGCCGCCGCGGCATAGCGCTCGCGGACCGCCGCGCGCAGATCCTCGGGCGCGGTCGGAACCTGGCCCTCGGTGCCGCCGCAGCCACAGCCGCAGCCCGCGCCCTCACCGCAACACGTCCCTAGGTCAGCCACGACGAGAGCTCCTTCAACGCTTCGGGCTTGACGTAGTAGAAGGCCCAGAGGCCCTGGCGCTCGGAGTCGACGATGCCGGCGTCGCGGAGCTTCTTCAGGTGGTGGGAGAGGGTCGGCTGGGAAACGTCGAAGAGCGGCACGAGCTCGCAGACGCAGACCTTGCCCGCGTGCTTGCGCAGCACGTCGACGAGCTGCATCCGGATCGGATCGCCGAGCGCCTTTGCGACCTCGCCCATGCGCTCGGCCTGGTCGCGCTCGATCTCGGGATAGACGACGGGCTCGCAACAGGGCTCGCCCGCGGGGCGCTTGTGCTTGGTCACGAGCTCCAAATCGATTGCCATCGATGTACGTATATCGATTGAAGAGACAGATGTCAATGCAATAAGATTCGCTCGTGGCCGAGATCCCCGAGGTCCTCTTCGTCTGCGTCCACAACGCCGGGCGCTCGCAGATGGCGGCGGGCCTGCTCGACCGGCTCGCCGGCGGGCGGGTGAGCGTGCGCAGCGCCGGCTCGGACCCCGCCGACGAGGTCAACCCCGCCGCGGTCGAGGCGATGAGCGAGGCCGGGGTCGACATCTCGCGCGAGCTGCCGAAGCCGTTGACCGATGACGCGGTTCGCGAGGCCGACGTCGTGATCACGATGGGCTGCGGCGACGCCTGCCCGTTCTACCCCGGCAAGCGCTACGAGGACTGGGAGCTCGAGGACCCGAGCGGCAAGGACCTGGAGACGGTGCGGCGGATCCGCGACGAGATCGAGCAGCGGGTGAGCGCGTTGATCGACGAGCTGGCGCCGGCCCCGGATGAGTCCAGCTAGCCCTGGTCTTGCGCGCCGCGCCGTGGCCGAGGGCCTGGCCGCGTTCGCGCTCGTCTTCGCCGGCTGCGGGGCGATCGTCACCAACGCGAGCTACGACGGCGCCCTCGGCGCGGTCGGGATCGCGCTCGTCTTCGGCCTCATCATCATGGTGATGATCTACGCGACCGGGCACCTCTCGGGCGCCCACATCAACCCGGCAGTCACCGTCGCCTTCACGCTCACGCGCCACTTCCCGGCTCGCGACGCGACCGCGTACATCGCCGCCCAGCTCGCCGGGGCCGTCTGCGGCGCGCTGCTGCTGCTCGCCGTCTGGCCCGGTCAGCCCGCCGACCTCGGCGCGACCGTGCCCTCGATCGGCGTCGGCAGCGCGCTCGTCTACGAGACCGTGCTGACCGCGTTCCTGATGTTCGTGATCATCGCCGTGGCCACCGACACCCGTGCCGTCGGCGCCGCGGCGGCGATCGCAATCGGTGCCACGGTCGGCCTCGACGCGCTCTTCGGCGGTCCGGTGACCGGTGCTTCGATGAATCCCGCCCGCTCGTTCGGGCCGGCGCTCGCCAGTGGCCAGTGGACGGACTTCTGGATCTACATCGTCGGGCCGGTCGCGGGCGCGGCGCTCGGCGCCGCCGCCTACCAGCTCGTGCGCGGCGCCTCGCCTTAGCTCGCCAGCAGCCTGAGCGCCTCGGGCTCGCCGGGCGCCGGGCGCGAGCGCTCGCCGAACGCAGCGACGCGGACGCCGAGCAGGCGCACGGGCCGCGGCGGCGCGTAGGCGTGCAGCAGCGAGCGCGCGGTCGCGGCGATCACCGCCGGGTCGTTGGTCGGTGAGTCGATCGTGTGCACGCGGGTGACGGTGGTCCAGTCGTCGAGGCGGACCTTGATCCCGATCGTCCGCCCGCAGATCTCGCGCTCGCGCAGCTCACCGGCGAGGCGCTCGGCCTGCTCGGTCAGGATCCCCTCGAGCCGGGAGATCTCGGCGATGTCGTAGTCGAAGGTGGTCTCGACCGAACGCGACTTGAGCTCGCCTCGTTCAACCGGCGAGTCGTCGCGAAAGTGGGCTCGGTCGTGCAGGCCGCTGCCGTGGCTTTGCCCGAACCGCCGCACGAGGTCGTCGGCCGGGTGCGCCTGGAGGTCGCCGATCGTCCGCACCCCGATCGCCTCCAGCCGCTCGGCCGTCTTCGGGCCGACCCCGGGGATCAGCCGGGGCGGCTCCGAGGCGAACCGCTTCGCCGCCTGCTTGCGAGTGAGGACGCAGAACCCGCACGGCTTCTCGGCATCCGAGGCAACCTTGGCGACCAGCCGGTTGGGACCGATCCCGACCGAGGCGTCGAGGTGAAGCTGCTCGCGGATCGCCCTGACCACACCGCTCATCCGGGCGACGGGGTCAGCGATCGTGGAGAGGTCGATGTAGACCTCGTCGAGCGAAGCCGGCTGGGTCGGCACGCCGAGCTCGGCGACGATCGCCATCACCTCGCCCGAGCGCTCGCGGTAGTGGGCCATGTCGACCGGCAGATGGACGAGGTCGGGGCAGCGACGCTTGGCGTGTGCGACGGGCATCGCCGAACCGACGCCGTACGGGCGCGCCTCGTAGCTGGCCGTGGTGACCACCGACCGCGGCCCGCGCCCGGCGACGATCACGGGCTTGCCCCGCAACTCCGGCCGGCGCAGGAGCTCGACCGCGACGTAGAAGGCGTCCATGTCGAGGTGGGCGATCGTGCGCCTAGTCGAGCTCACGGACCCATCGTAGGTCGCGGCCCGGCGACTTCAGGGGGGTGGTCGATTTCCACCCTTGGGCCCCTGGGCGGGAGGGCCGGCGCAGGCGAATATCGAGTTGTAAGCAAGTTCCCCTCACAACACACAAGGAGACCAACTCAAATGATTCGCAAGAACCGCATCGGCATCGGCATCGCCACCCTCGCCGTCTCGCTCACCGCCCTCACCGGCGCCGCGGGCGCCGCGGGCGCCGCGAAGTCGACCGTGTCGATCACGGGCGACAACGGCGACTACTACGGCTACGTGCACAGCTCCGACGCCGCCAACTGCGAGAACGACCGCAAGGTGACCGTCTTCAAGCAGCTCGGCGCGACCCCGGACCGCAGCGTCGATCAGAAGATCGGCTCCGACACCGCGTCGCCCAACGGCCCCGACGCGATGTGGTCGATCGGCAACTCCGGCTTCAAGACCGGCAAGTTCTACGCCAAGGCCGCCAAGGTCCCCGGCTTGTGCAAGGCCGCGACCTCGCCGACCATCACGCGGTAGTTCCAGCCTCACTCGCGTCACGCGCCCCGGTGGCTCTCAGCCGCCGGGGCGCTTTCGCGTTCAGCGGCCGATGTGGATTCCGATTCGCTCCGGGATCCCGGCCAGCGCCCGGGTCAGCGGGCCGGGGCGGCGGCCCTGCTCGAGGGCGGCCTCCTGGCGCAGGATCGCGCGCCGGATCATCGAGCCGCCGAGGAAGCGAAACGGCTCCGGCGGCACCTGTAGCGGCGGCGGGTTGACGAAGGCGAGCCGGCTGGCCTCGTCGTGACGCTCGAGCGCCAGCGAGGCGAGCGAGCGGCCGAGCATGTGCGACGGACCGACGCCGTGGCCGGTGTAACCGAAGGCGCAGTGGATCCCGGGCTCGAGCTCGGAGATCACCGGCAGGTGACTCGGCGAGACGTCGATCGGGCCGCCCCAGGCGTGGGTGATCCGCTTGCCCTCGAGTCCCGGGAAGAAGCGGCGCAGATGGCGCTGGACCTCGCCGATCACGCCCGGATCGTGCTCGGCGTGGCCGTGGGTGCGGGCGCCGAAGGCGACCCTGCCGCCGCCCCAGCCGAAGGCGATGCGCCCATCGGGGGTGGTGCGGAAGTAGTGGACCATCGACCGCGAGTCGGTGATGCACTCGCCCCCCGTCCAGCCGATCTGCTCGAGCAGCTCCGGCACCGGCTCGGTGATCACGATGTGGCTCGAGGTCAGGGTCAGCCGGTGGTGCATCCCCGGCAGCTGCGCGAGCGCGCCGCCGGTCGCGATCACCGCCGCCTTCGCCCGCACGCGCCCATGCTTGGCCTCGGCGACGATGTCGTGGCCGTGGCGGTGAACCGAGCCGACCCTGGTCCCCTCGTAGATCTCCACCCCGCGGGCGCGGAGGCGATCGGCGAGGCCGCGGG
>DATBPT010000107.1:0-8326 GCA_036561205.1 Solirubrobacterales bacterium
TTCATCACGTAGATCTCGCTGTCGAAGTCGCGGAAGCTCTCGAAGGCGACCTTGGTGCCGTCCGGGGAGAAGGCCGGGGTGCGGTCGATTGCAGGGTTGTTGGTCAGCCGGGTCTGCCCCGAGCCGTCGGCGTTCATGACGTAGATCTCGCGGTTGCCGTCGCGCTGGCTCTCGAAGGCGATCTTGGTGCCGTCCGAGGAGAAGGCGGGACCTTCGTTGGCAGTCGCGTTGGTCAGTCGTTTCTGCGCCGAGCCGTCCGCGTTCATCACGTAGACCTCGGGCTGGCCGTCGCGGTGGCTCGTGAAGGCGATCTTGCCGTTCTGTCCGGGGAAGGCCGCGGGGGCGGTCGACGCGGCCCAGGAGGCGATCACAAGCCCAAGGCAGAGGACCGCCGCCGAGAGACGGGTGAGGGGACCGATTCGCATTGCCCGACGCCACCCCGATCGGTTGAGAGCGAGACAGGCCGATCCTAACGCGGGATGCGCTCACTGCAAGCGGTATACGATCGGCCCATCGCCGGCGACCCGACAGCCAACGCGGCGCTGATCAACCGCTTCTACGAGGCCTTCGCGCGTCAGGACGGCGATGCGATGGCCGCCTGCTATGCGGCCAACGCCCATTTCCACGACCCGGTGTTCCAGGACCTGCACGGCGACGAGGTCGGCTCGATGTGGCGGATGCTCTGCGGCCGGGCGACCGACCTCAAGGTCGTTCACTCGCGGGTCGAGGCCGACGCCGACAGCGGCTCGGCCCACTGGGACGCCGACTACACCTTCTCCACCGGCCGCGCCGTCCACAACCCGATCGACGCCACGTTCAGGTTCGAGAACGGACTGATCGCCGACCATCGCGACGAGTTCGACCTCTACGCCTGGGCGCGCCAGGCGCTCGGGCCGATGGGCATGCTGCTCGGCTGGTCGCCGCCCGTTCAGGGCAAGATCCGCGCCCAGGCCAGGGAGGGCCTCGACGAGTTCATGGCCGGCAAGCAGGCCGCCGCCGCAACCGAGTGAACGACCGCCTCTCGGCCTCCGACATGTCCTCGCTGCTCGCCGAGCGGGGGCCGATCCACGTCCACGTCGGGGCGACGATCGTGGTCGAGGGCAAGCCGCCCGCGTTCTCGGAGCTGCTCGAGCACGTCGAGTCGCGGCTGTCGCTGATCCCCCGCTTTCGCCAGAAGATCACCTCGGTCGGGGCGATGGCGCTCAACAACCCGGTCTGGGCCGACGATTCGCGCTTCGACATCGAACGGCACGTGCGCCGCGTGGCGCTGCCGAAACCCGGCGGGATCGCGGAGCTGCGCGAGCTGGTCGGGCGGGTGATGTCGGAGCCCTTGGACCTGACCCGGCCGCTGTGGCAGCTCTACCTGGTCGAGGGTTTGGAGCGAAAGCGCCACGGCTACATCAGCAAGACCCATCACGCGCTCGTCGACGGGGTCGCCGCCGTCGACGTCGGCACGATCATCCTCGACGCCAGCCCCGAGGGCACCGAGATGGAGGTCTCCGAGGAGCGCTGGGAGCCCGACGAGCCGAGCCCGGAGCTGCTCTTCGTCCGCGACGCGTCGGACCGCATCCGCGCCCCGCTGCGCGTGGCCCGCAAGGCCGCCCGCGGAGCCCTGACGATGCCGCGCTCGACCGCCGGCCGGGTGATGAGGACCGCCGAGGGGTTCGCGAAGCTGGCGGCGAGCGGGCCGACGGCGCCGCGCACCTTCCTCAACCAGGAGATCGGCCGCGATCGCCGGGTCGCCTTTGTCGAGACCGAGCTGGCGCTGCTGAAGTCGATCAGCGGCGCCTCCGAGGCGACCGTCAACGACGTCATCCTCTCGGTCGCCTCGGGTGGTCTGCGGCGGTTGTTCGAGCGGCGCGGAGTGGAGCTTCCAGAGGAGCTGGTCGGGCTGGTGCCGATGAGCATCCGCCGGCCCGGCGAGGATCTCGAGCTCGGCAACCGGATCGCGACCCTGCTCGTGCGGCTGCCGATCGCCGAGACCGACCCGGCTGGCCGGCTCGAGCGCATCCACGCCGAGACCACGCGGCTGAAGGCCTCCGAGCAGGCGACCGCGGCCTCGCTGATCATCGAGGCGACCGGGTGGACGCCGCCGACGATCAACCGGGTGCTCGCCGGGGCGATCTCGCGCCCGCTCGCCTTCAACCTCGTCGTTTCCAATGTTCCCGGCCCGCAGATGCCCTTCTACCTGCTCGGCCGAAAGCTCGAGGCGATCTACCCGTTCGTGCCGCTGTCGCCTCAGAACCACGCGCTTTCGATCGGCGTCCTCAGCTACGACGGGCGTGTCTTCTTCGGGCTCGGCGGCGACCGCGACCTGCTTGCCGACATCGACGAGCTCGGCGCCGAGATCGAAGCGGCGCTCGCCGAGCAGGCCGCCGCCGCTTAGCCGCCGACCGCAGGCTCAAGCCCGGATGAACACCGGTGTCCCCAGCGGCACCTTGCGGACGAGCTTCGCCACGTTCGCGTCGGCGGCGCGAACGCAGCCGTGCGAGGCCGCGATCCCGAGCGGGCCCGTGGTGCCGTGGATCGCGATCCGCCGCCCGCCGAGCCAGCCGGAGGGCAGGTTCGGCTGCGTGGCGCTGAGCGCCAGCGCGCAGCAGCCGTAGGCGGCCGAGTCGAGGCCGGTGAAGGTGTCGGTGATCGCGAAGCGCCCGGTCGGGGTGTCGGCACCGGGGTAGCCGACGGTGACCGGGAAGGTGAGCTTGGCCTTGCCGCCCTCGAGCAGCACGGCGCCGCGGTCGGAGACGTCGACGACGATCGAGTACCTCGTCCAGCCGCCCTCGACCCGCTTCGCGTCGAGCTTGATCCAGCCGGTCTGCCCGTTCGGCAGCAGCGGCGTCGAGACGCCGGCCCAGTCGCCACGCTGGGCGACGACGCCGAAGACGCTCGGCGAGCCGAACTCGGTCTTGCGGCCGACCCGCTTGACCAGCTTGCCGCCGCCGGGCTCGGTCCGGATCTCGACCTCGTGCCCCGCCCGCACCCAGATCACCGGGTAGGCGTCGGCCGGTGTCGCGAGGGTGAGGGTCGGATCGGGGGTCGCTGGCTCGGGCGCGGGCGGCTCGGCCGAGGGAGCCGCCTCGACCTCGCTCGCGTCCAGGCTCGGGTCGGCGGCCGGCGCCTGCTCGCCGGTCGCCTCGGTGGAGGTCGTCGTCGCCTCCGCGCCCGCCTCGGGAGTCGTGCTCATAGCCGTGGTGGCCGGGTCGGCGGTGACGGTCGTCTCGGTCCCGCCGTCGCCGAGCGACGCCGGCACGGTGACCGTGATCGGGGCAGCGGTGGTCTCGTCGCCGGAGCCGCAGCCCCCGAGCGCCAGGGCCAGGACCAGGCAGAGGCAGCCAACCGCCGCGCGGCCGCCGATCACTATCCCCCGAGCACTGAGCGACACGCCCCGGAAGCTACTCCGTCGCGACCTCGGGCCGGATAAAGATTTCCGCCTTCAGCCGGGCGAGTCGCCCTCGCGGGCGAGCAGCTCGGGCGTCAGCTCACCGGGGCGGCTGTGACCGCTGAGCCCGATCGTCAGATCGAGCTCGGCGAGGATCGCCCGCAGCACGGCCAGCGCTCCGGCTTCGCCGTCCAGCGCCAGCCCCCAGAGGTAGGGACGCCCGATCGCGACCGCGTCAGCGCCCAGCGCGAGCGCCTTGGCGGCATCGGCCCCCGAGCGCACGCCGCTGTCGAGCAGCACGGCGAGCTCGCCGCCGACCGCGTCGGCGATCGCCGGGAGCGCGTCGAGCGCCGCGATCTCGCCGTCGAGCTGGCGGCCGCCGTGGTTGGAGACGACGACCCCGTCGACGCCGCTCTCGCCCGCCAGGCGGGCGTCGTCGGGATGGAGGATGCCCTTGAGCAGGATCGGCAGCTCGGTCTCGGCGCGCAGGAACTCCACCTCGTCCCAGCTCAGCTGCGGATTCGCGAACTGGGCGATGAACTGGCCGACCGCCCCCTGTGGGTCCTCCTCCGCGGGCTTTTCGAGCATCGACTGAAAGACCGGGTCGGAGGTGTAGTTGGCGAGCCCGATTCCGGCCAGCTGGGGCATCCATGCGCTCTGCAGGTCGCGCGGCTTCCAGCCTTGCAGGAACGTGTCAACGGTGAGCACGATCGCTTCGTAGCCGGCCCGCTCGGCGCGGTTGACGAGGCTGGACGCGAGCTCGCGGCTGCGTGGCAGGTAAAGCTGAAACCACATGGGGCCGCCCGCGGCCCCCGCGACCTCCTCGAGCGCGAACGACGAAACGGTGCTGAGGATCATCGGCAGCCCGACCGCCGCGGCGGCGCGGGCGACGGCGAGCTCCCCGTCCGGATGGACGATCGACTGCACGCCGATCGGCGCCAGCAGCAGCGGCGCCGGCATCTCGGTGCCGAGCACGGTGACCGAGAGGTCGCGCTCGGAGACGTCACGCAGCATGCGTGGCACGATCCGCCAGCGCCGGAAGGCGTCGGCGTTGCCTCGCATCGTGTCCTCGCGGCCGGCGCCGCCGAACACGTAGGCGGCCGCCTTCGGATCGTCCAGCGTCTCCTCGGCCACCCGCTCGAGGTCAGCTACCGAGACCGGATGCTCGGGCTTCGTGCCGGCCATCCCGCCGAGGAAGATCTCTGCCTGGTAGCCGGCGAACGGCGGGCCGTGGAGGGGCGGATCTGCCACCCCGTCAGACTAGTTGCGGCTCACGCTCCGGGGCGCGCGAGAACTCCATCGCGCCGTCCTCGAGCGGCGCTCGGCGCAGGTCGAGGATGTCGCGCGCGTAGTTCTGGTGCAGGCGCCAGGGCGTCCGCGAGCCCTGCTTCGGGAACTTGTCGATCGAGCGCTGCACGTAGCCCGACGAGAAGTCGATCATCGGCTCGGGCGTGATCGACGGGTCGTGGTTCCGGGCGGCGCAGTAGGCGTAGCCGTGCTCGTCCATGTGGTTGATCAGGCGGCAGACGTACTCGCAGGTCAGATCGCACTTCAGGGTCCAGGAGGCGTTCGTGTAGCCGATCGAGACGGCGAGGTTGGGGACGTCCTCGAGCATCATCCCCTTGTAGGCCAGCTTCTCGGGGATGCTGACCCGCTCTCCGTCGACGCTGAGCTCTATGCCGCCGAACGGCAGCAGGTTGATCCCGGTCGCGGTGACGATCAGATCGGCCTCCAGCTCGGCGCCGGATTCGAGCAGCAGGCCGGACTCGGTGAAGGTCTCGATCCGATCGGTGACCACCGAGGCGCGCCCGTTGCTGATCGCGTCGAAGAGGTCGCCGTCGGGAACAAGGCACATGCGCTGGTCCCAGGGGTTGTAGTTCGGCGTGAAGTGCGTGTCGATGTCGTAGCCGGGCGGAAGCCGGCGCTCGACCCCCTTGCGGATCAGCTTCTTCGCGAGCTCCGGCCGGCGGCGGCTGAGCTCGAAGCTGAACATCGTCATCGCGACGTTCTTCCACTTCAGCAGCGTGAACGCGATCCGCTGCGGCAGGAAGCGGCGCAGGAACTTGGCGATCGGATCCACCCCCGGCAGCGAAACGACGTAGCTGGGCGACCGCTGAAGCATCGTCACGTGGGCGGCCGTCTCGGCCATCGCCGGGACCAGGGTGACGGCGGTCGCGCCACTGCCGATCACGACGACGCGCTTGCCGGCGTAGTCGATCTCGTCGGTCCACTTCTGCGGGTGGACGATCTCGCCGCCGAAGCGTTCGGTGCCCGCGAACTCGGGGGTGTAGCCCTCGTCGTAGCGGTAGTAGCCGCTGCACCCGTGGAGGAAGTTGCAGGTCATCTGCACCGTCTCGGGCGCGTCCCCGTTGGTGCCGCCGCGCTCGACTTCGAGTGTCCAGCGCGCGTCCTCGCTCGACCAGCGCGCCGCCACCACCCGGTGGTGGTAGCGGATGTGGCGATCGATACCGGCCTCGCTCGCGGTCTTGCGGACGTAGCTCAGGATCGCCGGTCCGTCGGCGATCGCCTTCGCCTCCGGCCAGGGACGGAAGGAGTAGCCGAGGGTGAGCATGTCGGAGTCCGAGCGGATCCCGGGATAGCGGAACAGGTCCCAGGTCCCACCGCTCGCGTCGCGCGCCTCGAGGATCGCGTAGGTCTTGCCCGGGCACTCGTCCTGAAGATGGTGCGCGGACCCGATCCCGGAGAGGCCGGCGCCGACGATCAGAACGTCGAAATGCTCGGGCTCCATGCCCGCAGGTTAGTGCCGATCAGCCGCTCGGGCCCGGGTTCGGGACCAACGTCACACTCGCCTGCATCTCCTCGCCGTCGCGGGTGAACGTGACCGTGACCTCGTCGCCGGGTACGTGGGTGCCGACCGCTTCGACCAGCGAGTCGCCGCTGGTCACCCGGGCGTCGTCCAGGGCGGTGATCAGATCGCCCTTCTGCAAACCACCCTCGGCGGCGGGGCTCCCCGAGGGGACCGAGACCACCGCCGCCCCCCGCCCGCCGGAGGCGTCCTTTACCTCGACGCCGAGGAAGGCGGTCGGCGACGCGACCTGGGCCAGCGTGAAGCGCTTCTCACCGCGGACGATCCTGATCGTGAACTGCTCGCCGATCTCGACGTCGCCGCCGCAGTCGACGAGCTCCTCGGGGTTGGCGACCGGCTCGCCGTTGCAGGCGATGATCACGTCGCCCACCTTGAGCCGCGTGAGGCTGTCCGGGGCGACCTCGAGCACGACCACGCCGGGCTCGCCGGCGGTCGTCGCGGCGAGCACGGCGCCGAGGAAGTCGGTGGAATCGGGGCTCAGCTCCTCGGTTCCCGTCTGCGTGACCGTCGAGCTTGCCGCCTCCGTCGTGGTCGAGGTCGAGGCCGCAGTCGTCGAGGACGAGCTCGAGTCGCCGCCGCCTCCGCAGCCGGCGATGACCATCACAACCGCCGATGCGGCGACCACCGATGCCTGCAACCGATCGCTCACAGCGGAGAGGGCGGGATTCGAACCCGCGAGAGAGCTTGCGCCCCCTACTCGCTTAGCAGGCGAGTGCCTTCAGCCACTCGGCCACCTCTCCTGGGGGAAGTGCGCCCAGTCTAGATACGCTCGCCGCCGCTGTGAATCCGCCCCCGGAGATCGACCGAGAAGCGCTCAGGGATCGTTACGACGCGACCTTCGCCAGCGTCACGCCGCCGTTTGCGTTCGTCGATCTGGACGCGATGCGGCGCAACGCGGCGGCGATGCTCGCCCAGGCCGGCGGCCTGCCGATCCGCGTCGCCTCGAAGTCGGTGCGCTCGACCGCGGTCCTGCGGCGGATCTTCGAGCTCGACCCCGGGTTTCGCGGCCTGCTCGCCTTCACCGCTCCCGAGGCGCTGTACCTCGCCGAGCAGGGGTTCACCGACATCGTCGTCGCCTACCCGACCGTCGACCGCGGCGCGATCGCGAAGGTCGCGCGTCTGGCCGCCGAGGACCCGGCCCGGGCCCCGGTGCTGATGGTCGACGACCGCCCCCACCTCGACCTGATCGAGGGCTCGATCGGCGGCGGCCCGGCGAGGGTTCGGGTCTGCCTCGACGTCGATGTCGGCTGGTGGCCGCTGGGCGGGCGGATGGCGCGGATCGGACCGAAGCGCTCGCCGGTCCACGATCCCGGCCGCGCCGGGCGGATGGCGTCCGAGATCGCCGAGCGGCCCGGGACCGAGCTCGCCGGGCTGATGGCCTACGAGGGTCAGATCGCCGGGGTCGGCGACCGGATCCCCGGCCGGCCGCTGCGCAGCGCCGCGATCCGGTTCATGCAGGCTCGCTCGGAGGCCGACATCCACCGCCGCCTGCCGAGGATCGTCGAGGCGGTCCGTTCGGCTGCACGCGAGCACGGCGCCGAGCTCGCCTTCGTCAACGGCGGCGGCACCGGCAGCCTCGCCCGCACCGCCGCGGCCGAGATCGTCACCGAGCTCACCGCCGGCTCGGGCTTCTACGCCCCGGCGCTGTTCGACAACTACCGCTCGCTGGCGCTCGAGCCGGCGGCGTTGTTCAGCCTTTCGGTCGTCCGCCGCCCGGTCGGCGGCGTTGCGACCCTGCTCGGCGGCGGCTATCTCGCCTCGGGCAGCGGCGGCAGCGACCGCCTCCCGGAGCCGTACCTTCCCGGCGGACTGCGGTTCGACCACGACGAGGGTGCCGGCGAGGTCCAGACCCCGGTCACCGGCGCCGCCGCCTACAAGCTCCGGATCGGTGACCGGGTCTACCTGCGCCACGCGAAGGCGGGCGAGCTCTGCGAGCGCTTCGACTCGCTCTACCTGATCGAGGGAAACGCGGTGGTCGAACAGCTTCCGACCTACCGGGGCGAGGGGCTCACATTCCTGTGAGAATCGCCCTCGCTAAATGAGCGACGAGCTTCTCAACCTCATGACAGTCCCGCTGGCGTCGAGCGACGTCGACTGGCTCGCGGCGGCGACCATCCCGT
>DATBPT010000108.1:0-1686 GCA_036561205.1 Solirubrobacterales bacterium
CGCGCGGGTACTTGTAGGCGCCGAAGAAGAACGTCCGGCCCATGTGGAGGAAGATCAGGACGATCATCAGCGTCGCGCCCCACTTGTGCAGGCCGCGGACGAACTCGCCGAGGAAAACGTCGTTGGTCAGGTGGGTGATCGAGTTGTAGGCCTCGGTCGACGAGGGCGTGTAGAACATCGCCAGGAAGACGCCCGTGAGCGCCTGCATCGCGAACGCGAACAGCGTCGCCGAGCCCAGGGTGTAGAACCAGTTCGTCCCCTTGGGCACCTTGCGCAGCAGCATCCCGGTGAGGAACGGCGTCGCTCCGGTGCGTTCGTCGACCCAGCCGACGACGTCGATCCCGCCCTCCTTGACCTTGTCGAGGACCGGCGAGCCGTCCGTCTCCTCGGTTCCTGGGGCGCCGCCGTTGCCGCCGTTGCGGCGCCCGCCATTGCTTCGCTCGCCGGGCTTGGCGGGCTTGCGCAGCGCTTGTGGGAGCTTCGGCATCAGGGAGGCGGCGGGACGGTGAATCGGGGCGGGTAGAGGTACTCCCAGATCCCGCCCGTGTACTCGCCGGGATCGCGGGCGCGGACCGGCTCGAGGTCGGAGGTGACGCTGTAGCGGGGGCCGACCTCGAGCGTTCCGGCGGTGACCCGCGTCTGGAAGCGGTCGAGCGGCCGGACCGGCGGTCCGCCGATCACCTGGCCCTCGAAGTCATAGACGCCGCCGTGGCAGGGACAGATGAAGTTGCCGGCCGCGGGGACGAAGCGGACCGGGCAGCCGAGGTGCGCGCAGCGGGTCGAGATCGCGATGAAGCTCGCCGGATCCTCGCCGAGGTCGGTGCTGCCGCGGCGGATGTAGACCGTGGTCTTGCCCGAGTCGCCGACGCCGTCGACGATCGTGATCACCGCCTGGCGGTAGGTGTCAGAGGTGTAGTCGTCGGGCGAGCCGACCCCCTCCCAGGTCTCCTCGGGGCGGTCGAAGATCGGCGCCAGCGCGAATCCGATCGTCGGCAGGGCCACGGCGCTGACGGCGACGATGCCGAACGCCTGGCCGCCGAGGCCGAACACCGTCCGGCGCGTCATCGTCTCGCCCTCGAAGTAACCCGCAGGCTTGACCTGCTCGGGGTCCTGGCCCCGCTTGCTCTTGTGACCCTGGTCAGCCAAGTGAGGAGAGGTGGTCGGATCGGGAGTCTAGTCCAGCAGCAGCGTCCTCTAACGGCTGCCTAAAACCGCCTGCTTCGGCGGTCGCCGCGGCCGCGGCCCAGAGCGCCTCGGCAGCCGGCTCGAGCGCGGCTCGCAGATCCGCCTTGGCCTGCTCGTGGGCGTCGCTCGCACCGGCGGCGATCGCCGTCGCGCTGGCCACCCAGAGGGTCGCGGCCTCGCTCGTCGCCCGCTCGGGCGTCCGCGAGCCGTCGTGTACCTGGGCGGCGAGGCTGATCAGGTCCGAGAGCTCGCGCACCGCCGTCAGGTCGCCGATCGCCGCCAGTCGCTCGAGCCCGAGCGCGTATAGGTAGTCGCCGGCGAGCAGGGCGAGGTCGCCGTCGGCTCCGCGGACGACCCGGGCCGCATCGTCGGCGTAGTGGAGCAGGTAGCCCTCGCGCACTGCCTCGACCACGAGGGCGTACTCGTCCGGCGCCGCCGCGGTGCGCTCGCCCGAGGCGGCGAGCAGGCCGACCGCCGGGGCCACGGCGCCCGGATCGGCGA
>DATBPT010000109.1:0-16895 GCA_036561205.1 Solirubrobacterales bacterium
CGCTCAACATGGCGCTCAACGTCGCGCTCCATGTTCTGCCAACGCTCCGACCAGAACCACCGCTGGTCGGCCGGGATCGCCACGTTCGGGCGGAGCTCGATCACTCCGTCCGCGCGCTCGGTCAGCTCAACCTGGGCGCCGGGGTCATTGAGGTGGTGTCGCTCGCGCAGGTCGGCGGGGAGGCTGATCACGCCCCGCCTCTGCACGCTGACAAAGGTGGTCCGGGGTTCCATGACTCGATGCAGTATAGCCGTATTACAGTATTTCGGCACAATCAGGAGGCAGCCGCCACTAGCTTCGCCGCCAGCCCGTCCGCGCCGTCGCCGGGCTCGACGCGGATTCGATGTAGCTCGTAGGGGTGATCGGGAGAGGCGAGGCCGTCGTGGGTGGTGGTCGCGCCGAGGTAGCCGGCATCCTCGACCGCCGCGATCACGTCGTCGTTGTAGTCGCCGGCCGGGTAGCAGAAGAAGTCGACCGGGACGCCGAACTTGTCCTGGAGGTAGGTGCGCGAGTCGGCGATCTCGCGCGTGAGGTCCACCCCGTCCTGGGTCAGATCGACGTGGCTGAACGTGTGGGAGTCCAGTTCCCAGCCGGAGGCGATCAGGTCGGTGACCTCGTCCTCGGTGAGGTCGCCGGACTCCAGGTGTGAGATCGCGAGGTTGAGGACGCCGGGCCACCCGAGGTGCTCGAGCATCGGCCGGGCGCCGGCGTACTGGCTCTGGAGGCCGTCGTCGAACGAGATCACGATCGGGTTCTTGGCGATCGGCTCGCCGTCGTTCCAGGCGGCGAAGACCTGGCCCAGGGTGACGCCGTTGTAGCCCTGTTCGTGGAGCAGCTTCATCTGCGCCTCGAACTCGGCCTCGGGGACGAACAGGTTCGGCAGCGCGGCATCGGGCGGCGCCGGCGAGATCGCGTGGTACATGAGGATCGGCACCGGCTTGTGGAAGTCGTCGACTGTCGGTACGTCGGCGGGGATCGGGGCGGCCTCGACCGTCGCTTGCTGGGAGCCCTGCCCGGCCTGGGTGCTGTCGGCATGGCCGGCGCCGATCGCGATCCCGAGCAGGAAGGAGAGCCCGGCGGCGCCGAGGAGGAAGTTTCGGCGCCGGATCGCCGCTCGGCGGCGGCGCTCGGCGAGGCGACGCCGGCGCCGGCGGGCTGCGATCCGCTCGTCCATGAATCGCGATCATGGCGCGATTCGGCTCCGGCGGCGATACTTAGCCTGTGTTTGCTGCGCGCGTACCCGTCGTCGCCCTGCTGACCGCCATCGCGTGTTTCGCTTTCACCGCGAGCGCCTCGGCGCTGCCGATCCTCGACACCGGCACCCCGTCGCTGCCCGCGTTCAGCGGTGCCGCGGCGACCAAGCACAAGCTCAAGGACCCGACGATCGCGCCCCAGAACCCCTACATGGCCAAGAACCCGAACTCCAACATCCACAACGACAGCTGGATGACCGACGCCTACCAGCGCTCGGGGCCGCTCGGCAACAACCTGCAGGCCAGCTCGACGGCGGCGGCCCCCTCGCTCTGCGGCTCGATCGCCTTCGACAGCAAGGGCCGGCTGGTCAGCGTCTGTCCCTCGACGCTCGCCCCGCCCCAGGCGCGGATCATCGACCCGAACACGCTCGAGGTGATCTCGTCGTTCACGCTGCCGACCGCCCCGAACACGCCCGGGACCAAGGAGTACCAAAACTTCACCGGGGGCGGCTACTTCTTCCTCGACAACAAGGACCGCCTCTGGGTGCCGACCAAGACCGACCACGTCTACGTGATCAACGAGGGCGCCGACGGCAACACGCTGACGCTCGAGACCGACTACGACCTGACCGGGGTGCTCGACGAGGACACCGAGCGGATCACCTCGGCGCTGCCGGACTTCAACGGGCTGATCTGGTTCGTCTCGAAGGCCAACGGCAAGGTCGGGACGCTGAACCCGAAGACCGGCGCGATCAAGGTGAAGACGATGAACGAGGAGATCGAGAACTCGTTCGCGATCGGCGAGGACGGGGTCTACATCGTCTCCGACAAGCGCATGTACAGGTTCAAGGCCAACAAGAAGGGCGTCCCGAGGGTGATCTGGAAAGCCGGCTATCCGAACTCCGGGATCGTGAAGCCGAGCCAGGTCAACGCCGGCTCGGGGACGACGCCGACGCTGATGGACAACGGCCTGGTCTCGATCACCGACAACGCCGACCCGATGAACGTGGTCGTCTACCGGACGGCCACGAAGCTTCACGGCGAGAAGCGGACGTTGTGCAAGCAGCCGATCTTCGGCATCGGCGCGAGCGCGACCGAGAACTCGATCATGACCGCCGGGCGCTCGTTGATCGTCGAGAACAACTACGGCTACCAGGACCCGTTCGGCCCCAACAGCGGCGCCGTCACCGAGCCCGGCTTCGCCCGTGTGGACGTGAAGAAGAACCTCTCTGGCTGCAAGCTGGTGTGGACGAACGGCGACGCGCGGGCGCCGACCGTGGTGCCGAAGCTGTCGACGAGGACCGGGCTGATCTACACCTACACCCGGCCGCCCGACGCGGCCGCCGAGGGCTATTACTGGACGGCGATCAAGTGGAGCAGCGGCCAGACGGCCTGGAGCCAGTACGCCGGCTCCGGGCTGTTCTTCAACAACAACTACGCCGGGCTCGCGCTCGGCCCCGACGGCACCGCCTACCTGGGCGTGATCGGCGGGATCATTGCCCTCCGCGACGGCGCTTAGTCGCTCGCGCGAGCTGAGGCATCCGTTTCAGCGCTGGCCGCGGCAACGCCGGCGGCTGGCCCTCACCTGCGTCACGGTCGCGGCGCTGATCCCGACCGTCGGCGGGCTGATCGTCAAGCCCCTGCACGAGGACGAGACCGGCGACGGGATCATCGAGTTCGAGCTCGCCGGCTCGGTCGACCGCGCCGACGAGATCCTCGCCACCTGGCGGGTCGAGGGCGTGGTCGACAACGCGAAGCGGATCCAGACCTTCGACCTGATCTACCCGCTGATCTACGCCGCGGCGCTCGCCGGCGGCTGCATCGCCGTCGCCGGCGCCTGGCGGCGCGCCGGCCGGGCGCGCGGCGAGGCGGTCGGGATCGGCATGGCCTGGGTCGCCTTCGCCGCTGCCGGCTTCGACTACGTCGAGAACCTCGGGCTCGGGATCTCACTCTGGGACGCACCCGCCTCGCCCTGGCCGCAGCTCGCCTTCGCCGCCGCGGTGCTCAAGTTCGCCTGCATCTGGGCGTCGCTGCTCTACGTCCTCTCGGGCGCGATCGCCTGGGTGCTGAGCAGGCGCGGGCAGCGGGCGGCGAGCGCCAAAGCCGCGTAGTCAGTCGAGGCGCAGCTTGAGCCCGACCGCGACGTCCTCGCTCTCGGGGGTTCCCTCGGTCGGGGTGAAGGTGATCGTCGGGCGGACGGTCGCCTTGCCGGTCTGCTCGAGCTTTTTCAGGGCGCGGCCCCGGGCCCGGATCGGGACGTAGAACTTGCCGGCGGCGCCGGCCTCGACCGCAGCCGGCTTGGCGCCGTTACCGCCGACGGCGATCCTGCCCGGCTGATCGACCCTGACCACCAGCCGCGCGGTCCCATGCTCGCGGTCGTGGGTGGCGCCGCCGACGTCGAAGCTCTCGGCGGCGAGCGCCGGCGAGGCGCCGAGCGCGCAAATCGCCAGCCCGGCGGCGATCCCCGTCCCCTTGATCATCGGTCTCCTTTCCAGCCTCGGCAGCAATGTACCTCGCCTGCATCTCCCTCGGCATAGGGTCCAGCTCCGATGCCCGGCGCCGACGCCCCCGGAGACGCGCCCTACACGGCGGCCGACGAGCCCGGGCCGCCGCAGCGCCCGACGGACCGCCGGTCCCACCGCGTCCGCCAGCTCGGCGGCGCGGCGCTCACGTTGGGGGCGCTCGGGGTCGTCTTCGGCGACATCGGCACCAGCCCGCTGTACGCGCTGCAGACCGTGTTCTCGGCCGACCATGCCGCGGTGAAGCCGACCGAGACCGACGTCTACGGGGTGATCTCGCTCGTCTTCTGGTCGATCACGCTGATCGTCTCGATCGAGTTCGTCGGCTTCATCATGCGCGCCGACAACCAGGGCGAGGGCGGGATCATGGCCCTGGTCGCGCTGGTGCAGACGGCGCCGCTTCGCAACCCACGGGTGAAGTGGATGCTGATCGTCGCCGGCATGTTCGGCGTCGCCCTCTTCTACGGCGACGGCATGATTACGCCGGCGATCTCGGTGCTCTCGGCGGTCGAGGGGCTCGAGGTGGTCGAGCCGAGCATGGACTCGCTGGTCGTGCCGCTGACGATCGGCATCCTCGTCGGCCTGTTCGCGATCCAGCGCTTCGGCACCCACGTGATCGGGCGCGTCTTCGGGCCGGTGATGTGCGTCTGGTTCGCGGTGATCGCGATCGCGGGCATCGGCCAGGTCGCCGGCGATCCGGCGATCCTGCGGGCGCTCTCGCCCAGCTACGGGGTCGAGTTCTTCAGCGCCCACCCCGGGATCGCGTTCATCTCGCTGGGCTCGATCGTGCTCACGATCACCGGCGCCGAGGCCCTCTACGCCGACATGGGCCACTTCGGTCGGCGGCCGATCTCCCGCGCCTGGTTCTTCGTCGTCTTCCCGGCGCTGACCCTCAACTACATGGGCCAGGGATCGCTGATCGTCGGCGACCCGGCCTCGATCTCGAACCCGTTCTTCCTCCTGATCCCCGAATGGAGCCGGATGCCGATGGTGGTCCTGGCGACGGTGGCGACCGTGATCGCGTCGCAGGCGGTGATCTCGGGCGCCTTCTCGGTCACCCGCCAGGCGGTGCGGCTCAACTTCCTGCCGCGGCTCTCGATCCGCCACACCTCGGCCGAGGAGATCGGCCAGGTCTACGCCCCGGCCGTCAACTGGGTGCTGCTGGCCGCGGTGATCGCGCTCGTGCTCGGTTTCGGCTCCTCGACCAACCTCGCCGCGGCCTACGGCGTCGCCGTCACCGGCACGATCACCGTCGACACGCTGCTCTTCCTGGTCGTCGTTCGCAGCCTCTGGCGCCGGCCGACCTGGCTCGCGGCGCTCGGCGCCGCGGTCTTTCTCACCGTCGACCTCGCCTTCCTGGGCGCGAACGTGAACAAGATCGAGCACGGCGGCTGGTTCCCGCTCGGGATCGGCGTACTCGTGTTCGTCGTCCTCAACACCTGGAAGCGCGGCACCGAGGAGCTGACCGCGGCGCGGATCGCCGAGGAGGGGCCGCTGTTGTCGTTCGTCGAGGAACTGCGCGCGGCCGAGCCGCCGGCCGCCCGCGTCCCCGGGACCGCCGTCTATCTGAACGCCCGCCGCGAGACGACGCCGCTGGCGCTGCGTACGAATCTCGAGCTGACCCACTCGGTACACGAGGCGGTCGTGATCCTCTCGATCGAGACGACGAGGACTCCGCACGTGCCCGAGGCCGAGCGGCTGGTGGTCGACCCGCTCGGCTTCGAGGACGACGGCATCGTCCACGTCACCGCTCGCTTCGGCTTCCAGGACCCGCCCGACGTCCCCGCGACCGTAACCCTGGTCGAAGCGGCGGCGACCGAGGTCGAGGTCCAAGCCGAGCGCGCCTCCTACTTCCTCTCCCGGGTGACGCTCGAGCCCGAGCCGGGGCCGGGGATGCCGATGTGGCGAAAGCGCCTCTTCGTCGCCCTCGCCCGGAACGAGGCGAGCCCGGTCGGCTACTTCAAGCTGCCGCCGGAGCGCACGGTGACGTTGGGGTCGGTGATCGTGATCTAGACCGGCGGTCCGGCGAGCTCGTCCGCGTAGGCCGCGAGCGAGCGGTTGTAGCGGGTCAGATGCGGGGCAAGCGCGGTGAGCGCGACCGAGACCGCCTCGCGGTCGCGGCCGAGATTGCTCAGCGCCAGGGCTAGGAAGGCGCGGACGGCGTCGTCGAGATCGTCCGAGCCCCGCTCGAGCTCGGCGGTCAGCAGGGCGACGCTCTCCTCGGCCCGGTCGAGGTTTCGCAGCGAGCTCGCGAGCTGGATCACGGCTTGGCGGCGGCGCGGGCCGGAGAGGCCGAGGTCGAGCGCCTGGCGATAGCGCTCGACGGCGCGCTGCGGATGCCCGGTGGAGTCGAACGCCGAGCCCTGCTCGAACGGGCCCACCGGGTCGTCGGCGGGGAGCTCGGCGACCAGGTGCTCGACCGTGGCGACGAACTCGTCGGGATCGTGGGCGTCGATCGACTCCCAGAGCTCCGCCAGCCGCCGCTCCCAGGTCTCGTCGGCCATCAGCAGAGCTGGACGTCGGCCTGCGAGCGCACGACCTCGAATGCCGAGCCCGGGATCTCCTTGAGTTGGTTCAGGCTCTCGTCGTTCCAGCGCGGGTCGGAGCTGCCCTGGAGGTACCAGTTGGAGCCGTTGTCGGCGTTGATGAACCCGTACTGCTTCAGCGCCTCGGCGATCACTCGCGCCTCGCCGGTGATCCCCGAGATGTCATAGCCACCCTTGAGCCGGAAGCGCATCCCCATCGGCGGCGCGTCGGCCGACTGGGTCGAGCCGGCGCAGTGCGAAGCCGGGTGGATCCAGCCGTCGCGGGTGGTGTCGAAGGTGACCCGGATCGCGTGGTCGATGTGGCCGGACTTGACCTCGTCGTAGCGGACCAGGCCGGGGAAGATCGGCAGCCCGGCGGCGTCGGCGGAGGTGTAGCCGTCGGTGCGCAGGCCGGCGCTGCGCAGGTCCCAGATCACGCCGACGTCGGCATCCCAGCGCTTTTGGCGCTGCTGCGGGAAGCCGCGGTAGAGCTCGTAGAGCTTGCAGCGCGCCTTGTCGTAGACGATCACGTGGCGGTCGCCGTCGGCGTTCGCGCCGCCCTCGACCGGGGCGTTGAGCGGGACCCGGTACTTGCCGTGGTCGGCCTCGTCGCCGTAGGCGGTGAACTTGACCTTGACCCGCTTGGCGCCCTTGCCGACCACCTTGTAGGGGATCCCGTACTCGCGCGGCGAGCCGAAGTCCGGGTGCAGGTCGCCGTCCAGGCCGGCGATGATCGCGTCGGAGTGCGGGTCGGCCGGCGCCCCCGAGATGTCCTGGTTCCAGGCGCGCTGGTCGGCGAGCGAGGGCGAGTCGGCGCCGACCTCGTTGCCCGGTCGCGGGAAGACGCCGCACTTGCTCCCCAGCGAGCCCGGCTTGATCGAGCCGTCGGAGCCGGCGACGGCCAACGCCAGGGTGGCGACGCAAAGGATCGCTACGCCGGTCGCGGCGGCACGCGGGCGGCGCTCAGTCGCGCGCCGCATCGATCACCCGCGAGGCCGCGAGAAAGAGCTCGCGGCCCTCGTCGGTCTCGGGCCCGCAGGCGGCGCTGCGCCCGCCAGGGGTGTGCACGCGCGCGAACGGGCGCCTCGTCAGCCGGCGCCGGCGCAGATAGGCCGAGGCCTCGTCGGCGTAGCCGGAGACGCGGTCGAGCAGGCCGCGGTGGGGCTTCGCAGGCATCAGGCGGCCTCGGCCTCGGTTCGCGCCGGGACGGCGTTTGGGCCGCGGGCGAGGTCGCGCAACACGGCGCGGATGTCGAACAGCAGCAGCCCGGCGAGGGTGAAGCGCTCGGCCGCGGCGACGAGCGCGAAGCCGTCCGCCCGAACCGCGAAGGCCTCGCCGTCCTCGGTGCCGACGTGGACGTGGCTGACGGGCTCGCCGGCGGCGGCGTCGGCGGCGGCGAGCAGGCCGCGGCCGGCCTCGGACCAGACGTCGATCGGGCCGCTGGCGGCGAGCGCGGCGCCCGCGGAGTCGAGGATCACGCAGCCGCGCAGGTCGGCCGACATCGCCGTCAGACGGGCGACGGCAACCTCGGCGTCGGCCGCGCTAGGGGCGGTTTTCCGGGAGTCCGGCACTTGGGCGACAATAGCGCCGTGTCCCTGCAGCGAGCATCGTGGTTGGCGGTCGTCGCGGTCTGCGCGATCGCCGCGATCCTGCTCGCAATCAGCGGCTACAGCGGCTACAGCATCGTCGTCTCGGCCGTCGGCCTCTCGGCCGCGATCAACCTCTTCTAACCGGCTCGGTAGGGTCCCTTCGCCGCCTGCTCGGGAGGGCTGTAGGACTGCTCGGGCTCGGTGTGGATGAGCACCTCGGAGTGCGGGATCTCGGCCTCGATCGCCTCGCGGACCGTATGGGCGACCTCGTGCGCGTGCTCGAGCGTGGTCCCGGCGTGGAACTGCAGATGGAGGTCGATGTAGCGGCGGGCGCCGGCACCGCGGGCGCGGAGCTTGTGGTAGCCGGCGATCTCCGGCGAACGCCGGCGCTGGGCGACGATCACAGCCTCGACCTGATCGAGCTCGGCGGCGGGCAGCGACTCGTCGACCAGCACCCGGCCGGAGCGGGTCAGGATCCTGACTCCGGCGACGACGATCGCGCCGGCGACGGCGAGCGCCGCGATCGCGTCGAAGGCGGGCTCGCCGGTGATCTCGACCAGGAGCAGGCCGACGAGCACCCCGACCGAGGTCATCGCGTCGGTCCGCAGGTGGGCGGCGTCGCCCTCCAGCGCCGGCGACTCGAGCGCCTTCGCCCGCCGGTAGAGGAAGGCGGAGACGCAGACGTTGGCGACCGCGGAGAAGGCGATCACCGCGATCCCGACCCCGAGGTCCTCGATCTCGGCGCCGACGACGAGCCTCCGGGTGGCCTCGAAGATGATGATCCCGGCGCCGACCAGGATCAGCATGCCCTCGATCGCCGCCGCCAGGTTCTCGAGCTTCTCGTGGCCGTAGGGGTGCTCGCGGTCGGCCGGCTCGTCGGCGGCGCGGACGCTGAAGAAGGCGACGATCGAGGCCAGCAGGTCGATCGCCGAGTGGACCGCCTCGGTGAGGATCGCGATCGACCCGGTGATCGCGCCGGCGACGATCTTGAGCACGATCAGGGTCGCGTTCGAGGCGATCGAGAGGCCGGCGGCGCCGGACTTGGTCGAGATCACGGCGCTGCTACTCCCGTGGCCAGAGCGCCTCGGCGAGCGCCCTGGCGGCGCGGCCGCGATGGCTGATCGGGTTCTTTTCGTCCGGCTCGAGCTCGGCCATCGTGCGCTCGTCATCCGGTCCGGTGTCGGCGGGGACGAAGGCGGGGTCGTAGCCGAAGCCGCCGCTGCCGCGCGGCGTCGTGATCAGCTCGCCCTCGCAGCGACCCTCGAACAGGCGCTCGTCACCGTCGGCGCCGATGTGGGCGATCACGCAGACGTAGGCGGCGGAGCGATCCTCCTGGCGGGCGATCTGCGAGATCAGCAGGTCGAGGTTCTGCTCGTCGGTGGCGTCGGGGCCGGCGAAGCGGGCGGAGTGGACGCCCGGGTTGCCGCCGAGCGCGGTGACCGAGATCCCCGAGTCGTCGGCGATCGTCGGCGCGCCGGTCGCCGAATGCGTGGTCCGCGCCTTGATCAGCGCATTGTCGGCGAAGGTGGTCCCGGTCTCGGGCGGCAGCACGACGTCCTCGGGTAGCGGCTCGAGCTCGACCTCGGTCAGGATCTCGGCGAGCTCGCGGAGCTTGTGGTCGTTGCAGGTCGCGACGATCAGCCGCGGGCGCGCCGGCGCCGGCGCCATCAGCCCGGCAGCGGGCCGCCGGAGGCCTCGGCCTGGGCCTCACGCAGGGCCGCGATCGAGGGCTCGGCGAGCTCGAGCAGCTCGTTCAGCGAGGCGCGCGAGACCGGCGTGCGCTCCGCCGTCGCCTGGACCTCGACCAGGCCGCCGTCGCCGGTCATGACGATGTTGGCGTCAACCTCGGCGGTCGAGTCCTCGGAGTAGTCGAGGTCGCAGAGCAGCTCGCCGCCGACGACGCCGCAGGAGATCGCCGCGACCGAGCCGGTCAGCGGGTCGCGCTCGAGCTCGCCCTTCCCGAGCAGGCTCTGGGTCGCCAGCCGCAGGGCGACGTAGCCGCCGGTGATCGAAGCGCAGCGGGTGCCGCCGTCGGCCTGGAGCACGTCGCAGTCGATGTAGACCGAGCGGTCCGGGAGCGCGGTCAGGTCGACGACGCCGCGCAGCGCCCTGCCGATCAGCCGCTGGATCTCGGTCGAGCGCCCGTCGGGGCGGCCCTTCTTCGAGTCGCGCTCCTTGCGCTCCCCGGTCGAGGCCGGCAGCATCGCGTACTCGGCGGTGACCCAGCCGCGGCCCTGTCCCTCGAGCCAGCGCGGCACCTTGGTCGAGACCGAGGCGGTGCAGATCACCCGCGTCTCGCCCTGCGTGTAGAGGCAGGAGCCGGTCGCGGTGCGCATGAAGCCCGGCTCGATCGATACCGGCCGGTGCTCGGCATTTGTGCGGTCGTAGCTGCGCGCCATGCGGCGAGTCTGCCAGACGCGCGCGAGGGTTTACCGGCGGTCGCGGCGAGCGTAGACTCGGCCGACGATGGGGGACGCGATCCGCGAGGTCGAGGACAACGTCGAGGCCACCGAGGCCTGGAACGGACCGCTGTTCGACGTCTGGGTCGAGTTCCGCGAGATCGTCGCCGAGGGCGTCTCGGCTCACGGCGACGCGGCGATGGCGGCCAACCCGCCCAGCCCCGGCAACCGGGTGCTCGACATCGGCTGCGGCCTCGGCGACACCACGGTCGCCCTCGCCGCGATCGTCGGCGCCGACGGTCACGCCCATGGGGTCGACGTCGCCGAGCGGATGATCGAGATCGCGACCGAGGAGGCCGCGGCGGCCGGGATCCGGAACGTCAGCTACGACACCAGCGACGTCGAGGCGACGAGCTTCGACCAGGCCTTCGACTACGCCTTCTCGCGCATGGGGACGATGTTCTTCGCCAACCCGGTGGCCGCGCTTCGCAACGTGCGCACGGCCCTGGCTCCCGGCGGGCTGCTGAACATGGTCGTCTGGCGGCGAAAGCTCGACAACGAGTTCATGCACCGGGCCGAGCGGATCGTCGACACCTACCTCGACGAGCCGGAGGAGTCCGAGGCCCCGCGCTGCGGCCCCGGGCCGTTCTCGATGGCCAACGCCGACACGGTCACCGATGTGCTCACGCACGCCGGCTTCGAGCGGATCGCGCTCGCCCGCCAGGACCTGCCGTACAAGATCGGCAACGACCTCGACCAGGCGGTCGCCTTCAACATGGCGCTCGGCCCCGCGGCCGAGCTGCTGCGCATGTGGGGCAGCCGCGTCGACGAGATCCGGCCGACGATCGCCGCCGACCTTCGCGACGCGCTCGCCGACTTCGTCGCCGACGACGGCGCGGTGATCGCCCCCGCCTCGACCTGGGCGATCACCGCCAGCGCGCCGCAGTAGTCCGCTCAGCGGAAGGTGATCGCGTTCACGATGCGATGTAAGTGCTGGGTGGCGCCGATAGCCGTTCTGGGCAGTTGCTGCTGCTCAGATAGGCCACGGCCAACGCGAGATACGGCGCGGGCGATGTCGCAGGACCCTCCGCGACCGAGCCGAACCCTTACGCGTGCTGTCCGTCATAACCATGCTCAAGCGCACGCTCGGGGCGATGAAACACGCCGCGAAGGAAGAGAACTTCGCCGCCATCGTGGGCGCCGCGGTCACCCTCGTATTGGTCGGGACGGTCACCTATTCGCTTGGCGAAGGCTGGAACGTGCTCGACGGCTTCTACTTCGCCGTCTGCACGCTGACCACGTCGAGCATCGCCGATCCGGACCTCACGCTGACCAACGAGGCGATGAAGATTTTCACGGCCTTCTACGTGCTGACCGGCATTGGGATCCTGGTCGAGGTGGCGCGCCAACTCGGCGTCGGATTCATAAAGATGCGCGAGGAGCATCAGACCACCAGACGCACCAGGCGCCACAAGGAAGATCCGCCCGAGACACAGTCGGCCGGGTAGCTCGAAGCCGCCGGGCTGTCGGAGTAGAGCGTTTGTGATCTGCGCGGAAGGGGGCTCCGCGGAACCGCCGCTGCACGGTCCCGCGGAACCACCCGCGGTCACCTGAAGGTGATCGCGTTCACCGCCTGCTTGATCTTGGCGATGATCACCTCGGCGATCTCCGTTCCGGAGGTGCCGTTGAAGCCCTTCATCGCCGCCACCATGCCGACCATCAGCATCGAGACGAGCAGGATCAGGCCGACGTACTCGACCGTGCCCTGACCGCGCTGGTCCCGGCCGGCGCCGAGCAGCCGCTCGCGGGCGACCGCCACGCGGGCGAGGACGGATACGAGGAATTCGTTCACGAGGTCTCCTTTGTTCGCGCCTTGCATTGGCGCGGATCGTCCGCTCCGCGGAGCGACGGGACTAGACCTCGGTGTGCCGTCTACGCAGCGGATCTTGCGTAAAGTCCGCCGCCGATGGCGAAGCGGCGATTCGGGATCTTCAAGCGGGACTCGGAGGAGCAGCCGGAGGGCGACGCCGGCGACGCCGAGGGCGAGGACGACGCCCCGGATCCCGAACAGGATCCCCACGCCTCGTTCGATCCGGGCAAGAACGAATTCGTCCCCCCGGGCGAGGCCGAGGCGTGGACGGAGGAGCCGGGATCGGATGCCGAGGACTGGGCACTACCGGACGAGGACGACGACTCCGACGAGACCTTCGAACAGCCGGCGGCCGAGTCATGGTCGCCGCCCGCGCCCGCGCCCGCGCGCGAACCCGAGCCCGAGCCGGTGGCCGAGTCGTGGTCGCCACCCGGGTCCGGACCCGCACCCGAGCCCGAGCCCGCGCCGCAGGCGGCCGCCGAGAGCGGCAGCGGCCCACCTCCCGCGCCCGGCAGCGGCGAGACCGCGGAGCGGATCAAGATCGCCGCTCAGACCGCGGCCGAGCAGGCCGAAGGGCGGGCGATGGACGAGATCCTCGCGCTGGAGGAGGACCTCGAGCGCGCCAAGGACGAGGCCGCCGGCCAGCTGAAGGTGATCGAGGGACGGCTCGGCGATGCCGAGCGCCGCGCCAGCGACGCCGCCCGCCGAGCCGAGGACGCCGAGCGCCGCGCCGCCGAGGCCGAGGCGCGGATCGCTTCGGCCGAGGCCGAGGCCGAGCGGGCTTCGACGCCGGCCGACGAGGCCGCTGAGGAGCCGTCCCAGCCCCCGGTCGCGGACGCCGAGCAACTCCGTACCGAGGCGGAGGATCGAGCCCGGGCCGATGCGGCCAAGTGGCTCCGAGACCAGCTCGATGCGGCGCGCGAGGAAGCCGACGAGCGCGTGGCGAAGGCGGTCGAGGAGGCGCGAAGCGAGACCGAGGAGCGTCTTCGCGCCGAGCTCGCCGCGGCGGACGGGGAGCACGTCGCGCCCCCCGCCCCCGAGATCCCGCAACCGCTGACATCGGAGCCCGACGCCGCCGTCCAGGAGGCGCTCGGACAGCTCCAGGAAGCCGAGGCCCGCGCGACCGAGGCGAAGCGCGCCCAGGCCGAGGCCGAGCGACGGGCGCGCGAGGACGCCGAGCGCGAGGTCGAGGCGCGGACGGCTGACCTCAGCCGCGAGCTCCAGACCCTGCAGGCGGACGTCGACGAGCGCGTCCGCGAGGCGGCGGACGCCGCGCGAGCGGAGGCCGAGGCCGCGGCTCGCGCCGAGGCCGAGCAGCGGGCGGGCGAGGCGACCGACGCGGCTCGGCGCGAGGTCGAGGAGATGGCTCTGCAGTCGGCCGAGACGACGCGCCGCGAGATCGAGCGGCGGGCCGTTGCCGAGGCGAGGGAGCACGCCGACGCCGAGATCGAGCGCATCCGCGCCGAGGCCGAGGAGCGGACGCGGGTCGAGGTCGAGGCTGCACGAGAGGCCGCTGAGGAGCGCTTCGCGGCCGAGCTGCGGATGCGCGACCAGGAGCTCGAGCAGGAGCGGGAGGAAAAGACGCGGATCATCGAGTCCTCCGACGACCGTCTGCGCGAGATCGAGCAGCGAGCCCTGGCCGCGGCCGAACGTGTCGGCGCCGCCGAGCGCGAGCTGGCGAGCGAGGCTCAGAGGCTGAAGGAGAGCAGCGAACGACGGATCGCGGACGAGAGCAAGCGCGCCCAGCGCGAGGCCACCGAGGAGGCAAACGCCCGGGTCCTCGAGCGCGAGGCGGAGCTGAAGCGGGCGCAGGCCGCTGCCGAGCAGGCGAAGAGCGAGGCCGAGCGGATCGGACGCGAGGCAGTCGAGCGGGCCCGCAAGGAGAGCGGCGAGGCCGCGGACAAAGCGCGCGCCGAGGCCGATTTGGTCGCTCGCAAGGCGGCAGAGCGCGAGGCCGAGCTCACGTCGGAGCTCGGGGCCGAGCGCGCCCGCAAGGCGACGTCCCTGTCGGAGGCCGAGCGAGACCTCCAGGAGGCGACGGAGCGCGCCCGCGCGGCCGAGGAGGTCGCCGCCCGCTCAGCGGTCGAGGTGCGCACAGGGGCATCCAAGTGGCTTAAAACCCAGACCGAGGCGCTGCGAAAGGAAGGCGAGCGCCGCGCCCAGGCCGAGGTCCGAGACGCAGTCGAGGAGGCGACGCGCAAGGCCGCGGCGATCGAGGGTGAGCTGGCGGCTACGCGCAGGCGCCTCGAGGAGGCGAACGTCCGTGCCGCGGCCGCCGAGCAGCGGGCGACCGAGCTCGACGCCGGCTCGAGGCGCGAGCTCGCCCGTGAGCGCGAGGAGCGCTTCCAGGAGATCGAGGGCAAGATCGGCGCCGTCGGCGAACGTGCCGAGGAGGCCGCCGAGCGCGCGCAGACGACGGCTGAACCGCCCGAGCCCGAGCCCGAGCCGGCGGTCGCGGAGGAGAAGCCGAAGCGCCGCTCGCGCCGGCGCCGGACGAGCCTGCGCGCGCCCGGGATCCTGCGTCCGAAGAGCTCCAAAGACGATCCGGCGAGCGCCGACGCCGAGCCCGAGCCGCAGACGGAGGTTGTCGCCTCGATCGCCGAGCTCGCCGCCGAGGCCGAAGAGCTCGGCGGCGCGACGACCGAGGGTGAGGTCGCCGAGTCCGAGCTCGAGCCACCGACCTGGGTCGCCAACGAGCCCGGCGACGAAGCACCGCCGGAGCCGGAGTCGGAGCCCGACGAGGACGAGGAGCCCGCCCAGGAGGAGACCGAGCCCGAACCAGAAGCGAAGGAGGAGCCCGAACCGGAAGAGGAGCCTGAGCCGCTACCGCCGGCCGAGGTTCCCGAGGGCATGCTCAGCCTCAGCGTCGCCGAGTTCGACGACCTACGCGAGCTCGGGATGTCGGTGACCCAGGCCAAGCGCGTCCTGCGCTACCGCGACGAGCACGGCGGCTTCACCTCCGTCGAGCAACTCAACGAGGTGCCCGGCTTCCCGCGAACCTTCCTGGCCGAGGTCAAGCACGGCCTGGTCCCGTAGCGCGCGTCCTCTAGAGCGGCCAGCGCTCGCGCAGTCGCGAGCGGTGCGGCTCGGCCGCCTCCAGCGAGGCGATTCGCGGCGCCCGATCGTCGCCGAGCGCGGCCAGCGTGGCGAGCACCGAGTCGGCGAGCGCCGGCGGCGAGTAGCCGCCCTCGAGGCAGACGAGGACCGGGACGCCGAGCTCGGCGGCGACGTCGCGGATCGCGGCGGTCATCTCGCCGTAGGCCTCGGTCTCGACCGCGCACGAGGCCAGCGGGTCGCCGCGATGGGCGTCGTAGCCGGCCGAGATCGCGATCAGGCCGGGCTCGTAGGCGCGGGCGATCGGGACGATCACGTGCTCGACCAGAGCCAGGAATTGCTCACTGTCGCTGCCCGCCGGCACCGGCAGGTTGACCGTGTACCCCTCCCCCGGCCCCTCGCCCGTGTACTCGGCGGCGCCGGTCCCGGGATAGAGCGGCCACTGGTGGATGCTCGCGTAGAGAACCTCGGGTGAGGCGGCGAAGATCGCCTCGGTGCCGTTGCCGTGATGGACGTCCCAGTCGAGCACGAGCACGCGCTCGGCGCCGCAGGCCTCGATCGCATGGGCTGCCGCGACGGCGACATTGTTGAACAGACAGAAGCCCATCGCGCGACCACGCTCGGCGTGATGGCCCGGCGGTCGCAGGCCGCAGAAGGCGGCATCGCCGTCGCCTCCCAGCAGGCGCTCGGCCGCCGCCGCCGCGCCTCCGGCTGCGTGCAGGGCGGCGTCGAACGATTCCTCCCCGGCGACCGTGTCCATGTCGATCATGCCGCCGCCGTCGGCGCAGAACGCCTCGATCGCCTCGAAGTGCGCCTGATCGTGAACGCGCAGGATCTGCTCGCGCGTCGCCGCCGGCGCCTCCACCCGCTCGAGGTCCGGCCATCCGGCGCGCTCGAGCGCCGCCTCGAGCGCCACCAGGCGGCCGGCGTTCTCCGGGTGCGCGCCGGTGTCGTGACGATGCGAGGACGGGTGGGAGTAGTAGAGCGCCAAGCCGCACGGATACCGTACCCCGCTGGTGACGTCTTCCCGTGAGGCAGAGGTCGTGGTCGTCGGCGGCGGCGCCGCCGGCCTCCATGTTGCGCTGGAGACGGCGGCGCTGGGCGCGCGCACGACCCTGGTCTCGCGAAAGCCGCTCGCCGAGAGCTCCAGCTTCTGGGCCCAGGGTGGCCTCGCCGCCGCGCTCGCGGCCGACGACTCGCCTGAACGCCATGCCGCCGACACGCTTGCCGCGGGGCGCGGCCTCTGCCGCACGGGCGCGGTCGAGGTGCTGACCCGCGAGGCGCCGGCCGCCGTCGAGCAGCTGATGAGGCGCGGCGTTCGCTTCGACACCGAGCCGACCGGCGAGCTCTCGCTCGGCCTCGAGGGTGGCCACTCGGCGCGCCGGATCGTGCACGCCGGAGGCAGCGAGACCGGACGGGCGATCACCTCCCGGCTGGCCGAGCTGGTGGCCGAGGACGAGCGGATCGAGGTGCTCGAGGGCGTCTCCGCGGTCGCCCTGTGGGCCGACGGCGGGCGCTGCGGCGGCGTGATCACCGACGCCGGCTCGCTCGCCGGCCCCGCGACCGTGCTGACCACCGGCGGCGGCGCGGCGCTCTGGTCGCGGACCACCAATCCGCGCGGGGCGATCGGCGCCGGCTCGGTGCTAGCGCACGCCGCCGGCGCCGAGCTTGCCGATCTCGAGCTCTGCCAATTTCACCCCACGGCCCTGGCGCTGCCGGGCAGTGAGCACGACGGCGCCCTGATCA
>DATBPT010000110.1:0-6352 GCA_036561205.1 Solirubrobacterales bacterium
TGCGCCGCGCCAGCGTCGCGGCGCTGCGCAAGGAGGTCGAAGCCGTCGACCCCGCCGAGCTGGCCCGCTTCCTTCCCGCATGGCAGAACGTCGATGCGCACCGCCCGGCCGGTGCCGGCCCGGATCGCCTGCGGGAGGCGCTGATCCCGCTGCAGGGGATCGCGCTCACCCCCGAGGTGTGGGAGCGCGACGTGCTCCCGCGCCGCCTCGGCACGTACAGCCAGACCTGGCTCGACCAGTTGACCACCAGCGGCGAGATCGTCTGGATCGGTGCCGGGGCGCTGGCGCGAACCGGGCGCGTGGCGCTCTACTTCCGCGAGGACGTCCGCCTGGCCGGGCCGCCGCCGTCGAACGCGAAGCTGGAGCGACCCGAGGGCGAGGTCCACGACGCGATCCGCGAGCGGCTCGGCCCCCTGCCCTCCTTCTGGCTCGACCTCGTGAACGAGCTCGAGTACGAGCAGGAGGACCTGCACGCGGCGCTCTGGGATCTGGTCTGGGCCGGTGAGGTCACCAACGACGGCTTCGCGCCGCTGCGCGCGCGGCGGCTGGCGGCCGTCGGCCGCGACCGGCGACCGGCGCGGCGCTTCGCCTCGCGGCGGACCCCCGCCCAGGAGGCGATCGTCGGGCGCTGGTCGCTGACCGAAGCCCTGTTCCGCAACGCTCCGGCCGAGGGGCCGCGTCTGCGCGCCCAGGCCGAGCTGATGCTGGAGCGGTACGGGATCGTCACCCGCGAGACGGTGCTCGCCGAGGGTGTTCCCGGCGGCTTCTCGAGCCTCTACGGCGAGCTCTCGAACCTGGAGATACTCGGCACCGCCAGGCGCGGTTACTTCGTCGAAGGCCTCGGTGGCGCCCAGTTCGCCCTCGCCGGCGCGGTCGAGCGCCTGCGCGGGCTGCCGCAGCGCGACAACGACTACCTGATCCTCGCCGCGACGGACCCGGCGCAGCCCTACGGCGCAGCCCTGCGCTGGCCGAAGCGGGCCGAGGGCAGGCGGCCGGCACGAACTCCCGGCGCCTACGTCCTGCTTCGCGACGGCAACCCGATCGTCTATGTGGAGCGCGGCGGCAAGGGCATCGTCAGGCTGGTCGAGCTCGAGGGCGAGGAGCTGGTCGAGGCGATCACGCGGCTGGCCGAGGCGGCGCGCGAGAAGGTGATCCCGAAGCTCGGGATCGAACGCGTGGACGGCGAGCCGGTGTTCGGCTCGGGGCTCGAGGATCAGATCATCGCCGCCGGCTTCTCGCGCCAGCCGCGACGCCTGGTCGCCGCCGGCTGACGGGTGCCCGAGGGCGACACGATCCACCTCGTGGCCCGGCGCCTGAACTCGGCGCTCGGCGGTCGCGAATTGGAGCTCGCCGATGCGCCCAACCCGCGCTCGCCCGTGTACCGGCGCGCCGCCGAGCTCGAGGGCCGCACGCTCGAGTACGCCGAGGCCTACGGCAAGCACCTGCTCGCCGGCTTCTCCAGCGGGCTCGTCGTCCACAGCCACCTGGGGATGAATGGTCGCTGGCGGATTGCCGCCGACGGCAGGCCGCCCTATGGGAAGCCGTGGTTGCGGCTCGCATCCGGGCGCGCGATCGGCTCGCAGACGGGCGGCAAGCTGCTTCGCATCGTCAGCGAGTCGCGGGCCCGCAACGACCCGGCGCTCGCCCGACTCGGGCCGGACCCGCTGCGCCCGGGCTTCGACGTCGCCGGCGCGGCGAGGCGGCTGCGCGCGCAGGGCGCCGGGCGCGAGATCGGCGACGCGCTGCTCGACCAGCGGATCGTCGCCGGGCTCGGCAATGCGATCCGGGCCGAGGTCTGCTTCGCCGCCGGGATCAGTCCCTGGCGGCCGGTCGACACGCTCGCGGACCCGGAGCTCGAGCGCCTGGTCGCCGAGAGCGAACGGATCATGCGCGTCTCGATCGCCGAGGGCCGGCGCCCCCGCAGCGTCTACCGGGCCGATCGCGGTGGCTGTCCGGCCTGCGGCGGCCCGGTCCATTCGCGCGGCCAGGGCGACCACAACCGCACCGTCTACTGGTGCCCGAACTGCCAGACCTAGCCGAAGCGCGCCCCGGGCGCGGGCGCATACGATCCCGCCGATGAGCGCGCAGTGGTCGACGGTCGCGAGCGAGGACGGCAGGTTCGTCTTCGCCGAAGCGGGGTCGGGCCCCTTGGTCCTCCTCCTCCACGGCTTCCCGGATACGCCCCACGGCTTCGAGCGGACCGCGACCGCGCTCGCGGACGCCGGCTACCGGGCGGTACGGCCCTGGCTGCGCGGCTATTACCCCGAGACGATCGTCGAGGGCCGGCCCTACGACGTGGTCACGATCGGCTCCGACCCGATCGCCTTCCTCGACGCCCTCGGCGAGGACGAGGCGATCCTCGTCGGCCACGACTGGGGCGCCGCGATCGTCTATGGGGCGGCCACGTTTCACCCCGAGCGGGTGCGCGGGATCGTCCCGATCGCGATCCCGCATCCGACCCTGCTGCCGCGAGGCCCGTCGACGCTCTGGGCCGCGCGCCACTTCCTCGCCCTGAAGATGCCATGGGCCGAGAGCGCAGTGCGCCGCGGCGACTTCGCCTACCTCGACACCCTCTACCGGCGCTGGGCGCCGAACTGGGCGGGCCCCGCCCGTGACCGCAGCCTCGCCAACGTCAAGGCGGCCTTCGCCGACAGCCGGGCGCTCAACGGCGCGCTCGACTACTACCGCGCCGTCTCGCCGCGGCCGGCCCCCGAGTTCAAGCGCCCGCCCGCGGCCCGCGGCCTCGTCGTCGGCGGCACCGTAGACCTGATCGCGGCGAGCGTCTTCGAGCGGACCGCCGAGCTCCTCGGCCAGGGCTCGGAGGCGCTGATCGTCGACGGCGCCGGGCACTGGCCCCATCGGGAGGGCGAGGATGCCTTCCTCTCCCGCCTGATCGCCTTCGCCGGCGAGCTCGACCGCCCTGGCTGATGCTCTTGCGATACTTCACCCTCCGATGGGGGAGGATTCCGCAGAGCTACTGACGCGCGTGCCGCTGTTTGCGGAGCTGTCGCGCAGCGAGCTCGACCGGATCGCCTCGGTCGCCGTCCCGCGCTCGTTCCCAAAGGGGGTGCGCGTCTTTCACGAGGGCGACCACTCCGACGCCTGCTACATCGTCCGCGAGGGCGATCTGCGGGTCACCCGCGAGCACTCCGACGGCCGTGCGATCGCGCTCGCGACGCTCGGCCCCGGCGACATCTTCGGCGAGCTGGCGATGCTCGACGGGGGGACGCGCTCGGCGAGCGTCGAGACGCTCAGCGACGCCGAGCTCCTCGCCCTGCCGGCCTCCGACGTTCGCCGCGTGATCGCCGCCCACGGCGACATCGCCGCGAAGCTGATCGTCGCGATCACCCGCCGCCTGCGCGAGACCAACGAGCGCGTCGCCCGCCAGTCCTTCCAGACGGTCCCCAGCCGGGTCGCGGGCGTGCTCTCGCAGCTGATCGCCGAGGAGGCGATCCCGGTCGAGCGCAGCGGGATCACCGTGCGCATGACCCAGGCCGACCTGGCGCAGCTCGCCGGCACCTCGCGGGAGAGCGTCAGCCGCTTTCTCGCCACGCTCGAGCGCGCCGGTGTGGTCGCCGTCGGCCGCGGCCGGGTGACCGTGCTCGAGCCCCGGCGCCTGCGCGCGTACATTTTCTAGGTGTACCACTAGCGTTCTGATCGATTTCGAGCATCACCGCAAGCGAATGGTCGAGCGCCAGCTCCGCAGGCGCGGGATCGAGGACGAGCGTGTGCTCGCGGCGATGGCCGCGGTGCCGCGCGAGCGCTTTGTCTCCGAGCGTCTCGCGCGGCGGGCCTATGCCGACTCGGCGCTGCCGATCGGCGACGAGCAGACGATCTCCCAGCCCTGGGTCGTCGCCGCGATCTGCGAGGCGCTGGAGCTGACCGGCTCCGAGCGCGTGCTCGAGATCGGCACCGGCTCGGGCTACTCGACCGCGATCCTCGCCCGGCTCGCCGCGGAGGTGCTCAGCATCGAGCGCTTCGAGGATCTCGCCGCCGGCGCCCGGGAGCGGCTTGCGGCGCTCGAGCCTGCGGGTGATGGCCGGGTCGAGATCCGGGTCGGCGACGGCACCTTGGGGGCGGCCGACCGGGCCCCGTTCGAGGCGATCGCCGTGCACGCCTCGGCTCCGGCGCCGCCCCCGAGCCTGCTCGACCAGCTCGCCCCCGGCGGCCGCATGGTCCTGCCGGTCGCCGAGCAGCGGGCGGACGTGCTCATGGTCCTGACCACGACCGAGGCCGGGCTCGTGCAGCGCGTGATCGCTCCCTGCCGCTTCGTCCCCCTCGTCGGTGAGCAGGGGTTCTCCGATCGCGGAGCCTGAAGGGCGAAGCGGAGGTGCGCCGCCTCCGATCGCGGAGCCTGAAGGGCGAAGCGGAGGTGCGCCGCCGTTGAGGCGCCGTTACTGAGGCGCGTTGTTCAGGCGATAGGCTGGCGCCGGCATGTCTCGCGGTTTCTACGCGCTCAACTTCTTCTCCCCAGCATTTGCCGACCAGCTCAAGCGCGGTCGCAAGACGGCGACGATCCGGCTGGGCGACAAGTCGCGCAAGTACGAGCGCGGCCAGCTGCTCTGGGTAACGATCGGCCACCAGCACAGCCCGCGGGAGAAGATCTTCACCGCCGTGATCGACGACGTCGAGGTGAAGAAGGCGCGCGACCTATCGCCGCGCGACATCGAGCACGACAACCCCGAGTTCCGCCGGGTCGAGGAGACGCTCAGCTTCATGCGCCAGATCTACGGCCGCGAGATCGACCCCGAGGAGACCGTGACCGTGGTCCGCTTCTCGCGCGTGCACGAGCCGCCGCCAGGCTTCGGCAACGGCGAGCCGCCCTCGCGCAACTAGATGCCCGTCGACTACCGCTTCCTGACCACCTGGTTGCTCGCGTCGCCGCGCGCGCCGGTCTGGGAAGCGATCTTCGACCAGAAGGCCTGGCCTTCCTGGTGGCGCGGGGTCGAGGACGTGGTCGAGCTCGAGCCCGGGGACGAAACCGGCGTCGGCTCGCATTCGCGGCTCACCTGGCGCTCGAAGCTGCCCTACGACCTCGTCTTCGAGGCGAAGACGAGGACGGTGGAGAAGCCGCGGATGATCGAGGCCGACGCCTTCGGTGAGCTCGAGGGCACCGGCCGTTGGCGCCTGTTCGAGCAGGACGGCGTCACCGCGGTGCTCTACGAGTGGAACGTGCACACGACGAAACGCTGGATGAACGCGATGGCCCCGGCGCTGCGACCCGTGTTCGAGTGGAACCACAACTGGGTGATGCGAAACGGCGGCACCGGGGTCGCCGAGCTGCTCGGCGTCCGCCTGCTGGCCTCGGACTGACGCCTTTGGATCTAAGTCTTCACGGCTTAGATACCCGAAGGGCGAGCGAGGGGCGCTACACTCCTCGTCGTGGTTTGGCACTCTCATATGCAGAGTGCCAAGCGAGACTTCGAGAACCCACAACGGAGGTAACCAGGAATGAATCTGAAGCCCCTCGGCGATCGTTTGATCGTCAAGGCGATCGAGGAGGAGGAGATGACCGCGAGCGGCATCGTCCTTCCCGAGACAGCCAAGGAGAAGCCCCAGAAGGGCACGGTCATCGCGGTCGGCGACGGTGCCTGGGACGAGGACGGAGAGAAGCGGATCCCGCTTGACGTCGCCGAGGGCGACGAGGTCCTCTACAGCAAGTACGGCGGCACCGAGATCAAGGTCGACGGCGATGACCTGCTCGTGCTGCGCGAGTCCGACGTCCTCGCCAAGGTCGTCTGACCCACTCAACTTAGACAAGGAGGAACGAAAACATGGCTCACAAGGAGCTCAAGTACGACGCGGAGGCACGCGCGGCGCTGCAGGAAGGCGTCGACGCCGTCGCCAACGCGGTCAAGGTCACGCTCGGCCCCAAGGGGCGGTACGTGGTCCTGGACAAGAAGTTCGGCGCGCCGACGATCACCAACGACGGGGTGACGATCGCGCGTGAGATCGAGATCGAGGACGTGTTCGCCAATCAGGGCGCCCAGCTCGTCCGCGAGGTCGCCACGGCGACCAACGACGTCGCCGGTGACGGGACCACGACCGCGACCCTGCTGGCGCAGACGATCGTCCGCCACGGGCTCAAGAACGTGGCCGCCGGCGCCAACCCGCTGGCTCTGCGCCGCGGAATCGAGAAGGCCGTCGACCAGGTGGTCGCCGACCTGCGCGACAAGCAGTCGAAGGAGGTCGGTGGCAAGGAGCAGATCGCCCGCGTCGCCGCGATCTCGGCTGCCGACGAGGAGATCGGCAACATCATCGCCGACGCGATCGAGAAGGTCGGCAAGGACGGCGTGGTGAACGTCGAGGAGGGCCAGACCTTCGGGATGGAGCTCGAGTTCACCGAGGGGAT
>DATBPT010000111.1:0-5393 GCA_036561205.1 Solirubrobacterales bacterium
TGCGAGGCGCGGATCCCGATCTTCGACTCCTTCTTCCCCTGGCTCAGGCCCGGGGTGCCCTTCTCGACCACGAACGAGGCCTGGCCGCGGTGGCCGAGCTCGGGCGCGGTGTTGGCGACGACGACATGGACGTCGGCGATCCCGCCATTGGTGATGAAGACCTTGGTCCCGTTCAGGACCCATTCGTCGCCGTCGCGTTTCGCCGTCGCCCTCATGCTCTTGACGTCGGAGCCGGCACCGGCCTCGGTGACCGCGTAGGCGCCGAGCTTGATCTCGTCGCCGACGCCGAAGCACTCGGGCACCCAGCGGGCGATCTGCTCCGGTGTCCCGGAGGCGGCCAACCCCGCGGCCGCCAGCCCGGAGCCCGAGATCGCGAGCGCGATCCCGGCGCAGCCCCAGTGAAACTCCTCGGCGCCGATGATCCCGAACATCCCGTCGGGGTCCGACCCCATCCTCTGCAGGTTCTCGATCCCGTGCAGGCCTTGGTCACGGGCGGCCTTGATCACCTCCCAGGGGGTCGACTCCTCTGCGTCGTGCTTGGCGGCCACTGGCCTGATCACGTCGCGGGCGAAGTTGCGCATCTTCGCCTTCACCTGGAGCTGGTCCTCGTTCAGTGCGAAATCCACGCTGGCGACCTCCTGGAGTCCAGTCAACCGTCCTGATTGACTGGTCAGTCAATAGGCCTGAAGCATACGTGAAGCGGCGGCCGGCGAGCGCCGGTGGATGATTGATCTAGCCTTGCGCCCCCCGTGCTCGGCAGCATCCGCTACTTCTTCTCCGACATCGGCCACTGGCTCGCAAGCCACCGCCGGGCCGCGGCGGGGATCCTGGTCGTCGTCCTGGTGGCCGGCGCGGCGGGAGCGTACCTCGCGAGCAGCGGTGGCGACGAGCAGGCGGCGAGCGGGCCGCCACCCGCTCCCCGGGTCGTGGTCACGGAGGTGCCGGTGCCCGAGGACACCGAGGACCTCGGCTTCCCCAGCTTCGCGACCAAGAACACGACCAGGGTCGCCGGCTCGGACCCGATCGCCGACGCGGCGGCGGTGGCGCTCGCCGTGCACCCTTCGACCGGCGGCGTTACCGGGCCGGACGCGGTCACGCTCGTCGACGCCGGCGACTGGCCTGCCGCGGTCGCCGCATCCTCTCTGGCCGGCGACCCCGTCGACGCCCCGCTGCTGGTCACCGCGTCGGGTGAGGTGCCACCGCTGACCGCGGGAGCGGTCCGCGAGCTGGCGCCCGAGGGCTCGGCTGCCACGGCCGGCCGGCAGCTGTTCGTGATCGGTAGCGCCGCCGCGCCCGAGGGTTACGAGACGCTCGGGGTCGATGGCACCGGCCCGGCGGAGCTCGCGGCGGCCGTCGATCGCCTCCGCGATCGCCTCGCCGGCAACCCCGACCACATCGTCATCGCCAGCTCCGATGCCCCCTCATATGCGATGCCGGCCGCGGGTTGGGCGGCGCGATCGGGCGACCCTGTCCTGTTCGCGCAGAAGGACGCCCTCCCGGACGCCACGGTCGAGGCCCTGCGCCGTCACGACGGCGTGCCGGTGTTCGTGCTCGGGCCCGAGTCGGTGATCAGCGACGAGACGATGAACGAGATCGAGCACATCGCGCCGAGCGCCGAGCGGGTCGGCGCCGAGGGCGCGGTCGAGAACGCGATCGCCTACGCGCGCTACGCCAATGGCGACTTCGGCTGGGACATCAACGACCCCGGCCACGGCTTCGTGATCACCAACACCGACCGGCCCCTCGACGCGGCGGTCGCCTCGCCGCTCTCGGCCAGCGGAACCTGGGGTCCGCTGCTGGTCACCGACGATGCGGCCGCTCTGCCGGCCTCCCTGCACGGTTACCTGCTCGACCTCAAGCCCGGCTACGAGGACGATCCGACCCGGGCCCTCTACAACCACGTCTGGCTGATCGGCGACACCTCGGCGCTCTCGGTCGACCTGCAGGCCGAGGTCGACGAGCTCGCCGAGGTCGCCCCGGTAACGTCCGGCGCCGGATCGACCGTGGGCCCGGCGCCGGGGGTTCCGGAATCGCAGCCCAACGAGCCGAAGCCGAATTCAGACCAGAACCGATGAGCGAGAGCGAGAGGCCCGACCGACTCAGCGGCCGCGAGATCACGGTCGAGGATGTACGCGCGCTCGCCGGTCCCTCCACCCCCCATTTCGCGCTCCAGATCCGCAACCGGATCGAGCGGCTGATCGCGCCGTTGCCCGCCGACGACCCCGCCCGGGTCGAGGGTGAGCGCCAGATCCAGCGGCTGACCGAGCTCGCGCGCCACTCCGGCGATCCCCGCGGTCCGGGATGACCACCGACGCTCCGCCGGGAGCGCTCGAGCGCACGACCGCGCTGCTCACCGAGCGGGCGGCCGCGCTCGCGGCCGAGCGCGGGCTCAACGATGCCGGCTATCTCGACCTGCTCGAGCGCGAGCTCGACTCGACCGGCCCGACTCAGGACCTGATGGTCACCCGCCTCGTGCCCGCGATCTATGAGCGTTACTGGCGGCCCGCACTGGGGCGCGTGTTCAAGGGCGTCACCGGGCCCGGGATGGCCGAGGAGATCAGGATCGCCCGCCTGCTGCTCGGGCTCGGCGAGGGCGATTTCGTCCTCGACGTCGCCTGCGGTCCCGGCAACTTCACCCGCGAGTTCGCCAGGGCGGTCCGGCCGGACGGCCTCGCGGTCGGCATCGATGCCTCGCGGACGATGCTCGAGCGCGGAGGCGAGGAGCTGCGCCGCTCCGGCTCGCCCAACCTGACCCTGATTCGCGGCGATGCGACGGCGCTGCCGTTCCGCGACGCGAGCTTCGACGCCAGCTGCTGCTTCGCCGCCTTGCACCTGTTCCCGGAACCGTTCGCGGCGCTCGACGAGATGCGGCGCGTGCTCAAGCCCGGCGGCCGGATCGCGCTGATGACCTCGGTGCGCCGCGAGCTGACCCTGAAGCCGCTGAAGCCGGTGCTCGAGCGGGCCAGCGGAATGCGGATCTTCGAGGGCGACGAGATCGTCGCGGCGCTCGAGCAACGCGGCTTCACCGGGATCCACCGGCGTCTCAGCGGGATGGTCCAGTTCGTCGGCGGACGTCTCGCTGCCTAGGCCAAGGGGCGAGACGCGGCCGGGATTGGGCTGGGTAAGGGGTCCCCTCGCGATCGCACCGCCATAACTCCGCGCTGGTCGCCTGCGAGGAGACGAGTGCGAAGTAGCGGCTCGTATACAGCCTTAGTTCCGCATCCGTCGCGATTCGCCGGATGCGTGCGGAGTTACGGCTGAGTCGAAGACAACCCTTCCGCACCAGGACCCCTCACCCAGCCCCGTAAGCGCCCGCACCACCGCCGCCTCTCAGTGAGCCGGAGTCGCCTCCCGCCCCCGCAGCAAACCCAGCGCCGTAATCGGGAACACGAGCACCGTCACCAGGCCGGCGGCGATGAAGCCGGCCGATGTCGCGGCACCGATCAGGCCCAGGTCCTGGCCAATCTGGGTCGCGGCGACGATGAACGGCAGCGAGGTCGCCTGCAGCAGGCCGGCGGCGATCACCTGCCGGCGCTCGAGCTGGCCGCGGTAGAGCAGGGCCGGCAGGCCACGGGCGAAGACCAACGCCGCGACGAAGGCCGGAATCGAGGCGATCGCCGTGCTCGAGCCGAAGAGCGCGTCGAGGTCGAATCGGACCCCGCTGGCGACGAAGAAGACGGGGATGAACACCCCGAATCCGACCGCGGCGAGCTTCTTGCGGAACTCCGGATGGGTCATGCCCTGGTCCATGTCGAGCTGGTTGAGGATCGCGCCGGCGGCGAAGGCGCCGAGGATCAGCTCGAGTCCGAGCTGCTCGGCGAGGGCGACCATGCCGATCAGGAGCACGAAGGCGCCGCGAACGCGGATCTGGGCGCTCGTGTCCTGCAACCTGACCAGGGCGGCGGAGATCCGCCGCGAGCGCTCCGCCTCCATGACGCCGATCGCGACCGCGGCGATCACGAGCACGAACAGCCCGATCAGGATCAGCTTCGCGCCGATCCCGCTCGACTCGCCCGAGAACAGCAGCGTCAGCAGCAGCACCGAGGCGAAGTCGGCGATCGAGGCGGCGGCGATCACCAGCTGGCCGAAGCGCGAGGAGGTCTCGCCCGAGTCCTGAAGCACCGGCACGATCACCCCGAGCGAGGTCGAGGCGAGGATGATCGCGATCAGCAGGGGCTCCTCGGCGATCCCGGCGAGGTCGAGGACGAGCCCGGCTAGGACTGCGAGCGCGAGCGAGACGACGAAGCCCAGCGAGGCGGCGCGCAGGAGCTTGCCGCGCAGCGCCGCCAGGTCGATCTCGAGCCCGGCGAGGAAGAGCAGGAAGGCGAGCCCGACCAGGGCCATGACCTCGACCGGCTCGTCGATCTCGACCCAGCCGAGCACCGCCGGGCCGATCAGGATCCCGATCACGATCTCGAGCACGACCGACGGCAGTCGCAGCCCGGGGACGAGGCCGAGCAGCAGCGGCGCCGAGAAGCCGGCCGCAACGACGATCAGCAGGTTCTCGAACGAGATCTCCATCCCGCCCCTCAGTCAGGGCGCGATGGATTTCGTTACGCCGAGCGCGGCTGGATCAGCTCCCGCACTCGGTCAAGCCGAGGTCGTCGGCTTGCTGGTTGACGTCGGCGAACGGGTCGTCGGCGTCGCTCGCCGCGAGCAGCGAGGGATCGGCCTCGACCTCGTCGAGGGCGCTCTGCGCATCGTCGAGGAAGGTGCCGACCTGGTCGGCTATCGACTCGGGCGCCGGCAGGGCCCGGACCGCGTCGATCTGACCCTGGATCGAGGGCACGGCGATGTCCGCGTACTGCTGAAGCTGGGCGTCGGTCGGCTTCTGGCCGGTGAACACCTCGTTGGCGGCCGCGTCGAGCTCCTTGTTGCCGGCGGCGCAGATCGCGTTCCCCTGGGTGGCGAACTCCGCCTCCGTGAGCGCGGGCCCGTCGATGCCGTTGGCCCCCGAGGCGCTGGTCGAGGCGGTCTCGTCGTCACCACCGCAACCGGCGACGGCGACGGCGCCGAGGACGGCGGTCAGGGCGAGCGGGATCAGCAAACGGCTTCGCATCGAAATGTCTCCCAGCGGGTCGGTTCGAGGACGCGGCACCCTAGCGGACTCAGCCCTGAGGGACGCCACATTCGTGCGACCCATAGGCACGCGAGAGCCGCGCCGCCTCGCGCAGGCCCGGCGGCGGGCCGTCGAGCACGGCCACCGGGTCAGTGCGGATCTCGGCGATCCCGCGCTCGGTCGCGGCGATGATCGCGGCCACCTGGCGCTCGTCGCCCGCGGGCTCGCCGAGCGCCCGGATCGCGCGCACCTCGGCCTCGAGCGCCGGGATCACGACCCCGATCACGATCCGGCGAACCTCGGCCGGCGGAGGATCGTCCCCGGTGGTCACGAG